>NZ_VFMM01000001.1:3701693-4027117 GCF_006715085.1 Kribbella jejuensis | reverse complement strand
CCCTCAACCCAGCACCGTCTCGCCGGACCAGCCCAACCCGACCCACAGCACCTCACGCGGCCGCCTCTCACCCCGTCACGCCTCCGGCGCCCCTCGGCCCAGGCACCCCTCACGCAATGCGCCCTCACCGAGCCCTCGCCCCGTCCGCACCTCACCTCACCGCGCCCTCACCCATCGCCGCCTCGCCGGGCCACCCCTCAGCAAGCTGCCCCCCCACCACCCAAAGCACCTCACCCGGCCGCCTCTCACCCCCGCCGCGCCTCCGGCGCCACTCCGCCCAGGTACACCGACGCAACCCGCGCGTGCGCACCCACCGCACCAACCTCCCTGGACCAGCGACTTGTCCACAGGTGCAGATCGCCGGTTTCGGCAGGGTCCGATCCTCGTACCTTCTCTGGCGACTTCCCCACCGCCGCACAGATCCGGAGGCCCGCGATGCCCGTCGACACCACAAAACATGCCCAAGGCAACGACTTCTTCGTACCGGACCCCGCCCTGCCACCCCTGTCCCGACGCCAGGCAGACCGCCTCGTCCACCTGGCCCTGCGAACGACCGCCGACCTCGGCCTAGCCCTCACCTACCGAGGCGGCGCCGCACTCGTGCCCGTCGACGAATCCGCCGACAAACCACTGCTCGGCCTGAGCAACCTCGCCCGCGCCGCCGCCGGCATCGAGGAGGACCACTGGCCCGCACTGGTCGAACAACACTTCACCGAGGTCCTGTCCCAACTCCGCGAGGGCTCACCGCCACTACCCGCCGACCCCGAACGCGAACTGATCCAGCGAATCGTCCCACGCGACGCCTTGCCGCCCGACTGGACAATCGATCGCGCCGACTTCCTGCCCGGCCTGATCGCGGTCCCGTCCACGGACCACAACGGCGTGATCTCGATGTTCCTGGACCCGAGCGACCTCGACCTCACCTGGTCGGAAGCCGACCGCTTCGGCCTGGCGAACCTCCGCCACCTCGAGGACCACGCCGTCACCGTCGACGAGGACGGCATCCGAATCACCTTCATCAACGGCAACGGATACGCCGCCTCACGCGCCCTCGTCCTAGACACCGTCCTCCGCGAGACCCTCCACCTCGAACCACCGCCGTACGGCGTGCTAGCCGCCCTCCCGGCCCGCGACACCCTGATACTGCACGTCATCGAGGACCTCAGCTTCATCCCCGCACTCGGCCTGATGATGCGCCTCGCCGCCCGCTGCTACTCCCGCGACCCAGGCCCCCTCTCACCCGACGTCTACCTGGCAACCCCCGCCCTTACCTGGCACCCCGCCACAATCTCCTCCACCGACCACGACCCACTACACCTGTCCCCCCAACTCGAATCCCTAGCCCGCCTACTAGCCCCCCGCGAGCCGACCCACGGCTCCTGATCACGCCGGGGAAGACCCACGCCACGCGCAGCCGTCGCCTGGCTCCGAGCAGCCAAGTGCCGCGTGATGCGGGCCAGGCCGGCCCAGCCGAAGAAGGTACGGCGACCTGATGGAGTACCGCGCGACCACGATCCCGACGTACCAGCCCCTCAGCGTCTCGGAGTACCACCTCCGCGACGCCAGCCCGACCACCGCGCTGGAGCTCGCCTGCACGCTCACCGACGGCCTCCGGCGCCCGCGCCACCCCCCGACGATGCCGCTCCGCGTCTCGGAATACCACCCCCGCGACGCCGGCTCGACGGCCGCGCAGGAGCTCGGCTACACGCCCGGCGACGGCCTCGGGCGCGCCCACGTGCCGCACGCGACGAAGCGATCTGCGTGCGAACTCCCATGTGCACCGGGTGCATTCCAGTACCGGTCCGGGAATGCCGGCGGAGTACGAACGGATGGCCCGGTCGGCTGGCTGCGCCGTGGCTGCCTGTTGTGAATCCTGGCGCCGTCCGCATCCTTAGGCGCTCGACCGTGCCGGGGTGGCTGCTGGCGACAACACTTGGAACTCCGGGCGCCTCGGAGTAGCAGGAGATCTAGCAGTTGCTCGACCAACCTGCGACGGTTACAGATCCGGGGGTGTGAAGTGGCCCGGCCAGTCGGAGTATCGGATGCGGGAGATTTCGCGGACCTCGCCTAGGGTGCTCCATTCGTCTTTGCCGAGGCGGGCGAGCGGGCGGAGCCTGCGGACCTCCGGGTGGTTGCCGTCGAGCATGCTCGCGTCGATCGAGAGGTGCCGGACCTGTCCGATCACCAGCGTGCAGTCGCCGATCGGGATCGTGGTGTGCAGCGTGCACTCGATCGCCACCGGCGACTCGGCCACGCGCGGTACGCCGACAGTTCGGGACAGTTCGGCGGTGACGCCGATCGCCTCGAACTCGGAGACGTCGGGCGGGAAGTTCGTACCGGACGCGTTGACCTGTTCGTAGAGCGGCTCGGCGGCGAAGTTCACCACGAACTCGCCGGTCGCCTCGACGTTGTTCAGGCTGTCCTTCCGGCCGACCGAGGTGAACTGCACCATCGGCGGCTGTACGGACGCGACCGTGAAGAACGAGTGCGGCGCCAGGTTCAGTACGCCGTCCGCCGACCGGCTCGACACCCACGCGATCGGCCGCGGGACGACCACGGAGTTCAACAGCGCATAGAACTCACGGCGCCCGGCCGTCTTCGGATCCACATCGACACGCACGTCCGCAGTACATCAAACTCAATGAATGCCGCCGTACCCAGAGGCCGAACTGGCCGCCATCGCCAAGCAGCATGGCGTGGACCCTGACCAGATCCGGGAGGTCCGCGGCGGAGTGGCCAACCGAGCCTTCATCCTCGGCGAAGCCCTATTTCTCCGCATCAGCCGTCCCGGCTACGAAGCGGACCTCCACAAAGAATCCGTCGTAGTACCCGCCGCCCGCGCAGCAGGGGTCCTGACGCCCGAGATCATCACCTACGACCCAACCCGAATCGTCCTCGATGCCCCGTACCTGATCACCCGCCGAATCCACGGCACCGAACCCACCACCACCCCCCAATCCCTAGCCCACCAACTAGCCGCCCTCCACCACCTACAACAGGGTGGGTTGGGTGGGTTGGCGGAGGATGGTTGGGGGGATCCTTGGGGGACGGTTGAGGAGTTGGCGGAGCGGGGGTATGTCGATTCGGGGTCGGCGAGTTGGTTGAGTGGGTGGTTCACGCGGCTGGCGGAGGAGATCGACGCCGGGGGTCCGAAGGTGCTGATCCACGGGGATGTTGCCGCGCACAACCTTCTGGTCGGTACGACCAACGATCTGCGCGCGCTGATCGACTGGGGTGACGCCGCCTGGGCCCCACCCGCGATGGACTTCGCGAAACTGCCGCTCACCGACGTCGCATCCCTCCTCCCCGAATACCTCGCCCACACCGACTCCCCAACCACCGAACACGAACTCGCCGCCGCCGTCCTCTGGTTCCACCTGTCCTGGGCCCTGTCCAAGCTCCAAGCCGCCCCCTGGCCCAACCAGCGCCACTGGACGGCCCCCACCACCAGCCGCCTCCTCAACCTCCTCCACTTCTTCACCACCGCCCCGCCAGCACCCTGGGCAGACCTCGTCTGACGATCAAGAAGTCCGGGTTCTTGGTCTCAGTTATGAGGTTTCTGCTTGAAAACAAGGGGGTTTGAACTTGTTGTGACATGGTGCAGACTGGGGTTCCGTGACTGACTACGTGGCGGCCGAGAGCCGGTATGACGACCAGATGAGCTACCGGCGGACGGGCCGGAGCGGGCTGCAGCTTCCGGCGATCTCGCTGGGGTTGTGGCACAACTTCGGTGACGACAAGCCGTTCGCGACGCAGCGGGACATCCTGCGGCGGGCGTTCGACCTCGGCGTCACGCACTTCGACCTGGCGAACAACTACGGCCCGCCGTACGGGTCGGCCGAGACCAACTTCGGGACGCACTACGCGCGGGACTTCAAGAAGTACCGCGACGAGCTGATCCTGTCGACCAAGGCCGGGTACGACATGTGGCCGGGGCCGTACGGTCAGGGCGGCGGCTCGCGGAAGTACCTGCTCGCTTCGCTGGACCAGTCGCTGAGCCGGATGGGCCTGGACTACGTCGACATCTTCTACTCGCACCGGTTCGACCCGGACACGCCGCTCGAGGAGACGATGGGCGCGCTGGACGCGGCGGTCCGCTCGGGCAAGGCTTTGTACGCCGGTATCTCGTCGTACTCGGCGGACCGGACGCGGGAGGCGGCGCGGATCCTGCAGGAGCTCGGTACGCCGCTGCTCATCCACCAGCCGTCGTACTCGATGCTGAACCGGTGGATCGAGGAGGACCTGCTCGACGCGGTCGGTGAGCTCGGGGTCGGCGTGATCGCGTTCTCGCCGCTCGCGCAGGGTGTGCTCACTAACCGGTACCTGGACGGCATCCCGTCGGACTCGCGGGCGGCGCAGGGCAAGTCGCTCGACCCGGACTCGCTGACCGAGGACACCCTCAAGCACGTCCGCGCGCTGGCGGAGATCGCGAAGGAACGCGGTCAGTCGGTGGCGCAGCTCGCGCTCGCGTGGACCCTGCGCGACGACCGCGTGACCAGCGCACTGATCGGCGCCTCCAGCGTCGCCCAGCTCGAGGACAACCTCGCCACGGTCCGCAACCTGAAGTTCTCCCCGGAGGAACTCGAGGCCATCGACGCCGACGCCGTAGAAGCCGGCATCAACCTCTGGAAGAAGAGCTCGGACGCCTGACCCCACCCCCACCCACCCGAACGCCCGCCGCCCACCGCGGCGGGCGTTCGCACGCGCGGGCCCGCGGAGCTGCGTGGATGCACGCGCGGCACGTGCAACTGGCAGGCGGCGGTGCAACCGCAGCCATCGGTCGGAGATGCAGGCGCCTGCGGGCGCGGCGGGGGGAGACTCCGCTACGGGCCCAAGGGCAGGCGCGAGGTGCAGGCGCGGCCACGGGTGGCGGTGGCCGCGAGGCGGCCCCGCGCGTGGTGGTGGTTGGCAGTGGGCTGAGGTGCACGCAGCTGCGGTCGGGTGCAGGCGTGGCCGCGGGTGGCGGTGGCCTTGGGTCGTGGCTGCGGGTGGTGGCTGCGGGTGATGCGGATGGCAGCGGGCTGGGGTGCACGCGGCTGCGGTCGGGTGCAGGCGTGGCCGCGGGTGGCGGTGGCCTTGGGTCGTGGCTGCGGGTGGTGGCTGCGGGTGGTGGCTGCGGGTGGTGGCTGCGGGTGGTGGAGTGGCAGTGGGCTCAGGTGCACGCGGCTGCGGTTGGAGGGCAGGTGCGGATGCGGGCGGGTGGTGTGGCGGAGTGGTGGAGGTTGTGATGCAGCGGTGGGTGCGGGTGGTGGAGTGGCAGTGGGCTGGGTGCACGCGCTGCGGTTCGGGGGCAGGTGCGGGTGCGGGCGGGTGGTGGGTGGAGTGGCAGAGGGTTGTGGTGCAGGGGTGGGTGCCGTGTGGGTGCCGGGGCGGGGGTGGGGTTACGGAGCGGTTAGGGGTGGTTGCGGTTACGGGGGGATGGGGAGAGGCTGGGGAGTAACCCTCTGGAGGTGGTTTTTGTGACCGCTTCGACGCTCGAAATGGCCCTCAGTTACGAACATGCGCGGATTCGGGAGTTGGCTGAGCCGGCTCATCATCCGGATGCGGCGCATCCGGAGCACCGGCATCAGACGGACTGGTTCTACGCGATCGCGGCGCAGCATCTGGCGGCGGTCGAGGACGTGCTCCTCCCGCACGTACGGAGGCTTCCCGACGGTGCCGGGCTGGTCACCAGGTATGTCGGCAACGCGAAGGAGCTGGAGCGCTCGCTGCGCTACCTGAAGGGACGGCAGTACGGCGACAGCCGGTTCCTGCATCTGCAGCACGACGAGCTGTGGCGGCACATCGACCGGCTGCTCGACGAGCACGAGTCGATGGAGGCGACGTACAGCCGCCAACTCTGCGAAGAGCTCGACGACACCCACGTGAATACGCTGACCGAGGACCTGCTCGAGGCCGAGGAGATCGCGCCGACCAGAGCACACCCGGTGTCACCGCACACCGGGATGGCCGGGCGGCTCGCGCACCGGATGTGGCGGATGGCCGACAACGCCTGGGACAGCGCGGAGGGACGTGTCGTGCCGATCAAGTACCACGCCCACCCGAAGCGTGACTCCGCGCTGTCGCACTACCTGTACGGCACCGCGATACCCACCGAGGACGAGTAGACCCGGTTCCCACGATCAGGCCGGCTCCCACTGCGCCTGGTCGTGGGAGCCGGCCTGCGTCCTCCCCCGCTGCGCCTGGTGTGCGGGGGAGGACGGTCCAGAATGCGGGGACGGGCGCAACAAGCACCGGTACCCAGCAAGTTGTCACCGCAAGCCGTCGATCGCCTTCTTCGCGCCCGGGTGCAGCGGCACCGGGTCGGTTTTGTCGGCGTTGTCGAGCGTGATGCCCTTCGCGGCCGCGTTCACCGCGACCAGGGCGTCCTTGTTGTCGTAGAGGGTCTTCGTGAGCTGCTCGGCCAGCTCGTCCTTCATGTCCTTGCGGACCAGCAACACGTTCGGTACGACGATCGTCTGCACGTCGGCCGGCTGCTTGTAGGTCGCCGCCGGGATCGGTGCGGCCGAGTAGACCGAGCCGTACTTCTCCTGCATTTTGGGCAGCAGATCCGTGATCGGCAAGAGCTTCACACCATTGCCCATGCTCGTGACCAGATCGGTGATGCCGCCGGTCGGCAGGCCACCGGACCAGACCAGCGCGTCGATCGACCCGGACTTCATCGCGTCCACCGACTCCGGCAGACCGAGACGTTGCGCCGTCACGTCGTGCGCGGGATCGAGCCCGGCCGCCTCGAGCAGCCGGCGGGCGATCACCTCGGTACCCGAGTTCGGCGAGCCGGTGGAGACCCGCTTGCCCTTCAGGTCGGCGATCGACGTGATGTTCGCCGAGGTCCGTACGGCGACCTGGGTGTAGTTGTTGTACAGCCGGGTGAGCGCGACCACGTCCTGCTTGGACTTGAAGCTGTTCACACCGTTGACGGCGTCCGCGGCCGAGTCACCGAGCGAGAACGCGATGTCGTAGTTGCCGCTGACCAGCCCCTGGATGTTCTGCACCGAGGCGCCGGTCTCGCTCGCCGTGGCGCGATAGCCGGACATCTTGGCCGAGATCACCGAGGCCAGCGCACCACCGAGCTGGTAGTACACGCCCGTCGTGTTGCCGGTGGCAATCGTCAGCCGTCCACCACCGTCCGAGGAGCCGGCCGGTTGGCGCTGACCACCACAGGCAGTAAGCCCCACAACGGCAACGAGCGCCACGAGACCACGGAATCTCATCCAGCGGTTCCTTCCTCGGCAGTGGCCTGGCGTTGCCGCCGGACCAGATTGATGACGACGGCAACAAGTAGCAAACAGATTCCGGCCGTGACAGTTACGGGCGCGAGGTACAGCAGCAGCAGCGCCGCCGGTACGCAGACCGCCCGCTCCAGCCAGCCACAAGAGACGAAGATCCAACCGCCCGTCACCACCGCGAGCGCGGCGACGGCCAGCATCGACACCAGCGTGGTCCACACCATGCCCGCGAACGAGCCCTGACCGAGCAGATGCGCACCGTTGTCGGTGAGTACGAACGCGAACGGGACCAGAAACGCCGGCAGGGTGTACTTCCACGCCTGCCACATCGTCGACATCACCTTGCCACCGGTGATCGCGGCCGTCGCGACAGCGGCCAAGGCGGTCGGCGGCGACACCTCGGACAACACGGCGTAGTAGAAGATGAACATGTACGCCTCGGGTTGCGTGACGCCGAGGTTCACCAGGGCCGGCGAGATGATCACCGCCGCGATGATGAAGGATGCGGTCACCGGCACCGCCAACCCGAGGATCAGCACCGCGAGCGCGGACAGCACCACGGTCAGGATCAGCACCACCGTGTGGTTCGAGGTCAGCCCGCGCGCCGCACCGACGATGATCTCGGCCAGGTTCAGCCCGAGCCCGGTCTGCGTGGTGACCGCGACGATCACGCCCGCGGTCGCGCAGGTCGCCGCCACCGGCAGCACCGAACGGGTGCCCTGGGCAAGCGCTTTGAACAGCGGACCGGCAGTCAACCGATGCTCACGGTCCAGGAACGACAGCCCGAACTGGATGATCACCGCGTAGACGACGGCCTTGAACGGCGGTACGTCGACCGCCATGAACGCGATGATCACGAACAGCGACAGGAAGTGGTACCCGAACCGCAGCAGCAACCGCCACGCCGAGCCGCCGGACCCCGGCGCCGATGTCGTCCCGTGCTTGCGGGCGTCGATCTCGATCGCGAGCAGGATCCCCAGGTAGTACAGGATCGTCGGGATCACCGCGAACCCGAGCACCTTCAGGTACGAGACCTGCAGGAACTCCGCGATGATGAACGCGGCCGCCCCGAGCGTCGGCGGTGACAGAATCGCGCCGATCCCGGACGCCGCGAGCATCCCGCCCGCCGGCTCCGGCGGATACCCGGCGCGACGCAGGATCGGCCACGAGACCGTACCGAGCGACACCGCGGTCGCCGTACCCGAACCGGACACGCTGCCGAGCAGGAAGCCCGCGAGCGTCACGGTCCGCCCAGGTGCCGTACGGCTGCGCTTGAAGGCCGCGAAGGACAGGTCGATGAAGAACTTGCCCGCGCCCGAGTAGTCGAGCACTGCGCCGTAGATGGTGAACAGCACGATGTACGACGCCGCGACGGCCAACGGTGTGCCGTAGAACCCCGCCGTACCCATCGTGAACTGCGCGATGATCGCGTCGAAGTTGAAGCCCTGATGTGCGAGCGACCACGTGTAGGGCAAGTAGCCCCCGTAGTACGCGTAAGCGATGAAGACCAGGCTGAACACCGGCAACACCCAGCCGGTCGTACGACGGCACGCCTCGAGCAGCAGCACCAACAAGATGGCACCGGCAACGACATCCAAGGCCGTCGGCGTCTGGCGGCGTTCGAGGTAGCCGTCGAAGTCGAAGAGCGGGTAGACACAGACTGCCAAGGCAACAACCGCGAGGACCCAGTCGAGGATCCCCGGGTCGTCGTGGCTGCCCCGACGACCCGGAAAGCCCCGGTAACAGAGCAGGGTGATCGGCAGAACCGCTGCGAGAAAGATCACCAAGTAGAACTGCGTGCCTTGTGGTAGAGGGAAGAAGACCTGTGCCAGCACGCCGACGCTGATGATTGCGCACCAGACCGAAATCACCAGATTCAGGGCAGGGCGGAGCCGCCGAGCGGGGCGTTCCTGCTCGTACTCGGCCAGTTCCTCGTCGGAGGGCGTGGCCAGGCCCTCGGCACCAACACCGACAGTCATGAAGCGATTCCCTCCTGTGTCCGGAAGGTTAATGTTGCCGAACACTGCGCGGAGTCGCGTGATTACGTCTTTACCAAGATCTGACACATCGGGCCGTGACCTGGCCTACGATCACCGCATGAGTGGCGCGGTCCGGATTCTGCTGGTCGAGGACGATCTCGATATCGCCAATGCCCTGATACCCGCCTTGCGGCGCTACGGCCTGATGGTGACGCACGTCCGGACGGCCGCGGACGCCCTGGCGGCGGATCCTGGCGACCTGGTCCTGCTGGACCTCGGGTTGCCGGACGGGGACGGTATCAACGTGTGCCGGCAGATCCGCACGGTCTCCGACGTACCGGTGATCGCGGTGACCGCGCGCGGCGAGGCGGCCGACCGGGTTCGCGGGCTGCGCAGCGGCGCCGACGACTATGTGGTGAAACCGTTTGCGATTTCCGAACTCCTGGCCCGTATCGATGCTGTACTTCGTCGTACCGGTCTCTTGCAGCCCCGCCCCCGGGTGACTGTCGGCGACCTGACCGTCGACATCGAGGCCCGGACGGTGCAGGTGGCGGACAAGCCCATCAGCCTGACCCGCAAGGAGTTCGACGTGCTCGCAGTACTGGCCGCACACCACGGCCGGGTGGTCCCCCGGGAACAGGTGGCGCTCTACGCCTGGCAGTCGGTGTTCGAGGCGTCGTCGCGGACCATGGACGTGCATGTGGCCAGCCTGCGCGCCAAGCTCGGCCGGCCGGAGCTGGTGCAGACCATCCGCGGCGTCGGCTACCGCTTGGGTTCGGACTGACCGTTGCGCCGTCGACTACTGCAGTCCCTCGTCCCGATGGTCGTCGCGCTGGCGATCGTCGCGGTGATCCCGCTCGCGAACTTCATCGCGACGAGTACGTCGCGGACGCTGTTCCTGTCCCGGAGCAACGACGCGGACTGGTTCGCCGCGATGGCCGAGTCCCCGCTGCAGACCGGCGACATCGCGAACCTGCGTGAGCTCGCGGTGCGGTACCAGGAGCTCTACAACACGCCGGTGTTCGTCGTCGACGTGGACTCCCGGGTGGTCGCCACGTCGGTGTCGGGCGTGGACGTCAAGCAGGACGACATCGCGGCGGCGCTGCACAGTACGCTGGCCGGCCGCCTGCCACCCGAGCCGCCGGCGTTGTGGCCGTGGCGGTCCGGCGAGATGATCGTCTCCCGTCCGGTCGTCAACAACGGCAGCGTGCTCGGTGCCGCCGTCCTCCGGGTGCCGACCGAGAAGGCCCGGGACCAGGTACAGAGCGGGCTGCTGCTGCTCCTCGGCGGGCTGCTGATCAGCATCGGCGCGATCATCGTCGGTATCGTCCGGCCGATCACCCGCTGGGTGCTGCGGCCGCTGCAGGACCTCGACAACGCGACTCACCAGATCACCCGGGGCGCCCTCGACACGCGCGTGTCGACCGACGGCCGGGCACCGGAACTGCGGCGGCTGGGTGACAGCTTCAACTCGATGGCGTTGAGCCTGCACCAGGCCCGCCAACGTGAGCGCGAGTTCGTCGCCGACGCCTCGCACCAGCTGCGGACGCCGCTGACGTCGGCCCGGATCCACATCGAGGGCCTGTCCCGGCTGTCGCCGACCGCGCGGTTCGCGCTCAGCGACATCGACCGGCTCGGCCGGATCGTCCAGCGGCTGTCCCGGCTGGCCGGCTCCGACCGCCCGTCCGCGGCCGATGCCGAGGGCAACGAAGAGCCGCTGGACCTGGCCCAGGCGGTGAAGGAGCGGCTGGTCGGCTGGAAGGCCGTGTACGCCGCCGACGACATGGAGCTGATCGTCGGCGAGATGGTGCCGGGCGGAGTCGCGCCCGAGCTCGAGGTCGACGACATCCTCGACGTACTGCTCGACAACGCGTCCAAGTACGGGGCACCGCCGGTGGAGGTCTCGGTCACCCGGGACGGCACCGAAGTCGTGCTGTCGGTGCGCGACCACGGTCTGGGCCTCGGCTCCCGCGACCTGAAGAAGGTCGGCGAGCGGTTCTGGCGCAGCGCCCACCACCGGGAGATGCCGGGCACCGGTCTCGGCCTGGCGATCGTCCGCTCCGAGGCGGCCCGGGTCGGCGGCCGCGTGGTCGCCCGCCCCCCGATCGGCGGCGGCCTCGTCATCGAGGTCCGCGTCCCCCTGATCGACGACTACGACGCCTAGAGCCGCACTTGCCAGGGGGCAGGCGGCGGGTCAGATGTGGTTCTGCCGGTACCAGCGCTCGGCTGCGGGGTGCAGTGGGACCGGCATGGTGGCGATCGCGGACCGGGGGTCCAGCGCGCCGGCCTCCGGGTGACCACCGCTGCCAGGCGTACCGCCGGGCGTCGGGGTGCCCTTGATCAGGTCGTTCTGCCGGCGGAACAGCGTGTTGACCGTCCACCAGGCCCAGGAGTCCGACAGGTTCGGCTTCGCGATCAGGTAGTTCGGGACCGCCAGCGTCGGTACCGAACTGGCCAGCCCGTACTGCGACGGCGGGATCGCCGAGACCAGGAACCCGCCGAACTTCTGCAGCGCGATCTCCTCGGCGACGGCGCCGATGTCCAGCAACCGGAACCCGATCCCCTTCTGCAGGTTCGCGATCGGGTCGGTCGGCACCCCGCCGCTCCAGATGAACGCGTCGAGCGAACCGTGGGTCTCGTGGCCCTGCGGCTGGATGGCGGCCACCATTTCCTCCAGCGTCATGTTCCGCCGGATCACGTCGACCTTCGCGGGGTCGAGCGTCGGGTTCTTCGCGATCAGGTCGCGCCGGGCGTTGTCCAGGATCATGTCGGCGACAATCTGGGTCCCGGAGTTCTTCGGACCGACCCCGACGACCATCTTCCGCAACGGGTTGGCCTTGCTCGGGAACAGGTCGTCCAGGCTCGTCGCCTTCGACGACATCGGTACGACGACGTGCACGTAGTTGTCGTACACCCGGGCCAACGCGTAGAACCGCAGCCCCGACCCGTTGCTGAACTCGCCGGTGCCCTCGTACGCCGCGAGCGCCGAGTCCGACGTACAGAACCCGAGGTCGGCCTTGCGGGCGGCGACGAGGCGCAGGTTTTCCACCGACCCATTGGTCACGACCGGCTTCAGCTCGACGCCGGTGACCTCGCTGGTCAGTGCGCTGAGCGCCGCACCGAACGAGTAGTAGACGCCGCCCTTGTTGCCGGTGGCGAACACGCCCGAACCCGACGGCGCGGGCTCGTCGGCGCGGCCGCGCGAGCAGCCGGGCAGCACCAGGCCCGACGCGGCGGCAGCGCCCAGGCCCAGCAGGCTACGGCGGGTCAACCCAGTCGGCCGGGCAGGGGTCAGCAGGCGGGGGCGATCCATGCAGGACAACCTAGACAAGAATGAGGCCGTGCGGGTAGTTGTGCCGGCCGCCGCAACCCAACCGCTACGCAGCGAGATTCCACACAGCGAGAGACAAACTGTGTCTGGACGCATCCGGGGTCGGTGTGACAGCGTTGTCATCCGTGCGGCCGCGGCGGCCGCGTGAGGATCCTTCCCCGGAGGCTGATTTCGTGCACGACGACCGTCAACTCATCGAGGAGCGGCTCAGGCGCGCCCTGCGGGAGCGGCTCCGCCCCGCGATCTACGGCGCGGCCGTCCCGCTGGACATCCAGGTGTGGCACGCACCCGGTGAGCCCGTGACCCCCGCCGAGGCGCTGGCCCAGACCTACGAGCCGGCCGAGATCGGCCAGCCGTGGGGCCCGGCCTGGGGTACCGCCTGGTTCAAGTTCAGCGGCCAGGTGCCGGCCGAGTGGGCCGGCCGGGAGATCGAGGCGGTCATCGACCTCGGCTTCAGCGGCGGTCCTGGGTTCTCCGCCGAGGGCCTGGTGCATACCACCTCGGGCAAGCCGCTCAAGGGCCTGCACCCGCGGCAGACGTACGCGCCGTTGTCGATCCTCGGCCCGGACGGTACGGCGGCCTCCGCCGGCGACTACGTGGAGTTCTACGTCGAGGGGGCCGCGAACCCGGAGATCCCGCTCGACAACGCCTACGCCGAGACCGACATCGGTGCCGGGCTGGGCGACCACCCGATCTACCGCCTGACCCGCGCCGATCTGGCGATCTTCAACGCCGAGGTGTGGGACCTGATCCTCGACCTCGAGGCGCTGGACAGCCTGCAGCAGGAGCTGTCGATCCAGGACCCGCGGCGCAAGGAGATCCTGCGCGCGCTGAGCCGCTCGCTGGACGCCCTGGACTACGAGGACGTCGCCGGTACTGCCACGGCCGCCCGCGCCGAGCTGACCGAGGTGCTCAGCCGCCCGGCGCACGCCAGCGCCCACCAGCTGTCCGCGGTCGGCCACGCGCACATCGACTCCGCCTGGCTCTGGCCGCTCCGGGAGACCCGCCGCAAGGTGGCCCGGACCGTGTCCAACGTTGCCACGCTGGCCGAGGAGTACCCGGAGCTCGTCTTCGCGTTCTCGCAGGCGCAGCAGCACGCCTGGGTGAAGGAGAACTACCCGGAGGTCTGGGAGCGGCTCAAGAAGGCCGTCGCCGAAGGCCACATCGTTCCGGTCGGGGGCATGTGGGTCGAGTCCGACACCAACCTGCCCGGCGGCGAAGCGCTGGCTCGGCAGTTCGTGCACGGCAAGCGGTTCTTCCTGGACGAGTACGGGATCGACACCCAGGAGGTCTGGCTGCCGGACTCGTTCGGCTACACCGCGGCGCTGCCGCAGCTGGTGAAGCTGTCCGGTTCGAAGTGGTTCCTGACCCAGAAGATCTCCTGGAACAAGGAGAACAAGTTCCCGCACCACACCTTCTGGTGGGAGGGTCTGGACGGCACGCGGGTGTTCACGCACTTCCCGCCGATCGACACGTACAACTCGGACCTGTCCGGCCGCGAGCTCGCGCACGCGCAACGGAACTTCGCCGAGAACGGCGCCGCGACCCGCTCGCTGGTCCCGTTCGGGTACGGCGACGGCGGTGGCGGACCAACCCGTGAGTTCGTCGCGACCGCGCGCCGGGTGGCGAACCTGGAGGCCTCGCCGAAGGTGACGATCGAGTCGCCGACCGAGTTCTTCAGCGCGGCCGAGGAGGAGTACCGCGAGCACGCGCCGGTCTGGTCCGGCGAGCTCTACCTGGAGATCCACCGGGCGACGTACACCTCGCAGGCCAAGACCAAGCAGGGCAACCGGCGCACCGAGCACCTGCTCCGCGAGGCCGAGCTGTGGAGCGCCGCGGCCGTCGTCGCGGGCAAGCTCGACGCGTACCCGTACGAGGACCTCGACCGGTTGTGGAAGGTCGCGCTGCTGCACCAGTTCCACGACATCCTGCCGGGCTCGTCGATCTCGTGGGTGCACCGCGAGGCGGAGGCGACGTACGCGCGGGTCGCCGAGGAGCTGAACGCGATCATCGCCAAGGCCCAGCAGGCGCTGGCGGGCTCCGGCGACGCGCAGATCGTCTTCAACGCGGCACCGCACTCGCGCAGCGGCGTCCCCGGTCTGGGCGCGGGGATCGCGGCCGGCGAGGGCCAGGCCGTCACGGTCGAGAACGGCGTACTGGACAACGGCCTGATCCGGGTCACCATCGACGAGCGCGGGCTGATCACCTCGCTGTACGACGTCGAGGCCGGCCGCGAGGTCATCGCACCGGGTGCCGTGGGCAACCTTCTGCAGCTGCACGTGGACACCCCGAACCACTGGGACGCGTGGGACGTCGACTCGTTCTACAAGAACAACGTCCGGGACGTGACCGAGGTCGACAGCGTCGACTTCAGCACCGCCGACGGGGTTGCGACGGTCGTGGTCAAGCGGTCCTTCAACCGGTCCACCGTCACCCAGACGCTACGGGTACGCCCGGGCACCAAGCGGGTCGACATCGAGACCGCGATGGACTGGCACGAGTCGGAGAAGTTCCTGAAGGCGGCGTACCCGGTCGACGTGCACGCGGACCGGTCCGCGTCCGAGACGCAGTTCGGGCACATCTTCCGGCCGACGCACCAGAACACCTCCTGGGACGCGGCCAAGTTCGAGATCGCGGCGCACCGCTGGGTGCACGTCGGCGAGCCGGGGTACGGCGTTGCCGTGGTCAACGACTCGACGTACGGCCACGACATCAACCGGACCGCGCGCGAGGACGGTGGCACCACCACTACGATCCGGACCTCGCTGATCCGTGCGCCGCGGTTCCCCGACCCGAAGACCGACCAGGGCCTGCACGTCGTCAACCACGCGCTCGTGGTCGGCGCCGGCATTCCGGAGGCGATCGAGGAGGGCTACCGGATCAACCTGCCGGAGCGCGTCGTCACCGGTGCGGACGGCGTCGCGCCGATCGTTGCTGTGGACAACGACAACGTGATCGTCGAGGCGGTCAAGCTGGCCGACGACCGGTCCGGTGACGTCGTCGTCCGGCTGTACGAGTCCACCGGCGGTCGTTCCCGCGCGACGGTCACCCCGTCGTTCGCGGCCGCCTCCGTCACCGAGGTCGACCTGCTCGAACGCGTCCTCGCCGACCGGGACCTGACCGACAACCGAGTCTCCTTCGAACTCCGCCCGTTCCAGATCCTCACCCTCCGCTTCAAGCGTTCCTGACGTATCACCCCCACCCCTGGAAGGCCCGCCCGATCCCCCCTCGGGCGGGCCTTCCGCATTCGGCCGGGGGATGCCTGGTGTTCACCCGGCTGTCGTAGCGTTGGGGGTATGGGTCGGACACCTTTGCTCGGTTCGCGGACGCTCGACCGGCAGACGGCGCGGACGTTGCCGCCGGGTCCGAAACTTCCGACGCTGGTCCAGACCTGGCTGTTCGCGAGCCACCGCCGGACGTTCTTCCCACGGATGCGGGACAAGTACGGCGACGTGTTCACGATCCGGCTGGTGCCGTCGAGCCGGGTCTGCGTGGTGCTGAGCCGGCCCGAGCACATCCGCGAGGTGTTCGGCAGCCCGCCCGCGGTGATGCACGCCGGCGAGGGGAACACCGCGCTGGAGCCGATCATGGGCTCGCACTCGCTGCTGTTGCTCGACGACGAGGACCACGTCCGGATGCGCAAGCAGCTGATGCCGGCCTTCTCCGGCGCGGCGCTGCGCGGGTACGCCGGCATGGTGCTCGAACTGGCCCGCGCCGAGGTCGCGAAGTGGCCGGTCGGTACGCCGTTCCGGATGCACCAGCGGATGCGGAACCTGACCCTGGAGATCATCCTGCAGGTGGTCTTCGGCGTCAGCGACCAGGACCGGCTGGACACGCTGCGCCCGCTGATGGACAAGATCGTCTCGGTGTCGCCGGTGATCATGCTCGGGTCGTTCTACCCGTCGCTGCTGCGGTTCCGGCCGTGGCGGACGTACCTCGACACCCAGCGCAAGGTCGACGAGATCCTGTACGACGAGATCGCGAAGCGGCGCGACACGTACGCCGGGCGGACCGACGTACTGTCCCGGCTGCTTGCCGCCGGCAACTGGTCGGACGTGGAACTGCGGGACCAGCTGGTCACGTTGCTGCTGGCCGGGCACGAGACGACCGCGACCGCGCTGGCCTGGGCGTTCCACGAGCTGGCGCGCAGGCCGGAGGACCTGGCGTTCGGGCAGCGTGCGGCCGACGCCGGCGCGGACGACGAGCTGGAGGCGATCGTCAAGGAGGCGCTGCGGCTGCACCCGGTGGTGTACCAGGTCGGCCGGCGGGTGACCGAGACGACCGACGTCGCCGGCTACCGGCTGCAGCGCGGTACGACGATCATGGCCGCGATCGGGCTGGTCCACCGCGACGGCGAGCACTTCCCGAACCCCCAGGACTTCCGCCCGCAACGGTTCCTGTCCGACGACCCGCCCGCGCCCGGTACCTGGATTCCGTTCGGCGGCGGCGCGCGCCGGTGCATCGGCGCCGGCTTCTCGCTGATGGAAGGTACCGAGATCCTTCGCGCGGCCCTCACGGCGTACGACTTCCAGGCGCCGAACCCCGAGCCCGAGCCGCCCCAGGCGAAGAACGTGACCCTGGTCCCCCGCCGCGGCGCGGAGGTCAGGGTCACCAAGCGTTAAGGCTCAGTCCTCGAGGTCGCCGACGTCGCCCAGGTCGACGTCGCGGTAGTCCTCCAGGTCCTCCTCGTCGTCGTCTTCGAGTTCGAAGTCGTCCTCGTCGACAACATGGACGGCGGCCTCCTCGGCCCCGGCGGCGGCACCGTCGATGCCGACGTCCTCGGCGTACAGCTCGCTGTCGTCGTCACTGTGGGTGCCCTCGTCGGACGCGACCAGCCGGCCGGAGCGGGCGTGCCCGACCTCCGGGCCGCCGACGTCCTCGCCGTCGTCGGTGTCATCGCCGTACGGGTCGACGTCCGGGACCTCCTGCGCTACCCGCTGGTCCAGCGTCTCGCCCTGCAGTGCCTCGTCGGCGGTCGTACCGAAGCCCTCGCCCGCGGACCACTTCTCCGGCGGCGAGTACCCCTCGTCGAGCAGGTCGTCGACGCCCCGGTCGTCCAAGGTGTCCTCGGCCTGCAGCTGGTCCTCGTCGTCGACGCTGTAGCTGCCGTAGTCCTCGCGGTTGTTCTCGGTCATGAGGCAACCTTGGCGCGTCGCGGTGTACGGAATCAAGCTCGGCGGAGAATGGGCGGGTGGATCCGGTCAGGCTGACGTTGGACCAGTTGCGGGAGTTGCGCGACGACATCGCGCCGCGGGCCGCCGAGCGGTCGCGGGCGTCGCTGCGGCGGCGGGTCGAACGCTGGCGCAGCCGGGTGTTCTTCATCGCCCAGTGCGCGCTCGCGGCCGGTGTCGCGTGGTCGCTCGCGCGGTACGTCGTCGGCCACAAACAGCCGTTCTTCGCGCCGGTCGCGGCGATGGTGTGCCTCGGGTTCAGCTTCGGGCAGCGGCTGCGCCGGGTGGCCGAGGTGATGGTCGGTGTCGCGGTCGGGGTCGGTGTCGGAGACCTGTTCGTGAAGGCGTTCGGTACCGGTATCGCGCAGCTCGTCTTCGTGATCGCGCTCGCGATGAGCATCGCCGTACTGCTCGGCGCCGGGAACCTGATGACCACCCAGGCCGGTGTCCAGGCAGCGATCGTCACGACCCTGCTCCCCAACCCGAACGCGGGGTTCTCCCGCTGGCAGGACGCCGCGCTCGGCGGGCTGGTGGCGCTGGCGGCGGCAACCATCGCTCCTGCCGCAGCGATCCGGCGGCCGCGCCAGCAAGCCGCCGGCGTGCTGAACGAGCTCGCCGAGATCCTGATCGAGACTGCCGACGGCCTCCGCGCGCGGGACGAGGAGGCGATGACCGACGCCCTGCGCCGCGCCCGGGCCAGTGACTCGCAACTCGAGGTGCTGCGCACCGCGGCCGAGGAAGGTGTCGCGGTCGTCCGGCTGTCACCGTTCCGGCGCCGGCACCGCGGCGGGGTTCAGGAGATTGCCGACCTGGTCCTCCCGCTCGACCGGGCGATCCGGAACACCAGGGTGCTGGTCCGCCGCTGCGCCGTGTCGGTGTGGCGCGACGAGGCGATGCCCGACGAGTACCCGATGCTGCTCGACCGCCTCGCCGACGGCACCCGGCTGATCGGTGAGTCGCTGTTCGAGCCGGCCGCCGAGGTCGCCGCACACCGCGTCCTGGGCGAGCTGGGACGCCGTACAGCGGATCTTCCGCTGCCGACCGGGCTGTCCGCTGTGGTCGTGCTCGGGCAGGTCCGCTCGACGATCGTCGACCTGCTGGAACTGAGCGGTATGCCGTACGACGAGGCGCGCACGCTCGTCCCGCTCCGGCTCGACGGGCTCGACGAGAAGTAGCCGTTCCCGGGGTGACTCAGGTCACAGCGAGAATTCCCGTCATACCCCGGCGCCGTCCGCGTCTCACCGGCATGACGATCCACCGACTGATGACCACGATGGCCACCGAGCAGGTCCGTGATCTCGAGCAGCTGCTGGCGGTCGACCTGAACCGCCCCACCGACGACCGGAACGACGCCGCCGCCGAGCAGTAAGGCGCGAACCGGACGAACGGGTCCGGGCGGCGCGCCGGACGGTCCTGCCCACCGAGCTGGACCGCACGGAAGTCGCACGACCAACGCAGAGGCGCCCAGTGCGCGGCGCCGCCGGACCCGTTGCCAGGTGCACCGCCACAGCGGTGCACCCGAACCACCCGCCGACCAACCTGACGCCGTTTGCGCGAGGCTCAGGCTGGTCCGGCGGGTGGTTTCAGTTGTCAGTGGCAACAATGATCTCGGTGGTCACCGAGTTCGCGATGAAGCACTCCTGGTGCGCGAGGTGGTGGATCTTGCCGACCGTCTCGGCGTCCGGCTCGGCGCCGTTCCAGATGATCTTCGGGTTCAGCGTGACCTGCGTGATCGCGAGCCTTCCGGAGCTGCCCGGAGCCATCACGCCGACCGCGTGGTCCTCGTACGAGTCCACGACCAGTCGCTTCCGGGCAGCGATCGACAGGAACGTCAGCATGTGGCAGGACGACAGCGCCGCCACGAACGCCTCTTCCGGGTCGACCGGCCCCGGGTTGCCCAGGTACTTCGGGTTCGCCGAGGCCGGAACCGTGATACCGCCGTCGAAGCGCCACTCGTGGTCGCGGCTGTAGCTGTCGTAGGCGAAGTCGTACTCACCACGGCTCCAACTGACATCGACCACGTGCTCCGACATGGGTTCACCCTTCCGAGACGGCCGCCTTCGCGGAGGCGGTGACGGGATTGCATCTTACGGGAGTGTGTCCGGGCAGCTTGGCGACGTAGTCGCTGTCGTACCGGGCCGCCATCCCGGCGACCGGGAAGTCCGTGGTCACCCACTGCGCACCGCTGGCCAGCGCGATGCCGAGCCGGGTGTAGTCCTTGTCGCGGATCGTTGCCATCGGCTCGTCGGAACGGGTCCGGACCAGGTAGCCCTTCTGCACCAGCCGCTGGATCTCGGCCTGGTTCGCGCCGCGCGGGTCATTCACCTCGGTGACCGCCGCGTCCGGTGCGCCCTCCGGTCCGCGGGTGAAGACCGCCCGGCCTTCGAGGTTCGGCTTGCCGGCGGAGTAGGTGTCACGGATCGCACCGGGACCACCGTTGTCGAAGTAGAACATCACCTGGCCGCGGACGCTGTTCAGCTTCGGCCAGCCCTTCGTCAGCACGGACTGCTCGAGCGTCAGGCCCGGCTTGCGGACGTCGTCCGGCGTCAGGATCTCGTTCTCGCTGAACACCGAGCGGATCTCGGTGTCGACGCTGTCCAGGTTGGCGGCGTCCCACGGCGGCGCCTTGACCCCACCGGCTGCGACGACCGCAGGGTCGGACTGCTTCAGCTCGAGGTTGATCGCGATCGGCACGTGCGCCGGGTGCGCGTCCGACCAGGTCTTCACCTGCTGCAGGCAGACGACGAATGTGTCGCAGTTCGTGTTGTAGTCGAAGTCCGGAATGTGCATCACCTTGATCCCCGGCTTCGCCATCGCCGGGTCGGTCAGCGGACCCTGGCCGGTCAGCTTGCGGATCAGCGGGTACGTGTACAGCCCGCCCTGCGGATCCGGGTAGAGATCCAGCTCCAGCGCACGGACGTTCTGATCCTCCAGTTGCTGCGAGATCGGAGCGTGCGAGTACCAGAGGTCGACGGATCCCGGGTTCTGTTGCTGTTGCACCTTCTGCTCGGCGGGGCTGAGCTCGCGGTGGTACGAGTTGTGCGACCCGACCACCTGGATCTGGTTCAGCCGCAGATCGTTGCCCGGTGAACGGCTGTACGCCGTACCGGCGACCCCGGACGCGGCGAGAGCGGCGGACACCACCCCGGCGACGACGGTTTTGCTGACGCGCATGGAAAACCTCCCCTGTCAGGACCAACTGTCGGCAATCTGTCACACAGAGGTGGCAACCGTTGTCCCCAAATGTGTGGACAATGGGTGAATGGTGACATCGGGTGCCTATCCGCTCCGCCGGACGCCGACCCAGGACCGGGCCAGCCGGCAGGTCGAGCGGATCCTGGACGCGGCCTGCGCCGAGGTGGTCGAGCGGGGGTACGACGCGGCGTCGACGAGCGGGATCGCGAAGCGGGCCGAGATCGCGGTCGGCAGCGTCTACCGCTACTTCCCGGACAAGCGCAGCCTGATCCAGGCGATCGAGCGCCGCAACCAGGCGCGGTACACCGAGGCGGTGAGCGAGCGGCTGGCCGACGTGACCAGCTGGCGGGCAGCCGTTGACGTCACTCTGGACACGTTCCGCGACATGCACCGGACGGACCCGGGCTTCAAGGCGGTGGTGCTGAGCGGGCTCGGCGATCCGGAGCTGGAGGCGAAGCCCGGAGAGTTCGACGACCAGCACGCCGGCGAGTTCGCCGAGTTGCTGGTCGCGCGGTTCGGGGCCCGCGACTCGCGCGAATTCCGGCTCACGGTGACGTTGAGCATCACGATGGGCGAGTCACTCGCGCACTTGGCGGACCGGTTGTCCGCGGACGAGGCGGAGTACGTGCTGGAACGGGGCCGGCCGGTGCTGTACGGCTTGCTCGCCCCGCATCTTCCTGCTTGAGCCAGGCAGTTCGGCTCAAGCAGGTATTCCGTCAGGCTGCCGGGGCCGCCGAATACGGTCCCAGGGTCGGCCAGTGGCTGACCCTTCCGGCCAGGCGTGCCCGGCGCGGGTTCCGGACGTCGTACGCGACGATCACCCGGTCACCCTTGGTGTAAGTAATCCTGCTCCCGACCGGGAACTTGCGAGCGACCTCGAACGGTCCCTCACCCCGGCGGCTGTAGTACTCGACGATGACCTCGGTGTAGACCGCCGGGGCACCGTTGGCCAACTGGCCGCGGACCGGGCCACGCACCCGGATCACTCGTCCCGCGGTCTTCTCTTCTGTGCCGGTGGGGATTTCGTCCCGGCGCAGGCCGGCCAGGACCTCGGTCACGATGAAAGCCGCGACCACCAGCACCAGGCCGAACCCACCTAGTACAACGATCGTCAACATGGCACTCACCCCCGACGCGCCGCCCGCGAGCGACGCGGTCGTTGTCGAAACTGCCTGAGCGACTGGTGCCGCTCACCGGTGGGACGCCACCGGACTCCACTTGGTTCCGTAGACTTCACGGAATTTTTACAGGGCCACTTTTTCGTCTACAGCAACATAGTAGAGTCCGGTGGAGCGGTGTTGCTAGAGGTAGAGTTGACCTGTAGTTGTCAGTTTTCGCCCATTCCGAACTGGTACTCGGGCGGCACCGGCCGCTGGGTGCCGAGCGCGGCCTCGGCCGCCAGCCAGTAGTCGGTGAGCGGATTGGCGCCCTCCCGGACGGTGGCCAACTGGATTCCAGCGGCCAGCAATTCATGGGCTTTCGCCGGATTTCCGGTCGCCAGCGCGTGCCGTACGCGCAGCAACTGGATCCGCGGGTCGTCCGGCGCCTGCGCGAGCATCCGCTCCGCCCGCGGTACGTCGGAGTCGAGCGCGGCCGTGATCGCCTCGACCAGGAGCGGTACCAGGTCGGGCCGGAGCTGGACGGCGCGCTCGTAGTAATCCAACTCGTGCGTAACTACACCGAGATTGCGGAGCGCCCAGGCGTTGTCCCCGGACTGCCGCCAGGCCTCGACCGCGCCGGCCTCGTCACCGGCGTAGTGCCGCGCGACACCCCGGTGGTACCAGACGAGCCAGTTGTCCTCGGCTGCCTCCAGCACGTCCCGCCACGCGACCAGCGTCCCGTCCGGTACGTCGTCCGCCGCCGGCAACTGACCGTCCAACAACGGCAACCACGCCCGCTCCCGCGCCGTCAAGGTGTCCTCGGCGAACGGCGTACCGTCCGACACACTCCACCCGGTCCGCCGCAGCTCCAACGCGCCCCACCCAGATCCCACAGCCAACCGCTCCACCGGCGCAGCATCCACCACGCCCAACCACTCCCGCTCCCGCTCGACCAACCCGCCCAACACCGGCCCCAGCGCCGCGGCCCCACCCGATCGAGCTGTCTTCCAGTCCTGGGAATGCGCAACCTCGGCGTCCATCGAAAGGCATCCGTACGCCTCGAGCCAGCTCCACGAAGTCTTCCCCGGCAGCCTGAGGTGTTCCATCTGAGTACGAGCAAGACCAGCCTGAATCTCGGCGTACCCATCACCGACCAGCCCCGGCGACAACCACTCCTGCCATCGCCGCCCGCCCTCGCCCTGCCCCCACACGAACAACTTCCGCCCGGCCAACCGCTCGGTGGACGCCTGCACCAACCCACGACCGGACCCGTCCACGGAAGCGATCCACGACCCCTCCCCGGCCAGCGGCTCGAAGAAGTAGTCCACCGCCCGCGGATGCCGCATCGGATACGTCAGCTCCGGCTCCACGTCGATCAGCTCCAGCCGGCTCCCGTACCCGTACCGCCACGCCTGCTCCGCCGGCACCAGCACCCGGCGATCGGCCGACTGCGGTACGGCGATGTTCGACCACCAGTACGCCGGGACGTCCACGTCGGACGGATTCTGCAGCCGGACACCGACGTACAGGAACTCGGAGTCCTCCGGCAGCCAGAAGTCGAGCTGGGTGACGAGGTTCCGGGTCCGCTCGAGCTCCCACAGCCGCAACACCGGCGTACCGTCCGGCCCCTCGACCCGCGCCGCGTGCATCGGCGCGCAGGTCCCGGTCCAGTGGCCGGTACTCCCGACGTTCCACTCGACGCCACCCGCGAACCAGGCGTTGCGGAGCGCGAGGTTCGCCGGCTGGAACACCGGGTTCCGGTAGAGCAGCTCGGTCCCGTGGTGCAGGAGCGAGTACAGCCGGCCGCCGAGCGTCGGCAGTACGGTCGCGCGTACGTGCTCGTTCTCGAGGACGAGCACGGGCAGCGACGTCTCGACCAGCGTCCGGTCGTACCCGTCCTGGTCCAGGCATGGCAGCGGACTGTGCAGGCCGCCGTACTCGATGTTCTCCCGGAGGTCGGCCGGGAGATCGGCGAGGTTCTCCACGTGATGGACCTCGCGCTGCGTGCGGAGCGGAGCGAGCGGGTTCTCCGGACCGAGCGAAGCTGCGGGAATCACGAGGTTTTGCGCAGAAAGGATCGTCACGGCTCCATCTTCGCAAGTGCGCTATACATAGTCGGCATGGACGCTGATGTGATCGTCGTCGGGGCAGGGCTGGCCGGGCTGGCGGCGACCGCGGAGTTGGCCGATGCGGGACGGAAGGTGCTGCTGCTCGATCAGGAGCCGGAGGCGTCGCTCGGCGGGCAGGCGTTCTGGTCGTTCGGCGGGTTGCTGTTCGTCGACTCGCCAGAGCAACGGCGGATGGGGATCAAGGACTCGCGCGAGCTCGCGCTGCAGGACTGGCTCGGATCGGCGGGGTTCGACCGGCTCGACGACGAGGACAAATGGGCGCGGCAGTGGGCCGAGGCGTACGTCGACTGGGCGGCCGGCGAGAAGCGTCCGTGGCTGCACGCGCAGGGCGTGCGGTTCTTTCCGGTGGTCGGGTGGGCCGAGCGCGGCGGGTACAACGCGGACGGGCACGGGAACTCGGTACCGCGGTTCCACATCACCTGGGGCACAGGGCCCGGGCTGGTCGCGCCGTTCGAGCGCCGGGTGCGGGAGGCGGTCGCGAACGGGCTGGTCGAGTTCCGGTTCCGGCATCGCGTCGACGAGCTGACCGTGACCGGTGGGGTGGTCGACGGTGTCGCGGGCAAGGTCCTCGAGCCCAGCGACGTACCGCGCGGTGTGGCCAGCTCGCGGGTCGAGGTCGGTGAGTTCGCGCTGAAGGCGCAGGCCGTGATCGTCACGTCCGGCGGGATCGGCGGGAACCACGAGCTGGTCCGGCAGCAGTGGCCGAAGCGGATGGGCGAACCACCGAAGCGGATGATCAGCGGCGTCCCGGCGCACGTCGACGGGCGGATGCTCGCGATCACCGAGCGGGCCGGTGGCCGGTACGTGAACCGCGACCGGATGTGGCACTACACCGAAGGCATCCAGAACTGGGACCCGATCTGGCCGCAGCACGGCATCCGGATCCTGCCCGGCCCGTCGTCGCTCTGGTTCGATGCCACCGGCAAGCGGCTGCCGGTGCCGTTGTTCCCCGGGTTCGACACGCTCGGGACGCTCGAGCACATCATGCGGACCGGGTACGACTACACCTGGTTCGTGCTGACCCAGAAGATCATCGAGAAGGAGTTCGCGCTCTCCGGCCAGGAGCAGAACCCGGATCTGACCGGCAAGGACATCCGGGGTGTGCTCGGCCGCGCCCGCGGCGGTGCCACCGCGCCGGTGCGGGCGTTCATGGACAAGGGCGCCGACTTCGTTGTCCGCGGCAACCTTCCGGACCTGGTCCGGGGGATGAACGACCTGACCGGTGAGCAGCTGATCGACCTCGACGACCTGGAACGGCAGATCGTCGCCCGCGACCGCGAGCTGACCAACACGTTCACCAAGGACCTGCAGGTGACCGCGCTCCGCGGCGCCCGCAACTACCGCGGCGACAAGCTGATCCGGGTCGCGCCGCCGCACCGGATCCTCGACCCGAAGGCCGGCCCGCTGATCGCCGTACGGCTGAACATCCTGACCCGGAAGTCCCTCGGCGGCCTGCAGACCGACCTGGATTCGCGGGTCCTGCGAGCCGACGGCACTCCGCTGCCCGGCGTCTATGCGGCCGGCGAGGTGGCGGGCTTCGGGGGCGGCGGCATCCACGGCTACCGCTCGCTGGAAGGCACGTTCGTCGGCGGCTGCCTCTTCACCGGCCGCACGGCCGGACGGGCCGCCGCCGGCGCCGTTTCCTAGAACACCATCGTGAGCAGGTCGGCGAACAACTCCTGTTCGTCGATCTCCAGGCCGCGGTTGGTGAACCAGGCCGCCATGTTGTGGCAGTCCCGCAACAGGAATTCCATGCCCTTCGGGTTGCCGACGATGTCGACGACCTGGGGCAGGTCGATCATCACGATCCGGTCGGCCTGCGCGAGCACGTTGTACGGCGAGAGGTCGCCGTGCGCGAGCCCCGCGCGGGCCAGTTCGCGCATCGCGCCGCGGAGCTGCTCGAAGTACAGCTCGAGCACGTTCTTGGCCGGCCGGACCTGGGCGAGTCGGGGCGCGGCGCCGCCCTGGCCGTCGTCGATGAACTCCATCAGCAGTTCCGTGCCGTCGACCTGCACGGGATAAGGCACCGGGACGCCGGCCTTCCACAGCCGGTTGAGCGCCTCCCACTCGGCGTAGGCCCAGCCGCCGGCCGCGACGCTGCGCCCGTGCGCGGTCTTCTTCGCCATCGCCCGACTGTCCCGGCTGTTCCGGGTCCGCCGGCCTTCGACGTACGACGTACTGCGGTTGAAGGACCGGTGCTCCTCGGTGCGGTACCGCTTCGCGGCCAGCAGCGAGGACTTCGCGGGATTGTCGCCGATGGCTTCGACGGCCCGTTCGATCAGGAAGACGTCGGCTTCCTTACCGGTTTTGAGGACGCCGAGCTCGGTGTCGATCGCGGCCTGTTCCGTCACTACCCACGAGGGGCGTGGTTCCGGGCCGCGAGAACCGCGCTCGACGTCCAGCCAGGTGGACCACCGCTGGTCCGGTCCCAGGTTCTCGTCGATCGACTGGAACTGGAAGATGAAGGGGTTATCGGTGAGTTCGTACTCGGGAAAAGACAACGCGGGTGCTCCTGAACGAAGAGGTGAAACTGACGCGGACACGCCGCAGCACAGTGATGGCCATCCGTCAGCCCTCCTTAGGTCCAGGCAGCCTTCGCCGCCGTTCGGTCAACAGGATGCCCGCCGCTCGCGGACCCTGCAACGTATTTACCGGAACTGCGACCGGGCGGTAGGACTCAGCCGCAGCTCCTGCATCGGCTTCACCGACCGGCAGACCAGTTCCGGCAGCACCTGCTGGTTCCAGATCCGGGACGCCGCCAGTTGCCGGCGGTGTTCGTCGTACGCCGACACTCCGGGGAACCGGGCGAACCAGGTCAGCACCACCTCGTCCCGCAACGGCAGCTGCGGGAAATTGTTCTCGGCAACCAAACTCTCGAACACCGCGACCGGTGCGGCCCCGGTGCCGGTCAGCACCGGGGCGACGTGATCGGTGAAGTACTCGACGAACCCGTCGTCCGCGGCGCCCCGGTGGTAGACGGCGCCGGCGATGATCGGCTGCCCGGTGACGTGCGTCCGCGGGGCGTCGAGCGCCGGGTAGCCCGGGCCGAGCCGTACCGGTTTCAGCAGCAGGGCGTTGTCCGAGTCGATCATCGTCGCGTTCGCGGCCGCGGCGTGCGCCCGCCAGACCGGGCCGTAGTAGAAGGAGTTCAGCGCCTCCGCACGGGCGGGCAGATCGCGGAAGCCACGGATCCAGACGAACCGGTCCGGGTCGTCGAGGTCGCGGAACTGACCGGCGATGTGCATCCCGGTCGCCTCCTGCCCTTCGACGAAATAGGTGTCGAAGAGCTCGATCAAGGTGTCACGCTGCCCGGGATGCAGCGTGTACTGGCGCAGGTCGGCAACGGCGCAGCACTCGTTCATGGCGAGGATCGAACCACCGAAACCTGACAGTTACTGTCAGGCTACAGCCGTTTGAAACACTCGTAACAGCCCAGAACTTGAAACCGCTCCGCGATTTTGATCTGGTGGAACCAGTGGTCGAGCCCCCGTGCCACTGCGTATGCACGACGACACGACGAGGTATCTCCCGTGACGATCGCAGCAATCGAAGAGTCCAAGCAGAACATTGCCGACGCGACCCACGAGCTGCTGCTCGAGGCGGACCGCGTTCCCGACCCCCGGCACCAGGCGTGCCTCGACGAAGTCGTACTGCTGAACGCGCCGGTAGCGCGGTCGATCGCCTCCCGGTACCGCAGCAAGGGCGTCGACCCCGACGACCTCGAACAGGTCGCGTACCTCGGCCTGGTGAAGGCCGCGAACGGCTACCGCCTGGACGCCGACACCGCGTTCCTGTCGTACGCCGTACCGACGATCCGCGGCGAGCTGAAACGGTACTTCCGCGACTGCGCGTGGACGATCCGCCCACCGCGACGGGTGCAGGAGATGCAGGGCAGCATCGCCGCCGCCGAACCCGAACTGATCCAGCGGCTCGGGCACGTACCGAGCGACGAGGAGACGGCGGAGGCGCTCGGCACCGACGCGTCCGAGGTCGCCGAGGCCACGTCCGTCCGCGGGTGCTTCAGCACGCTGTCCCTGGACGCGCCCGGTACGGCCGAAGGCGTGGCGAGCCTGATCGAGACGGTGGCGGACTCCGAGGACGGGTACGACCTGGTCGAGAACGTGCACACGCTGACGCCCGCGGTGGCGAACCTCGGCGACCGGGATAAGCGGATCCTCCAGCTCCGGTTCTGCAACGGCTTCACGCAGGAGGAGATCGGCCAGGAGCTCGGCGTCAGCCAGATGCACGTGTCACGGCTGCTGCGCGGCATCCTCGACACCCTTCGTTCCGACCTCGCGGACACCGTTTCGCGGTAGCGTCGCGGGTGTGGACTTCGAGGAGGCGGCGGATGCGGTCTACGCGGCGCCGGCGGCGGACTTCATTGCTACTCGCAACGAGCTCGCCAAACAGCTGAAGGCCGACGGCGACCCGCTCGGGTCGACCCGGCTGAAGGCGCTGCGCAAGCCGACGGTCGCGGCCTGGGTCGCGAACCTGGTCGCCCGCGAGCTGCCCGACCAGCTCGACGACCTGCTCGCACTCGGCGACGAGTTCCGCGAGGCGACCGCCGACTTGGACGGCGACCGGCTGCGCGAGCTGACGCCGAAGCGCCACCAGGTGCTGGACAAGCTGGCAAAGGACGCGGCGAAGCTGGCCGCCGACCAGGGGCAGAAGCTCAGCGCCGACGTCGCCCAGAAGCTGCGCGAGACGCTGAACGCCGCGCTGATCGATCCGGCGGCGGGTGACGCGGTCCGCGAGGGCCGGCTGAGCAGTGCGCTGCGGCATGTCGGGTTCGGCGTTGTCGACGAGAACGGCGAACCGTCGAACGTCACGCCGCTCACCGACGAACGGCGCGAGGCCGCGCGGGACCGGCGCAAGACGCAGCAGGCCGCGGAAGCCAAGGCGGCCAAGGAGCCTGAGGAGCCCAAGGAAACTGCCGCGGCGCGCAAGAAGCGCGAGGCCGAGGAGCGGGAACGCGAGAAGCAGCGAGAACGTGAGGCGGCCGAGAAGGCCGAGGCCAAGCGGGCTTTCGAGGCCGCGGTTGCGGCGGCGCAGGAGGCCGAGGCGAGAGTCGAGGAGCTCGACAGCCAACTCGACGACGCCCGCGAGGCCCTCGCGGAGGCGCAGGCCCTGGTACACCGCCTGGGCACGGAACTGGACGAGGCACGACGAGCAGCCCGGGAAGCGCAGAAGGAAAGCCGGGAAGCCCGCAAGCACTACAACAGGCTGTAGTTACTCGCCTGGCAGCGGCAGCAGGTAGCGGCCGGGGTTGGCCGGGGCTCCGGCGTCGAGCCAGCGATGGAAGCCGTCGGGGTTGCGGCGTTCGAACTCGTCCAGGCAGATCCGGCGTACCTCGGCGACTGCCTGGCGGTCCCGCGGGCCGGCGCCGTGTGCGAGCTGGGTCGCGGTCTCCGACCACACCCCGCAGAGCTCGGCGATCGTGAGCGGGCACTGCAGCGACGCGATCAGCCGCTCGTCCTCGGCGAGCCGCGCGTCGGTCAGCCGCTCGAGTCGTCGCTGCTTACGCGAGGGACGGACGTGCGGTTCCCGGTCGGGTACGACGAGGTCGATCAGCACGAACAACAGCGCGAGAGTCAACGCCGCGGCCAGACCGAGCGCGCCCCACGCGAGCAGCCGCACCAACCCGGGCAGGCACAGCACCGCGCCCGCCGCCGTCGCCGCGACCAGCGGCGCAGAGCCGTACGGCGCGTCGTCGGTCACGTGCCGAACCACCGACGCCAGCGGCCAGACCAGCACGAACACCACGACCAGCAGAATCGATGCGGCGAGCGGCCCGAGCAACAGCACGCCGGCCATCGCGCCGGCGGTGCCGACCCCGAGGCCGGCCGCGACGCCGACCCGTCGCGCGACCCGCGAAAGGTGCTTCACCACAGCTCACTCACCGTCACCACACCCCACAGCGTCCCCCTCCCCTGAAGAACGGACAACCCCTCCGCCCGGTTCCCGGAACCTGCCGGGTGATCTGTTCAACTCGTGGTCGCTGCTGTCATCGAGCCGCGCTTCGGTGATCATGGATGAGATGAGGACCTTCGCCGAACGCGTCCGCGGCCTCGCCCCGGCCCCGTGGGAGCACGACGCAGAGCTGCTCCGCGGTCTGTACGACGCTCAGCTGGGCAGCCGGCACGCCGACCTGGCGGCGCGCTGGATGCAGTCCCAGGGCACCGGCTTCTACACGATCGGCTCGGCCGGCCACGAGGGGAACGCGGCCGTCGCCGCCGCAGTACAGCCGACCGACCCGGCACTGCTGCACTACCGCTCCGGGGCGTTCTACCTGACCCGCGCGGCGCAATGCGGCTCGAAGGAGGGCCTGCGGGACATCCTGCTCGGCGTCGCGGCCGCGACCAGCGAGCCGATCGCGGGCGGTCGGCACAAGGTGTTCGGCCGGCACGAGCTGTCGATCATCCCGCAGACGTCGACGATCGCGTCGCACCTGCCGCGGGCGATGGGCGTCGCGTTCTCGATGAACCGGTCCGCGAAGCTCGGCGTACCGTCGCCGTGGCCGCACGACGCGATCGTGGTGACGAGCTTCGGCGACGCGTCCGCGAACCACTCCACCGCGACCGGCGCGATCAACGCGGCGCTGCACGCGTCGTACCAGGGCCTGCCGATGCCGTTGCTGTTCGTCTGCGAGGACAACGGGATCGGGATCAGCGTGCGCACCCCGGACGGCTGGATCCGGCAGGCGTACGGTTCCCGGCCCGGCCTGCGGTACTTCGACGCGGACGGCACGGACCTGGACGCGGCGCTGTCGATGGCGCGTGAAGCAGCAACCTTCGTACGCCGGAACCGCCGGCCCGCGTTCCTGCGCTTGCGGACGGTCCGCCTGCTCGGACACGCGGGCTCCGACGTCGAGACCGCGTACCGGTCCCCCGCGGAGCTCGCCGCCGACGAGGAGCTGGATCCGCTGCTCGGGACGGCGCGCTACCTGCTCGGGTCCGGCTACACCGCCGACGAGATCGTCGAGCTGTACGAGGACAAACAGGCCGAGGCGCTCCGGATCGCGGCTGAGGTCGCGGGCCTCCCGCAGCTGACGTCCGCCGAGCTCGTCGCCGCGCCCCTCCGTTTCCCGTCGGCAGACACCGTCGCCGCGGCGCTGCCTCGGCCCACTCCGACCACCGAACCGTTGACGCTCAGCCAGTCGATCAACCGCGCTCTGAGCGATGTGCTCAGTTCCTACCCGGAGGCGATGGTCTTCGGCGAGGACGTCGGCCGCAAGGGCGGGGTGTACGGCGTGACGCGCGGGCTGCAGAAGGCGTACGGACCGGCGCGCGTGTTCGACACGCTGCTCGACGAGCAGTCGATCCTCGGGCTCGCGCTCGGCGCCGGCGTCTCGGGACTACTGCCGATCCCGGAGATCCAGTACCTCGCCTACCTGCACAACGCCGAGGACCAGCTGCGCGGCGAGGCAGCGTCGCTGAAGTTCTTCTCACAGGAGCAGTACGCGAACCCGATGGTGCTGCGGATCGCCGGCTACGGCTACCAGAAGGGCTTCGGCGGTCACTTCCACAACGATGACGCGATCGGCGTACTCCGGGACATCCCCGGGATCGTGATCGCGTCGCCGTCGCGGCCGGACGACGCAGCCGGGATGCTGCACGCGTGCGCGGCGGCCGCCCGGGCCACCGGCGCGGTGAGCGTGTTCCTGGAGCCGATCGCGCTCTACCACCGGCGCGACCTGTACGCCGACGGCGACGAGCAGTGGCTGACGCCGTACGCCGGTGAGCCGGTGCCGATCGGGCGCGGCCGGACGTACGGCGACGGTACCGAACTGACCATCGTGACGTTCGGGAACGGCGTACCGATGAGCCTGCGGGTGGCCGCGCGGGTGCCGGGGATCCGGGTCCTCGACCTGCGCTGGCTGGCGCCGTTGCCGGTCGAGGATCTGTTGCGCGAGGCAAACATCACCGGGCGGGTGCTGGTCGCCGACGAGACCCGGCGGACCGGTGGTGTCTCCGAAGGGGTGCTCGCCACCCTGATCGACCACGGGTTCGCTGGGCGGCTGGCGCGGGTGACGAGCTACGACTCGTACGTCCCACTCGGCGCGGCCGCGCACGAAGTTCTGCTGGGCGAGCAGACCATCGAGGAAACCGCGCGCTCGATGCTCAGCTGAACAGGCGCTGCCAGATCGACTTCTTCCGGGGCTTGTTCTCGACCGGTCTGGACAGCGGTTCGCGGGGCGGGCGCTCCATCCGCCACTGGGCGATCACGGCGTCCTCGTTCACCGGGCCGGTCGGCACGACCGGGCCGGTGGTGTCGCGGATCGCGACCCGGATGCGCTGGTTCAGATCGGCCAGGTATTCCCGGACTTCGGACTCGCGGCGCATTCCGCGGACCTTCTCGTGGATCTGCTGCTTCTCCTTGCGCAACTGCATCGCCGACGGCAGCAACGCGTCGGTCTCGATGTTCTCCCGGCGGATGAAGTCCTTCACCCACCAGTCCGGGTCGTGGCCCTCGGCCAGCCGCAGCGGTTTCCCGGCTCCGGCCAGGTTGTCGAACTCGCCGGCGTTCTGGGCCCGCTTGAGCTGAGCCTCGACCCAATCCTGGGTCTTCATGCCGGGTGGCTTGCGCTCGGTCATCTCCCGCACCTCGCTCGTCGAGTGCTTCGAAGTATCAGAATACTGGCTTGTGAATGCGATCACAAGGCATACTCGAAGGGTGCTGACCGACGAAGACATCGCGGCGATGACGCCGCAGGAGCGGCGAGAACTGATCCTGCGGCTCGCACCACGCCTGGACGGCTTGCCGTCCAGACGAACGATCGAGCGAATCCGCAAGTGGCGGACCGTGCTGATCACGCTCTGCGTGATCGCGCTGATTCCCTGGACGGTGTACCTCGCGGTCACCTTGCCGAACCACTACGTCGCGCGGAACTGGGTCGCGACGTGGGTCGGATTCGACATCCTGCTGCTCACGATGCTGGTCCTGACCGCGATCGGCGGCTGGAAACGCAAGCAGTTCGTGTTCCCGACCGCGTTCGCGTCCGGGGTACTGCTGATCTGCGACGCCTGGGTCGACGTGATGACCAGCCAGCGCGGCGGCGACCTCACCCAGGCGCTGCTCAGCGCGCTGCTGGTCGAACTCCCGCTCGCGTTCGTCCTGATCGCCGGCCCGCTCCGGCTGCTCCGCATCATCGCGGTCCGGCACGGCATGATCCACCCGGACTCGCACCTGTGGCGGATGCCGATTCCGATCCCCGACCTGTACATCGACCACAAGATCCCGCCTTCGCTCTAGGGTTGGAGACCCCACAACCTGGAGGTAAGCCGTATGGCGCGTGAGGTGCTGTCCGTGGTCGGTGGCGAGCGAGTGGCGGAAGCGGTACGGCGTACAGCGTCGACGAATCCGGCGCGGCTGGACGAGGTCGTCGGGACAGTCGGCAGCGCCGGGCCGGACGTGTTCGTCCGGGCGGCCGCAGCGGCCCGGGACGCCGCCGCGCAGTGGTCCGCGACGCCGGCGCCACAGCGCGGTCAGGTGATCTCGAATGTCGGCCGGCTGATGACGCTCAACAAGGAGCGCCTGGCCGCGCTGGTCACGCAGGAGATCGGCAAGCCGCTGGCCGAGGCGCGCGGTGAGGTCCAGGAGATCATCGACACCTGCGACTTCTTCCTCGGCGAAGGCCGCCGGCTGTACGGGCAGACGGTGCCGTCGGAGATGCCGGACAAGCAGCTGTTCACGTTCCGCCGTCCGGTCGGGACGGTCGCGGTCATCACCGCCGGGAACTTCCCGATCGCCGTCCCGTCCTGGTACATCGTCCCGGCGCTGCTCTGCGGCAACACGGTCGTCTGGAAGCCGGCGGAGTACTCCGCGGTCGTCTCGGACGCGTTCTACGAGATCTTCGCGCATGCCGGCGTACCGGCCGGGGTGTTCAACGTCGTGTACGCCGACGGCCCCGACACGTTCACGGGCCTCGAGCAGGCGTTGCGGGACGGACTGATCGACAAGGTCGGCTTCACCGGGTCGAGCGCGGTCGGCACCCGGATCGGCGAGCTGTGCGGCCGGCAGCTGCAGACACCGTGCCTGGAACTCGGCGGCAAGAACCCGATGATCATCGCGTCGGACGCAGACCTGGAGCTGGCCGTCGAGGGCGCGTTGTTCTCCGGCTTCGGTACGGCCGGCCAACGCTGCACCTCCTTGGGTACGGCGATCGTGCACCGCTCCGTGTACGGCGAGTTCCTCGACCGATTCGGGGCCGCCGTCGGGGCGGCGGTGATGGGCGATCCGACGCGGGACGTGCTGTTCGGGCCGCTGCTGGACGAGAAGTTCGCGGCCGGGTTCGAGAAGTCGCTCGGCTGGATCGTGGCACACCACCGGGTGATCGGGCGGACCGGGCGGGTGACCGCGGACAACCCGCGCGCGGGGTTCGTCGGAGATCCTGCGGCCGGGTTGTTCTACCACCCGACGATCGTCGCGGACGTGCGTGCGGACGACGAGCTGTTCCTGAACGAGACATTCGGGCCGATCGTGGGCGTCATGCCGTACACCACCCTGGACGAAGCGATTGCTTTAGGCAACAAATCTGGGTACGGCTTGTCGAGCTCGATCTACACGACCGATCCGCAGCAGGCGTTCCGGTTCGCGCAGGGCATCTCGGCCGGGATGGTGAGCGTGAACAACTCGACGTCCGGGGCCGAGGCGCATCTGCCGTTCGGTGGGAACGGGAAGTCGGGCAACGGGTCGCGGCAGAGCGGGATGTGGGTGCTCGACCAGTTCACCCGCTGGCAGTCGCTGAACTGGGACTACTCGGGCAAGCTGCAGAAGGCGCAGATGGATACCCAGACGGTAGAGGCCGACCTGTCGTACGAGCTGCCGTGACGGCGATCGGCCTCCCGCGCGCCGCCGACGTCGTGGTGGTGGGTGGCGGGGTGATGGGGACCAGCATCGCCTTTCACCTCGCCGAGGCCGGGGTCCGGGACGTGCTCTTGCTGGAGAGGAGTCAGCTCGGCTCCGGCTCTACCTGCAAAGCGGCGGGCGGCGTACGAGCGAACTTCTCCGACGAGGTGAACATCGCACTCGGCGCTCGCAGCTTGGAGGCGTTCGCGCGGTTCGGTGAGCGTCCGGGGCAGGAGATCGATCTGCATCAGGTCGGCTACCTGTTCCTGCTGGAGACGGCCGAGCAGGTCGAGCATTTCCGTGAGAGCACGAAACTGCAGAACACGGTGGCCGCGCACCTTCCGCCGACCCGGATGATCTCCGTCGACGAGGCTGTCGAGCTGGCGCCGATCGTCGTACCGGACGGTCTGGCCGGTGCCTGCTTCTCTCCGAGCGCTGGCCACTGCACGCCGGAATCCGTCGTACTCGGCTACGCCACTGCCGCCCGTCGGCTCGGTGCCACCTTGGTCACCAACTGCGAGGTGGTCGGGATCGATGCTGTTGGCAACCAGATCTCGAAGGTCCGTACGCCGCGCGGTGAGGTGCGGACCGGGACCGTGATCTGCGCCGCGGGAGCCTGGTCTGCGCGGGTTGGTGAGCTGGTCGGAGTGGAGTTGCCGGTGGTGCCGTTGCGGCGGCAGATCGTGGTCACCGAGGCGATCGCCGGGTTGCCGACCCGCTTGCCGATGACGATCGACTTCGGTACGACGTTCTACTTCCACCGCGAAGGTCCCGGGCTGCTGGTGGGCATGTCGGACCCGGACGAGCAGCCCGGGTTCGACGTCAGCCGCACAGACGAGTGGATCCCACGACTCACCGCCGCGATGGAGCGTCGCGCACCGGCACTGCTCGACGTCGGCCTGACCGGCGGCTGGGCCGGGCTGTACGAGGTCACCCCGGACCACAACGCGCTCATCGGCGAGGCGGCCGGAATCTCGCGCTTCCTTTACGCGACAGGGTTTTCCGGACACGGTTTCCTGCAAGGTCCCGCGGTCGGCGAGGTGATCCGCGACCTCTACCTCGGCCGCGAGCCGTTCGTCGACGTCAGCCCACTGAGCACCGACCGCTTCCGCTCCACGATCCGCCCCGAGCGGAACATCGTCTAGTGGTGCTGCCGCCAGACGCTCGGATCACACCACTCGGGGTCGATGCCGTGCTGGATGCAGTACTGGCGGAGGAGTTCGTCCGAGGTGGACGGTTGAACGGTCGGCCTGGTCGGCTTCGGTGACGGCGGTCTCGTCGTGGTCCGGGTGGGCTTGGGAGTCGCTTTGGTCCGGTCGGTTGTCCTGCTCGCGGTGGGCTTCCGGGTCGGCTTCGCCGGTTTCACGGTCGGCGTGACGATCGTGCTCGGTACGAGCGGTGGCGTCACAGTCGGCGGCGGTACGACGGGACTCGTCGAGCTCTCCGCGACGCTCTGGGTCGGCTGGGTTGTCTTCTCGGCGAACTTCACCGCCGCGGAGTCGTCCGAGTCGCCGTCGAACAGGCCGATCGCGGACACCGCCCAGATGTTCACGCCGGCGAAGACGAGCAGCGCGGCGGCTCCGGCGTACACGGCACGGCGGGAGGGACCGCCGTACCGGCCGACGGGGCCGAGGACCGGCTTGCCCTTCCCGTTCACCCAGAACTTCCAGCTCGGCGGGGCCGGTGGCCAGGACGGGTCCGGCTGCCAGGTCTTCGGCGGGATCCAGTTGCGCCGCGGCGGAATCGGCCAACCCGGCGGTACCACGAACCGCTTCACGACAACTCCTCCGCCGCCATCGACAGGACCCCGACACCAGGCCAACGACACAGACCCCACGCGGGCTACTTACGGCTTCGGTACAACCTGCGTGTCGGCTGGCTTTTTCGATCAACCTACGCCGGCCGGGGGTTAGATCACCTCCGTCAGCAGCCGGGTCAGGTCCTCGCCGAAGGGACGGTCCGCGTCGATCGGGGGTACAACGTCGTCGACCGCTTGGATGAGTGGTTGTAAAGCCGGTGGCACCGGGCGGTTCGAGAGCGCGAAGGCTTGGCGTACGGCGAGGAGCTCGCAGGCGGTTGCCGCGCGGGTGAGGCGGATGGCTTCGCCGAGGTTGCCGACGGCTTCCCAGGAGAAGGTCTGGACGTCCTCCTGCCCGTTGGACGTCTCCGTCATGCTGATTGCCGTGGGCAACGTCAGGCGGCGGAGCTGGTGGGTGATCGCGACCGCCCGCTTGTGGACGGCCACCAGCCCGGCCTGCGGTCCGGGATCGCGGGCGAGCTGCGCCGGCAGGCCGGTGACCGTGGGGTCGAGGAGGCGGTGGAGGCGAGCAGTGGAGACTTCCGCGGCGTGGGCGAGCGCTACGGTCAGGTGGTCGCAGTACGCCGTGAGATCGAGACCGTGGAAACCCGCGGTGCCGACGTATTCGCCATCCAGGTAGGCCGGTGAGTCGGTGACGCCCTCGAACGCGCGCTCCACCGCGTCGTCGAGTTGCTCGAGGGTTCGCCGTACGTGCGCGATCACGTGTCCCGCCACGCGGAACGAAACCGGCGCCTGCAAACTCCGCGGCTCCCGCTCGGGACCGGCCCACTCCCGCAACCGCGCGAGCTCGGCAGCCAGCACGTCGTCACCCCGCCCGGCCGCCACGTGGTACGGATCCCGATTGGCCCCCACCACAGCAATCGCCCCAGCCGCTACAGCCGTCAGCCGATCCACCAACCGCCGCCCCCGAGCAACCCCAAGCCCCGCCCGCCCCGCCGCCCCCGGAACCCCCGCCAGCAACGCAATCCCTTCCTTAGCCCCCAACTCAAACCCCGGCAACACCCCCCTCGCAGACCGCAACACGGGCCCCCACGTCCCACCAACCCCCTCCGTCGCCACCTGACCACCGCCCGGTCGAGAGGCCCCCGCCCCAACCCCACCGGACGCAGAACCCTCCGCACCCCAACCGGGCGCAGAACCCTCCGCATGCCCCGCGGGCACAACACCCTCCCCGCCCCCAGCGGCTCCGGCAGAGGCAACACCCGCCGCGCCGCCGCGGGCGGTAGGACGGGGCAGTTCGTAGACCCAGCCGAGGCCGATGAGGGGGCTGGTTGCGTGGGCGAGGGGGATGATTTCGCCGGCGGAGCCGGCGCCTTCGAGGGGGATGGCGGGGACGTAGTTGCTGTTGATCAGGGCAACCAGTTGGTTGATGAGGGCGACGGAAACGGCGGCATCGCCGGTGAGGAAGGTTCTCAGCCGGCCGATCAGGACTGCGCGGGCTTCGTCGGGTGGTAGCCACGGTGGGCCGCCGACCGCCCGGCCGCGGAGCAGGTTGTGCTGATGGCGCGCCTGCTCCTCGAGGGTCAGACGGCGTTTGCTGAGATTGCCCATACCGGTATTCACGCCGTACACGGGGTCCCCCGATTCCAGCACCTCCAGGGCTTCGGCGCGGATCGCCGCCAGCCGTTCCAGGAGGGCAGGAGCCAATTCGATCGGCTCCCAACTGGCGGGATCGAGGTCGCGAGGTTCGGTGATCATCAGTGGAAACGCAACATCGTGCCGGCGTCCGCAGCTTCGGCGCGGGTGAGGATCAGGTGCGCGATGGCGACGTCGAGGAGCGACAGACCACGATGCCAGAAGAGATTGCGTTCGGCGTCGGATTCCCGCCCCGGCCTCTGTCCCGCGACGATCTGCCCGATCTCGGCGTACAGCGTTTCCGGTGACAGCCGGCCGGTGTCCACGTGCCGGCGCAGCGCACCGAAGCGGCCGGACTGCGCCTCGCGCCAGTCGTCCACGACGACCTTGTCCATCACGTCGAGGAGGTCCAGCTCGACCGCGGATACCGTACCGTACGGTATGGTCAGCGTTCCCGGCTTGACCGCCGCGGTGCGGAGCAGCGGTTCGGGTTCGGTGAGGCGGGTCGCCTCGACCAGTACGTCGGCGCCGTCGAAGGCCTCCTCCGCGGTCGCGCACACCCGGATCGGCGTCGACAGTTCCTCCGCGAGCTCGGCGGCGAACTTCTCCCGCGATTCCGGCCGCGCCGACGTCACCCGGATCTCGTCGAGGTCGAAGAGGTCGTCGAGCATCGTCACGTTCCACCACGCCGTACCCCGAGCACCCGCGTGCGCGAGGATCTTGCTGTCCCGGCGGGCCAGGTGCCGCGCGCCGACCGTCGTCATCGCGCCGGTCCGGGCCGCGGTGATCATCGTCGCATCGAGCACAGCGAGCGGCACGCCCGTCGTCGGGTCGAACAGCGTCGCCATCGCGAGCTCGCTCGGCAGACCCTTCAGGTCGCCGACCACCTTCACTCCGCTGACCCCGTGCGCACCTAGCCCGTCGAGATGACCGCGCAGGATGTTGAAGTGGCCGATGCCGCCGTTGTCCGGCGTGAGATGCACCCGCGGCTCGAAGGCGGTACGACCCAATCCGTGCTCGCGGACGGCGTCCTCGACCGCGTCCACGATCTCCAGCCGCGTGAGGCCGAGCGCGTCGATGTCGGGGCCGCTCAGAAAACGCAGCCAGATTCCGTCAGGCACGCGCGGGCTCCTTCGGTTGCCGTCGGTCGATACTTAAGTTTCGCCCGGCGACCGTACGGTCGAGGCATGGGGTCGATGACTGGGACGCCGGAGCGCACCGTGATCGGGCATTCGACCGGCGAAAAGGTGCTGCTGTTCGGTGGGCTGCCGCTGCTCGGGCTGGTGCTCGGATTCTTCCTGCCGCGGTTCGCGGACTGGGCCGCGGGCCGGCAGTGGGTGCCGTTCCAAGGTCCTGTGCGGCTCATCTCGCAGTGGAACGGGTGGTGGGTCGTCGCGATCTGCGTGGCGGTCGGCCTGATCGGTGGCGTCGTACTGGCCGCGATGGCGCTCGACGACACCTTGAAGGTGACGATCAGCAGCCACTCGGTGGACTTCTCGAAGAACCAGAAGACCGTGACCGTACCGCGGTCGAAGGTGTCGGTGGCGTTCCTGGACGGCAAGGAGATCGTCCTGCAGGACGCGACCTCGCGGGAGCTGGCCCGCGAGAAGCACGACCAGCTGAAGTCCGAGGCGCCGAACATCGCGGTCGCGTTCCGGACGCACGGCTACCCGTGGTCGGACGCCGGCGATCCGCACGCGTCGGAGTTCCGCCGCTGGATCGAGGACGACCCGGACCTGCCGCCCGCGGCCAACGCCGTACTCAAGGTCCGCTCGAAGGCGTTCGGCGACGGTGACAAGGGCAAGGCCGACCTGCGCGAACTCCGCGGCGAGCTGGCCAACCTCGGCATCACGGTGAAGGACCGGGACAAGAAGCAGTATTGGCGAGCCTGTTAGGCGTCGAGCAGGTCGAGTACTGCGTCGGCGTACGCCTGCTCCGCGTCGGGTGAGGTGTAGGTGGCTTCGCCGACCCTGACCTGGAAGCCGTCGCGGGTGGCTTCGAGCGATCTGAAGTGCGGGCCGAGGAGGGCGCGGAGCTGCTCCTCGCGCGGGAGCCAGATCACCTCGCGCTGCTCGATGCTGTCCAGGGCCCATTCGGTGGTGCCGTTGAAGCCGATCACCTTGCTGCCCTGGTAGTCGTGCACCTCGACGGTCATGTCGCTCACCACGAACACGTCGTCGTCCATGTCCCGGTCCGGTACGACGAAACGGTCCCCGGCCGCCGGTGTCCACAGCACCCCGGCCTTGCGCAGTCGTCCGGCCTGCTCGATCGTGATCACAGTTCCATCCTCCCCACGGCACGCAAATACCGCAGGTCCGCGCGAGCCGCCACCACCGAGCTGCGGCTCGCGCGAAGAGTGGTCAGCGGTGCAGGGCGGTGCGGAGTTCTTCGGCGCGGTGGGCGATCCGGTCGCGGCACTCGGTGGTGAGCGGCAGGTCCACCAGGGCGCTCGCCTGCAGGTGGCTGAGCCCGAACTCCGAGCGCAACAACCGTACGGCGGCCGGACGGTCGGCGGCGGAACGCAGTACCGCTGCCACCTCGTCGCGACGCTCGAACGCGGCCAGCACACCGTCGTAGATCTCCAGCTGGGTGTACGCGGACCGATCGGGCTCGGTGGTCGGGTGCTCGGTGCGTTCGGTGCGTACCACCTGGCGCCACAGAGCGGGTACGGCGAGCCGTGCGCGGGTGTAGCGCCGGGTCAAGGGCTGTGCGTAGGTCATGGTCATTTCTCGATCCCCCAAGTGATCAATCTGCAGCGGCCACCGCGTGTGGTTCACGCGGCGGGCACTTCGTACCGGGCGTGGTGATCGCCTCGAAGTGCCAGGGTTCGTTGTCGTACCGGCGGCAGATGCCGTACCGCCAGCCGTTCTTGTCCAGCCACGCCATGGCGGCCGCCGGCGCGATGTCGACGGCCTTGCCCTGGACGTGCGCGGAGTACTTCGGGGGCAGCACCCAGCGGGTCGCTGCCTTGTACGAGCCGTACTTCTCGATCGCCGCGTTCAGCAGCCGCTGCTGTTTCGCGGCGCTGCGCTTGCCGGAGTTGATCCGGATCGGGATGCCGGCGGCTTTGGCGGCGGCGAACGCCTTCTTCAGCCGGGCCCGGAGCTTCGGGGAGAGCGCGTCGATGTTCTCCTCGCGCGGGACCTGCACGGACTGCTCGGTCGGCTGCTCGGTGGGCTTCTTGGTCGGCTTCTTGGTCGGCGTCGTGCTCGTGGGCGTCCGCGTCGTACGGCGGGACGCGGTCGGCGTCGGTACCACCGTGGCGGGCGGCTCGCTGATCGCGGGCGCGCCGACCGTCGAGACCACCGGGACCTTGTCCGCGCCGAGACCGAGGGCGTCGCCGACCTGCTGGTGCCACAGCAGCAGTGATCCCGCGACCGCACCGACCCCGACCACGCCGATCACGGACAGCAACCGCGTCCGTGCCGCCCCGCTCCGGCGCGGCAGCTGGTCCTCACTCATGGGGTACAGCCTTTCTGATCAGGGCAGTCGACGCATCGGTCCCAGGGACTGTCCTGCAGCCCTATCTGTAGCCCCTGAGTATCAGTTCGGACGCCGAGCCTCCTCCAAAAGTTGGAGTGAGCACCCCTCCGGTCAGATGAAGCTTCGGCAAACACGAGCTGACTACGCTGGGCGACGTGATCGGACTTTGGCGGCGCATGACGCAGTGGCAGCAGGATCTGCTGCTTGCTGCCCTCGTCGGGTTGGTCTGGTTCATGTCGCTCAACCTCATCAACGGCACCTGGTTACGGCCGCACAACCCGGCCGTCTCGGTGGTCACCGGCGTGTTCCTGGTCGCGACGGTCGCCTTCACCCGGCGTACGCCGCGAACCATGCTGCTGCTCGTCTCGGTGCTGTATCCGTTCCTGTACGCCGCGGTCGGCACCGGTCTGGCCGCGCAGCTCGGGCTGACGATCTTCGGGCAGCCGGAGATCAGCGACGCGGCGTTGCAGTCGGAGATCCACCTGGTACCGCTGCTCGTGGTCGGATACCTTGCGGCGTCGGCCGGCGTCCGGCGGTTCACCTGTCTGTTCTTCACGATGGGCAGCCTGGCCGGGCTGATGATCGGCCTGCCGACCGTGGTCGCGATCGTCCTCAGCCACGTGAACCGAGCGGTGCTGCACGGCCCGCGGTACAAGGCGCTCCCCCGCGACCTCGGCAGCCTGTACACCTACATCGACGTGTCACTGTTCGTGTTCGCCGAGGCACTGATCTGCGGGATGGTCCTGCTCGGCGCGGACACCCGGCGGCGCCGCAAGTCGGTGGCGCTGCTCGAACAGCGCAACGCCGAACTGGTCCGGTTGCGCGCGGTCGAGGCGGAACGGGCCGCGGTCGCCGAGCGGACCCGGATCGCCCGCGACCTGCACGACGTGATCTCGCACCACGTCAGCGCGGTGGTGATCCGGGCGCAGGCCGCGGACCGGGTCGCCGACCAGCGTCCCGAAGTACTGCGGGAGGCGATCCGCTGGATCATTGCCAGCGGCAAGGAAGCACTGACCGCGATGCGGGAGACGGTCCGGGTACTGAACACCGCGTCACCGCAGGTCGCGGGCGACACCGGGTCGGGTGGCGGGACCGCGCCGGTACCGGACCTGGCCGACGTGGCGCGGATGGGTGAGCGGCTGAAGGCGGTCGGGATCGACGTCACGATGGAACTCCCGCCCCGGCAGCGGCAGCTCACGTCGGCGACCGACCTGACCGCGGTCCGGATCATCCAGGAGGCGCTGACGAATGTGATGGTGCATGCGAAGGCCACCGCGGCGCGGGTCACCTGGCAGAGTGGACCGCAGGGCGAGCTGCTGACCATCGACGACAACGGGACCGGCGGACCGCCACCGGTGAACGTACTCCAGACCGCGCGCCGCCAGGAGAGCGGTCGCGGCAACGGGCTGATCGGGATGCGGGAACGGGCCACCGCGGTCGGCGGAACGCTCGCCGTCGCGGCCGGCCCCCTGGGTGGATGGAGAGTGCAGGCATGGCTACCGCCGCAGAAGTGAGCGAGCCGATCCGGATCCTGGTGGCCGACGACCAGGGCGTGATCCGGATGGGGCTGGCGATGATCCTCGACCACGAGCCGGACCTGACCACGGTCGCCCAGGCCGAGAACGGCGAGGAGGCGCTGCGCCTGATCGACCGGTACGACCCGGACGTGGTGCTGATGGACATCCGGATGCCGGTGATGGACGGCCTGGTCGCCACCGAGCGGATCACGTCGGCGAACCGCGAGGCCGGCCGGGCGCGTCCCGCCGTACTGGTGCTGACGACGTTCGACGACGAGGCGTACGTGCTGGCCGCGGTCCGGGCGGGGGCGTCGGGGTTCCTGCTGAAGGACACCGACCCGGATCTCCTCGTGTCCGCGGTCCGCGCGGTGCATCGTGGCGACTCGCTCGTCGATCCGGCGTCCACGCGGGTGCTGCTCGAGCGCTGCATGGAGCTGGAGCGCCGGTTCGAGGGCGGTACGGCGAGCCCGGTGCCGGCACAGCCCGACGCGCGCTGGCTCGGACTGCTGTCGCAGCTCAGCGAACGGGAGCGGGAGATCCTGGTCTGGATGGCCCGCGGCCTGTCGAACCGCGACCTGGCGAGCAAGCTGTTCGTGAGCGAGACCACGGTCAAGACCCACGTCAGCTCGGTCCTGTCCAAGCTCGGCCTGTCCAGCCGGGTCCAGGCAGTCGTCGTCGCCTACGAGGCCGGCGTCGTCCGGCCCGGCGAAGCCGACGTCAACTGGGACGCCTAGGCGAACATCCACACCGCGATCGCCGCGGCGGCGAGCAGGATCACAACGGTCAAAGCCTGGCTGAACACCGACGCCTTACGGCGCTGCGGCAAGAAGTCCCCGGTCATGATTCCAGAGTGCGTCGCCGGCGCGCTGTACCCATCGGCCGTCAGGATGGTTCTGGTCTACTACCTGAGGAGGATCGGCGAACTCTTTCGTAGGCTGTCGCGGTGACCAACCCTGTGCTCAGCCGGCGGGAGCTGAACCGTGCCACCCTCCAGCGCCAGCAGTTGCTCCGCCGGGAGGCCGGACCGGTCGCCGAGCTGATCGAGCGGCTGGTCGGGCTGCAGGCGCAGGCTCCGCTGGCGCCGTACGTCGCGCTGTGGTCGAGGCTCGAGGGCTTCGACCCGGCCGACCTGTCCGCGCTGATGACATCGCGGCGGGCCGTCCGCGCCACGTTGCTGCGGGCCACCATCCATCTGGTCACCGCCGAGGACTGCCTGATGATGTGGCCGCTCACCCACACGGTCGCGGACCGCGGTTTCCGTGGTGCGTTCGGCAAGCAACTGGCCGGCGCCGACATCGGTGCTGTTGTTGCCTACGGCACAGAACTCCTGAGCCGCGAGCCGTACAGCCGGAACCGGCTGCGGGAAGTGCTGGGCGAGCGCTGGCCGCACTGGGACGCGAACGCGATGGCGTACGCCGTCAGCTACCTGACAGGCACCGTCCAGGTAACACCGCGCGGGGTGTGGGGGAAGACGGGTCCGGCCGCACTGCAGACCATCGAGAGCTGGCTCGGCCGGCCACCGGTCGCGGATCCTTCGATCGACGCGCTGGTCCTGCGCTACCTTGCGGCGTTCGGTCCGGCGAGTGTGGCCGACGCACAGACGTGGTCCGGTCTGACTCGGCTGCGTGAGGTCGTGGAGCGGCTCGAGCTGCGTCGGTACGCCGACGAGGACGGACGGGAGCTGTTCGACGTACCCGACGGACCGTTGCCCGACGCGGACACGCCGGCGCCGGTGCGGTTCCTGCCGGAGTTCGACAATCTGCTGCTGTCACATGCGGACCGGCGCCGGGTCAACCCGACCGGACGCGCGGTACCGCTGCCGCCGGGCAACGGCGCGGCGATGGGGACCGTGCTGATCGACGGCGACTACCGGGCCGACTGGCGGCATCACCGCGGCAAGAGTCTGCAGGTCGTTCCACATCTCCCGCTCACGACTCGCGAGCGGGATGAGGTCGAGGCCGAGGCGGTGAACCTGCTCGGGCTGATCGGCAGCGCGGACACGCCCGTCGAGATCGGTCAGTCGCCGAAGTAGGCGGCGCGGACTTTCTTCGGGACGCACAGCGCCCAGGCGTCGAGGATCAGTTCGCGGAGTTCGTCGTACTCGACGGCTGCCAGGTTGAGTTCGATCCACTGGTAGCGCTCGTCGGACGGCCGGGGCGGGAGGAACTTGCCGGGCTCCGCTTCAAGGGCCGCGGCGCGTTCCTCGCGCGGGAAGCCCAGGCCGATGGTCTGCTCGTCGGGCGCGACCGCCAAGTAGACGATCTGGCCGACGCGGAACTTGATCCGGTCCCGGACCAGGACCTCGTAGCTGCGCGGCAGGTCCGCGGTGATTCGGCGGATATCGGTGAGATCGACCACCCTCCCACGGTAGAACGGCATGACTGACAGATCGTGTCAGCATTCCCCTGGGTACCGTGTCCGAATGGTTGTCAGCGCGGTCGAAGGAGCCGAGGTGGTGTTCCGCCTCGGTGACGCTGCGCATGCGTTCGCGGGCGTTCGGTTGTGGCAGGAGCTCGGGCTGCCCGCGGAGCTGCTCGAGTTCAAGCCGGTCGAGTATGGCTGGGAGCTGCGGCTACCGCGGCCGTCCGTGCACCGGATGGAGTACCTGTTCGACATCGCCGACCTCGGGCCGCGGACCGATCCGACCAATCCACGGACCGTCGGCGGCGCGTTCGGGCACCATTCCTGGCTGCCCTTGCCGGGGTACGTCGAACCCGCCTGGCTCACCGTGTCACCGATCCCGTCGACGCTGACGCCACTGACCACGGAGTCCCCGGTCGGGCCGGTCGACGTGCAGGTCTGGGCGCCGGAGGGCATCGCACCGATGTTCGAGCTGCCGTTGCTGCTCGCCCACGACGGTCCGGAGTTCGCGACGTACGCCGGGCTCGTGCAGTACGCCGGAGCGATGGTCGCCCGAGCCACGCTCCCGCCGTTCCGGCTCGCGCTGATCGAACCGACTGCCCGCAACCTTTGGTACTCGGCGAATCCGCAGTATGCCGAGGCCTTGACGCAGTACGTCCTGCCCGCGGTCGAGGAGTCGTACCGGAGTCGGCGTCCGGTCCTGATGGGGGCCAGCCTGGGCGCGCTCGCCGCACTGTATGCCGAATGGCACCATCCGGGTACCTTCGACGGGCTGTTCCTGCAGTCGGGCTCGTTCTTCACGCCCGCGACCGATCCACAGGAGGCGAAGTTCGAGTACTACGCCGAGGTGACCAGGTTCGTCGAGCAGGTGCTGACGGCAACCACGGCACCGAGCACGCCGCTGGTCGGGATGACGTCCGGGGCGACCGAGGAAAACGTGCACAACAACCGGGTGCTGGCCGCCCGGCTGGCCGAGCTCGGACTGGACGTGACGCTCGCCGAAACTCCCGACATGCACAACTTCACAGCCTGGCGGGATGTGCTGGATCCTGATCTGACGGAGTTACTGCGACAGACCTGGGGTGGGGCCGATGGAACGGGAGCAGGTCGAGTTGGAGGCGCCGGGGCTTGACCGCCGCGGCACCGTGATCCGGTACGGCCATTTCGGCCGCCCCGTGCTGGTCTTCCCGAGCGAGCAGGGTCGCGCCTGGGACTATGAGAACAACGGTATGGTCGACGCGGTCGCCTCGCTGATCGAGGCCGGACGGGTGAAGCTGTACTGCGTGGACTCCTACGATCACGTCAGTTGGTCGGACCGCAGCATCCAGCTGGAGCTGCGCGCCCGGCGGCACGAGCTGTACGAGTCGTGGATCGTGAATCAGGTGGTGCCGGCGATCGGTGCGGACTCGCCGGGCGCTCCGGACATCATCACGACCGGGTGCAGCCTCGGGGCGTACCACGCGCTGAACTTCGCGCTGAAGCGGGCCGACCTGTTCCCGATCGCGATCTGTCAGTCGGGGAACTACGACGCCGCCAGCTGGCACGGGTGGGGCGAGCGCGGCACCGCGACGTACTTCAACAACCCGGCCGACTACCTGCCCAACCTGTCGGGCGATCACCTGGAGTGGCTGCGGTCCCGGCTGTTCCTCGTACTCACGGTGGGACAGGGCGACTGGGAGACCCACCCCACCGGGTCGCTCCCCTCGGCACTGAAGACCGCTGCGCTGCTGGCGGAGAAGGGCATCCCGCATGAGCTGGACCTGTGGGGGTACGACGTAGCACACGACTGGCCGTGGTGGCGTCAGCAGATCGCCCACCACCTTCCCCGATTCTGCTGAGGAGAATCCATCCCCTCCGCTACCCTTTCCGTCGACCTGTAGGAGACCTCGTGGCTGATCGTTCGCGGCATTTGATCGGGTTGTTGCTCGGCGCCGAGGAGGACTGGCCGCGGGCGTTCGAGGCGTTGCTGCAGCGGGTCGGGCCGGTGACGATCGACGGCCACGAGCACGAGTTCGGGTCCCGGCGGCTGACCATCGAGCCGTTCGACCTGACCGATCCGGTCCGGGTCGGGCTCGTCATCGACCGGCTCGCGTACTGGTACTACCACCCGCGCGAGTGGCTGAAGAAGGCCGCGCTGATGAACGGCACGTACCTGCTGAACTCGCCGTTCACGTTCCAGTCGATGGAGAAACACTCGGCGTACTGCGCGATGCTCCGGCTCGGCCTGAAGATCCCGCGGACCGTGCTCGTGCCGTACAAGAACCCGGTCGACAACGTGCGCTGGGCGTACACGTCGGCGAAGTACAACCAGCCCTTCGACCTGGACGCCATCGCCGAGGACCTCGGGTACCCGCTCTACATGAAACCGTTCGACGGCGGCGGCTGGCGCGGAGTGTCCCGGATCGACAACAAGGTCGACCTGCACCGGGCGTACGACCAGTCCGGCGAGATGCTGATGCACCTGCAGGCCACTGTCGACTACGACAAGTTCGCTCGTGCGCTGTCGATCGGCGCCGAGACGATGGTGATGGATTTCCGCCCGGACGAGCCGATGCACAACCGGTACGCCGTCTCGCACGACTTCCTGTCACCCTCGGCCGGGCACCAGACCGTGGCGATCAGCCGGATCGTGAACGCTTTCTTCGGCTGGGAGTTCAACTCCTGCGAGATGCTGGTCGCGGGCGACGAGGTCTATCCGATCGACTATGCCAACGCCTGCCCGGACGTCGCGGTCACCTCGCTGCACTACTACTTCCCGTGGGCGATCAGCGCGCTGGTGAAGTGGTCGGTGTTCTGCCTGGCGACCGGGCGGCGTTCGTCGGTCGACCTGCACACCGAGCGGTACTTCGAGATCGCGGACGACCCGGACCTCGACTACGACGCCAAGCTGGAGCGGTACCTGGCGCTCGCGGACGAGCACTTCGAGACGGCCAAGTACCAGGAATGGTGCGCCTCGCATCTGGGCGACTTCGATCAGCGGGTGCGGGACTGGGTGGCCGGTCCGGACTTCGAACGGTTGCTCCGTGACACGGTCGCGTCGACGTACCCGGAGCACGAGCAGGAGAAGTTCTTCGCCCACTTCAAGGGCCTCACCGACCTTTGGGTGGCCGATGCGTGACGCCGACGTACCCGGGTGGTGGCAGCGGCTCGGGCTGGAGGGTCTGGTCGACGTCCACGTGCATTTCCTGCCGGACCGGGTGATGAATGCCGTCTGGGCGTACTTCGACCAGGCCTCGACGCACTACGGGACAGACTGGCCGATCACGTACCGGACGTCGGTCGAGGAAAGGCTGAAAACGCTTGACTCGTTGGGCGTGCGGGCGTTTCCGGCGCTGGTGTATCCGCACAAGCCGGGGATGGCCGAGTCGTTGAACTCGTGGGCGCGGGACTTCGCCGCCCGCACTCCGGGTTGTGTTGCCAGCGGCACCTTTTTCCCGGAGCCGTCGGCCGCTTCCTATGTGCGTGAAGCCCTTGAACTGGGCACACGGATCTTCAAGGTGCACGTGCAGGTCGGCGACTACGACCCGCGCTCCGGCGAGCTCGACGAGGTCTGGGGCCAGTTGGCCGACGCCTCGGTACCGGTCGTCGTGCACTGTGGCTCCGGCCCGATCCGCGGCCGGCACACCGGGCCGGGCCCGATGGGCGAGGTCCTCCGCCGGCATCCTTCGTTGACCGCGGTGATCGCGCACTTGGGGATGCCGGAGTACGCCGAACATCTCGCGCTCACCTCGTACCCGAACGTCCACCTGGACACCACGATGGCCCTGACCCCGTTCGTCGAGGCGATGATGCCGTTTCCTCGCGACCTGGTCCCACGCTTACGCGACGCCCAGGACCGAATCGTCCTCGGCTCCGACTTCCCGAACATCCCGTACGAGTACGCCGTACAACTCTCCTCCCTGGAAGCCCTCGGCTTAGGCGACGACTGGCTACGAGCAGTCTGCTGGGACAACGGCGCCCGCCTCCTCGACCTCTAGCCCTTGCAGGGGCCGCCGAGGGGTGAGCAGCAGCCTTCGCCGCGCCAGGCTTCGAGGCCTTCGCGGACGGCGACGGCGGCGATGATGAGGCCGGCGATCGGGTCGGCCCAGGACCAGCCGAGGGTGGCGTTGAGGAGCAGGCCGACGAGGAGCACGGCGGACAGATAGGTGCAGAGCAGGGTCTGGGTCGAGTCGGCGACGACTGCATTGGAGCCGAGCGCTTTGCCGGTACGGCGTTGGGCCCAGGAGAGGAACGGCATCACGATCAGAGACGCGATCGCGATGCCGATACCGACTCCCGAGGTGTCCGGGTGGCTGCCGCTGACGAGCGCGCGTACCGACTCGAATCCGACGTACGCGGCGAGCGTAAAGAACGAGAACGCGAGCATGCGCAGGGCTTTGCGTTCGCGGGACTCCGGGAGCGGGTGCCGGAACTGCCAGAGAATGATCAACCCACTGGACACCTCGACAACCGAGTCCAGGCCGAATCCGACCAACGCAACCGAGCCCGCGATCATCCCGGACGACACGGCGACGACGGCTTCGATCACGTTGTAGGCGACGGAAGCGGCCGCCAAGAGCCGAGCCCGGCGGCCGAGCCGCTCTCGTTCGCCCGGATCGACGACCCACGCCGACCCGACGCCTCCGAGCTGCAGCGGCTCGCCGCCCGCCGGACCGTGGGACATACCCGGGTGACTCATGCGTCGAGGCCGTAGATCGGGCAGAGCGCGACGGCATCACCTGTGAGTGAGAGCAGGCGTTCAGCCGCGGACAGGAGATCCATCGTCGCCTCGGGATGAGAGAGCCTGAAGACCGACGCCCTCCCCTCGGCCCGCGACTCGACCAGCCCGCAGTCCCGCAGACAAGCCAGATGCTTAGACACTGTCGACTGCGCCAGCCCGAGATGCTCGGTCAGGTCCACAACACGATGCTCCCCCAACGCAAGATGCCGCACGATCGCGAGACGCGACGCGTCACTGAACCCGTGAAACAAACATCCAGCCACCGCCAACGCTCCGGCCTCTTTGATCGCCATCTGGCGATGTTATCGGGAGTTGGCTGTCCTGGATAGTACGTACGCTGTCGGAGTCGCCCCGTTGTACCGGAACAGCCGCTCGCGAACGACCTTGAACGAACTCCGCTGTACGGCGTTCCGCAACAGCCTCTTGTCCTCGGTCAGCAATACGATCCGCCCGTCTCGCACCACCACGCGCTCGAGTTCCTCGAGCATCGCAGGGTACAACCGTTGGTTGTCCCGATGACTGCCGACCTGCTTCCCGAACGGCAGATTGGCCACCACCCGGTCCACGGACCCGTCGAGTAGCGGAAGTTGCTCCGCGCGTCCCTCCACGAGGCGCCCGCCCGGGACCACGAGGCGCGGGCCCTGAACCACGGGGCGCCGGCCTTGGTCCGCGGGGCGCGGGTCGTGGGCAGTGCGTGCGTTGCGGGCGGCCAGTCGCAGGGCGAGGTGGTCGTGGTCGACGCCGCCGATGTGTGCGGTCGGCTCGTGGCGGTGGGCGGCGCGGAGGATCGTGCCGGTGCCGCAGAACGGGTCGAGTACGCGGTGGCCGGGGCGGATCTTCGCCAGCCGGACGAGAACTTCGGCAACGATCAGGTTGGTTGACCAGGGCAAGCGTTCGTAAGAGCCGAAGCGGCGGGTCCAGGACAGCGGGGCGAACCGAACGGTGCCGCGGTCAACCTGCCCCTGCCCGGCGGTCGGGTGGAACGACGGATCGAGGGTGCTCAGTAAGCCGCACCTGAGCGACAGCTCGGGGTCAGCGATGTCGACTGTCGAGTACAGCGGGCAGGCCGCGAGTTCCTCGAGATCGCCGTCGAGGGTGCATTCGACGGTGTCGACGGATGCTTGGCGGATCGAGTGGATGGACGCCATGGCGCGCAGGTCTGCGGTGAGCAGGTCCGCGGCGCCGTCGACGGTACGCAGGACAAGGCGGTCGGTGACGCTGAGCAAGGACGCTCCTGAAGGATCGTGATCGACAGATGAGTCGAAGCACGGCGCAGGCATGCCGCAACGAACCGACCCCACCCGGGGCCGGCTGCGACCTACCTACACCTTCAGAAACGCTGCATCGCGGATCACCCTAGAGCGGCCGCGCGCGCCACCACACCTGCTTTTACGATGCCTACGTGCCACACACCGTCGAAGAACGCCCACCCCACGACCCGGAACTGACCGCACTCCTGGACGCCGCCTTCGCGGAGCTCGTCGCCAAGTACGGCGCCGAGGGTCGCTCACAGGTGAAGGACGGCGCCCGGTACTTCGTTGTGGTCGACGACGCCCGTCACGCGGTCGCCTGCGCCGCGTTGCAGACGTTCGACAACAACGACGCCGAACTCAAGCGGATGTACGTCGCCCCGCACGCACGCGGCCGCGGACTGGCGCGCCTGCTCCTCAACACCCTGGAGCAGGCGGCGCGCGCCGCCGGACACTCGACTGTGCGGCTGTCCACCGGGTATCTTCAGCCCGAGGCGATTGCGCTCTACGAGTCGAGCGGCTATACGCGCACTGAGCCGTGGGGCAAGTACGTTTTCGAGCCGTCGACCTACTGCTACTCGAAGCAAATCGCCTTGTTTTAAAGTAGAATTGGCGAGTGACGGACGCTCGGATTCATACCGTGGAACAGTTGCTGGACGTGCTGGATCGGGTGGTGAGTGCGAGCGGCCGCGGTGACCGGTCGGACGCGTCGGCCGCCGACTTCTGGACCGGTCTGTTGACGACTCCGGGACACCCGCTCGCAACGCAACTGCCCGATGAGCCGTTGGTGGATTGGCACGAGCGCGGATTGCTCGGGCGCCTCGACGGCGCGCGGGTTCTCGATGTCGGCTGCGGCGCCGGGCGGAACACCCGATGGTTCGCCGAGCAGGGCGCGACCGTCGACGGGATCGACCTCGCGAAGGACCTCCTCGACCAACTCCGGCCGACGATGCCCACAAACGTCACACTCACCGCAACCGACGTACTGCGTGATCCGCTGCCGGACCGTGAGTACGACGTGGTGTACGACTCCGGTTGCTTCCACCACATCGCCCCGCATCGGCGGATCACGTACCTGCAGCGGGTCCTCCCGCTCGTCCGCGCCGGCGGCCGGTTCGGCATCGTCACGTTCGCGGCCGAGCGGATGGAGGCGCCGTCGGACCTCGACGTCGTCGCGACCGGGGACACGTACGGCGGCATGGCCTTCACGCTCGACGACCTCCGCGCGATCTTCACGGACCTCACCCCGCTGGACCTCCGCGCCGTACGAGACGACCGGCCCGGCACCTTCGCCGCCGACTTCCTGAACGCCGCCCTCTTCACTCGCTAGCCAGGTCGAGCGCAGCCCATTGCCCGACCCATTCCAACGTTGTAAAGTGCTCTCGTCCCGCCATCGACCAGCACCACGGGAGAGTTCATGACGCAGCCTCGTGCGGAGTACCCGCGTCCGCAGTTCGTCCGGCCCGAGTGGCTGAACCTGAACGGCGAGTGGCAGTTCGAGATCGACCGGTCGGACTCCGGGCTGGAGCGCGGCCTGCGGGACCGCGAGTTGCCGCAGCGGATCGTCGTACCGTTCGCGCCGGAGAGCGCGTTGTCCGGGATCGAGGACGTCGACTTCCTGGAGGCGGTCTGGTACCGCACCATGGTCACGATCCCGGCGGCGTGGGACGGCAAGGACGCCGTACTGCACTTCCAGGCCGTCGACCACGACGCGACCGTCTGGGTGAACGGGCAGGAGGTCGTCCGGCACCGCGGCGGATTCACCCCGTTCAGCGCGAACCTGCGCCACGTGGCGAAGCCCGGCGAGCAGGTGACGATCGTCGTCCGCGCCCGCGACACGCACCGCGGCCCGCAGGCACGCGGCAAGCAGAGCCAGCTGTACGCGAACCACAGCTGCCTTTACACCCGCACCACCGGCATCTGGCAGACCGTCTGGCTCGAAGCGGTACCGACCGTGCACCTCAAGCGCCCGCGCATCACCCCGGACGTCGCCGGCTCCAGCTTCCACCTCGAAGTACCGGTCTCCGCGAACAAGCCCGGCTGGAAGGTGCGCGCCCGCCTGCAGGACGGCGACGGTGAGATCACCACCGCCGAGGTCCGTGCCGACCTGGACCTGGCGCCGCGGCTCACGCTGCAAGTACCGGCCGAGCGCGTCCGGCTCTGGGACACCACCGACCCGCACCTGTACGACGTACGTCTCGAGCTGATCGATGCCGAGGGCAACGTCGTGGACGGCGCCGACTCGTACGCCGGCCTGCGTTCGGTCAGCATCAACGGCAAGGCGATCCTGATCAACGGCAAACACGTCTTCCAGCGGCTCGTACTGGACCAGGGGTACTGGCCGGAGAGCCTGATGACGGCGCCGTCCGAGGAGGCGATCGTCCGCGACATCGAGCTCAGCGTGGCGGCCGGGTTCAACGGCGCGCGCCTGCACCAGAAGGTGTTCGAGGAGCGGTTCCTGTACCACGCGGACCGGCTCGGATACCTGGTCTGGGGCGAGTTCGGCGACTGGGGCTCGGGTGTCGGCAACACCGACACCGACAACCAGCAGCCGACCGCGTCGTACGTCGGCCAGTGGCTCGAGGCGGTCGAACGCGACTACAGCCACCCGAGCATCGTCGGCTGGTGCCCGCTGAACGAGACGCACCAACTGCTGCACGACCGGATCACCCAGCTCGACGACGTCACCCGCGCGATGTTCCTGGCCACCAAGGCCGCGGACACCAGCCGGCCGGTTCTGGACGCCTCCGGCTACAGCCACCGCGTACCGGAAACCGATGTCTGGGACTCGCACAACTACGAGCAGGACCCGGCCGAGTTCGCGCGGCAGATGGCAGACCTGGTGAACGACAATCCGTACGGCAACACCGGCGGGCCCGAGAGCAAGCCGATCTCGCTGGCGTACGACGGCCAGCCGTACTTCTGCAGCGAGTTCGGCGGCATCTGGTGGAACGCTGAGAAGGCCGCTGCCGGCAAGAGCGGAAACTCGGCGGACTCATGGGGCTACGGCCAGCGGGTCGCAGACGAGGAGGAGTTCTACACGCGCTTCGCCGGCCTGGTCGACGCACTGCTCGACAACGAGCTGATGTTCGGCTACTGCTACACGCAGCTGACCGACGTCTTCCAGGAAGAGAACGGCATCTACAACTTCGACCGCAGCAACAAACTCGACGTACCCCGGATCAAGGCAATCCAGGACCGCCAGGCGGCCTACGAGAAGGACTGAAGCACGAGGCTTCCGGTCGCGACCAGGATCCAGAGGATCGCTCCGAGGAGGAGTGGCCTGGGTCCTGCGTCGCGGAGTTCGCGCGGGCGTAGCGACAGGCCGATCGCGGCCAGCGCGGCGGTGATCAGGGTGCTGCCCATGACGGTCAGGGTCGGCAGCCAACTGGTCGGTACGGCGCCCGCGGAGCGGAGGCCCGCGGCGGCGATGAAGCCGATCAGGAACAGCGGTACGAGCTTGCGCCACGGCAGCGGTTTCCGGATCGAGGCCGTGGCGCCTTCGTACGAACCGGTCGAGGCTGCGTCGAGCGCGCGGGCGGCGCGGTTCTCGCGCCGGATCTTCAGCGCGACCAGCGTCAGCACGATCGGGATCAGCGTCAGCGAGCGGGTCAGCTTCACCACGATCGCCTGATCGCCGGCGGCCTGGCTGTACGCGTACCCGGCGGCGACCACCGACGACGTGTCGTTGACCGCCGTACCGGCCCAGAGGCCGAACGCCTCCGAGCTCAGCCCGAGCAGATGGCCGATCGGCGGGAACGTCAACACAGCGACGATGTTGAAGGTGAAGATCGTCGCCAGCGCGTAGGCGACCGAGGACCGCTTGGCGCCGATCGCCGCGGTGGCGGCCGCGATCGCGGAACCGCCGCAGATCGCCGTACCGACCCCGATCAGGGTCTGGGTGTCACCGCGGACGCCGAGCAGGCGACCGAACAACCACGCGCCGCCGAGCGCGATCGCGAGCGTGCCGAGCATGACGGGCAGCGACGAGGCGCCCACCCGCGCGACCTGCTGCAGGGACAGGCCGGTTCCGAGAACGACGATCGACAGCTGGAGCAGCGTTTTCGAGGCGAAGTCGTAGCCCGGACGCCACGCGTCGGAGCGGAGTACCGGGATCACGCTGCCGGCGATCACGCCGAGCAGGATGCCGAACACCGGACCGCCGACGAGCGGAACCAGCCGACCGAGCGGCACGGCGACGGCCGTCACTGCGACCACGATCGCCAGGCCCTTGCGGTGCGACAGCGCCGCCCGCAGGCGACGGACAACGGGAGCGGCGGCGGTGAGGTAGTGAGGTGTCCTAACCTCGAGCTGCACCACCAGCCGGTTCCCTTCTGCCAGAAATGTACGTACATTCAAGGTAGGAGATGACCGGACATTTGGCAACTCCGGAAGGACGGCGTGTGCGGAAACTCGAGCGTGGCGGCGGCGAGCCGCTCTGGAAGCAGTTGCAGGCGGACCTCGTCCGGCGACTGCGCTCCGGAGAGTTCGACAACGCCTTCCCGGGCGAACTCGCACTCGTCGACGAGTACGAGGTCAGCCGGCACACGGTTCGCCAGGCGCTCGGGCAGTTGCGCACCGACGGGCTGATCGTCGCCGAGCGCGGCCGGCAGCCGCGGGTCGCGGCCGCGCCGGAGATCCGGCAGCCGATGGGCGCGCTCTACAGCCTGTTCTCCTCGGTCGAGGCAGCCGGGCTCCCTCAGCGCAGCGTGGTCCGGGCACTCGACGTCCGCGCCGACGGGGTGATCGCGGCCCGGCTCGAACTCGAGGAGTCGATCCCGCTGCTGTATCTCGAGCGGTTGCGGTACGCCGGTGGCGAGCCGCTCGCCCTCGACCGGGTCTGGCTGCCGGCCACGCTGGCGGAACCGTTGCTGGACGCGGACTTCACGCATACCAGCCTGTACAACGAGCTCGCCAACCGGACCGGGATCGTCCTCGACCACGGCAGCGAGGACATCCGCGCGATCAACCCGAGCGCGGCCGAGCGCAAGGTGCTGCACTGTCCGGACGACGCGGCGGTGTTCTCGATCGTCCGCCAGGGCAGCGCGCAGAACCGGCCGGTGGAGTGGCGGCACACGCTGGTCCGCGGTGACAGGTTCGCGCTGTCCGCATCGTTCTCCGCGCATTCCGGGTATCGGCTCGCGCCGAGTGGCACCGCGCTCACCCAGGCCTGGTGACGTCCCGGAACGGATCGTCCGACGGGAGCCAGTCCTTCTCGGGGTCGTAGTCGACGGTGACGTCCGCGGTCAGCGCATCGATCGTTGCGAGTACGGCGGGACGCGTCTCGTCCTGACGTGACACGAGCGCCCAGGTCCAGATCGGGACCGGGTCGACGACGGGCCGCCTGGTCAGGCCCCGCGGGAGCGGCGTCGCGTCGCGTTTCGGTGAGCTGATCACGGGTCGGCCGAGGCGCCGTACGTGGTCGTAGAAGCCGGGACCGGTGATGCCGTGGTCGTCGATGCGCACGACCGACGCACCCGTGGCCCGGGCGAACTCGATCGCATAGATGTTCCACGAGGCCCACGCGTCGGTGTCCGCATCGACCAGGACAACGGTTCGACGTGCTTCCACCGGCGTGTCTTGGTGGCCGACGGCAAACAACCGGTCCGCGCCGAGGAGGCGGCCCTGAAGGTTCTGCTCGGCGAGATCGGTTGCTCGTACCCAGCAGATCGCCAGGTCGACACTGCCGTCCGCGACCCGCCGCGCCTGCGTGTGCGACGGCATCACCCAGGCGTCGACCAGGAGCTGGGCGACGCCGGAAACGCGTTCTTGCAGATCGGGTGGGTGCCAGCTGACGTAGCCGAGACGGACCGGCTCGCTGGCGGCGAATCCTCTGGCCGTGCGGCGCAGCTCGTCGGCTTGCTCGAGGAGTGCCCGCGTCTGCGGCAGCAGCGTCTCGCCGTACGACGTGAGCTTGACGGCGCGGCGGTCGCGCTCGAAGAGCAGTACGCCGAGGTCGCGCTCGAGCGACTTGATCTGCTGCGAGAGGGACGGACCGGCGATGTGCAGCCGGGCCGCGGCCCGCCCGAAGTTCAGTTCCTCGGCGACCGCCACGAAGTACCGCAACTGCCGCAGCTCCACGCTGCTCAGCGTAGTAGGCCGCGCCTCCCAGCTGGGAGGTAACCGGTCGTGGAAAAGCACCGGAGGTTCGATAACCATCGAAGAAGAAAGGATTTCGAAACGGAGGAAACATGAAGGTTGCTGTGATCACCGGAGCGTCCCAGGGCATCGGGGCAGGACTGGTGACGGCCTATCGGAAGCTCGGGTACGCCGTGGTGGCGAACTCGCGGACGATCCCGGCCTCGGGCGATCCTGACGTACTGACCGTGGCCGGCGATCTGGCCACGCCCGGCGTCGGGGCTGCTGTGATCGAGCGCGGGCTGGAGGAATTCGGACGGATCGACACGTTGGTGAACAACGCCGGGATCTTCGTGGCGAAGCCGTTCACCGAGTACACCGACGAGGACTACGAGCAGATCACCGGAGTGAACCTGCGAGGGTTCTTCGACATCACCCGGCGGGCGATCGCGGCGATGCTCGACGGCGACGGCGGACACGTTGTGAACATCACCACGAGCTTCGCGACACACGCGTACAGCTCGGTCCCGTCGGCGCTGGCCTCACTCACCAAGGGCGGCCTGAACTCGGTGACGAAGTCGCTCGCCACGGAGTACGCCGCCCGCGGGATCCGGGTGAACGCCGTTGCTCCTGGCGTGATCCGTACGCCGATGCACCCGGAGGAAACGCACGAGTTCCTCGCGGCACTCCACCCGGTCGGCCGACTCGGCGAAATCGACGAGATCGTCGACGCGGTCACGTACCTGGAGACCGCCAAGTTCGTCACCGGCGAAGTACTGCACGTCGACGGCGGCCAGCAGGCAGGCCACTGACAATGAGGGCATGGGGTTTGGCCGGGCGTGGGGCGGCGGCGTTGGCCGGTGGGATGGGAATCGGGCGGTTCGCCTACACGCCCATCCTGCCGATGATGCACGCACAGGCCGGCCTGACCCCTCGGCTGGGCGCGGCACTGGCGACCGCCAACTACACCGGCTACCTCGCCGGTGCAGTGGCGGCGGTCGTGGTGCCGCGGCTGGTCCACTCGCGCTGGACGCTCCGCCTGTCGCTCATCGTCCTCGCCGTGACCCTCGCGCTGATGCCCGTGGATCACTCGCTGTGGTTGGTCCTCCGACTGATCGCCGGCATCGCGAGCGCACTCGTTTTCGTGATCGCGGTCAACGCCGTACTGCACCGCCTCCCCAGCCACCACGTCGGCTGGACGTTCGGGGGAGGAGTCGGCGCCGGCATCGCGCTCTCCGGCGCAGTACTTGCCGGCGGCAACTGGCGTACCGCCTGGTGGATCAGTGCCGTACTCACTCTCGCCTGCACCATTCCGGCCTGGCACCTGACCGCCGCAACGTCAACGCTTTCCGTCAGCACCGCGCATCGCAGATCCTGGCACTTCAACGCGCTGCTGACCAGCTACACCTTGGAAGGAATCGGCTACATCATCGCCGGCACCTTCCTGGTTGCCGCGATCAACGAAACGGCCTCCGGACCGGTCGGGAACAGCGCGTGGATCGTGGTCGGCCTGGCCGCCGTTCCGTCAACCGTTGTGTGGGCCGCCCTGAGCCGCCGCTGGTCCCGCCCCACGCTGTTGCTCAGCGCCCTCATCCTGCAGGCGATCGGCATCGCGCTACCCACGATCGTCCACGGAGTCGCCGCCGCACTCATCTCGGCAGCGCTCTTCGGCGCCACGTTCCTCGGCGTCGCCAACCTCGCGATCGCACTCGGCACCCAACTGCAGGTCCCGCATGCGGTCGCCGTACTCACAGTCGGCTACAGCCTCGGCCAGATCATCGGACCACTCGCCGTCGGCCCCCTACTGCACAACGGATACCACGAAGCGCTCCTGGTCAGCGCCGCTGTCGTCGCGCTCGCAGCGACCGCCGCGCTGCCGGTCCGCCACCCCACGAGGAGATTCGCATGAACACCGCACTCACAAACATTCTCGACCAATGGAAGTCGGCCATCGACGACCACGACCCTGCGCGGGTCGCCGCGCTCTTCACCAAGGACGCGATCTTCCAGGGCCTGCATCCGTACGGTGTTGGCCGCGACGCGGTCTACGAGTACTACGACGCGCAGCCGATCGGGATGTCACCGCAGTACAAGGTATTGGAGACTCGAGAGCTCGCAGAGAACCTGCTGCTCGCGTACCTGACCGTCGATTTCACCTTCACCGACCGGCCGACGATCACCGTCAATCTCAGCGTGCTGATCGCCGACGGGCTGATCGCGCACTATCAGGTGTCGCGGTTGTAGATACTGACTGCATGAGTGTCAAAGAGCTGCGGTTGGTGGTCACGGCGGACGACTACGAGGAGGCGGTCGCGTTCTACCGCGACGTACTCGGGCTGCCCGAGCGGGCGTCGTACTCGTCGCCGGACGGGCGCGTGACGATCCTCGAGGTGGAACGCGCGACCCTGGAGATCGCCGATCCCGGGCAGGCCGACTTCATCGACGCGGTCGAGGTCGGGCGGCGGGTGGCCGGGAAGTACCGGGTCGCGTTCGAGGTCGAGGACTCGGCGGCGACCACGCGGCAACTGGCCGACGCCGGCGCGACGGTGCTCGCCGAGCCGACGCGCACGCCGTGGAACTCGCTGAACGCGCGGCTGGAGACACCGGGCGGGATACAGCTCACGTTGTTCACCGAACTTGACCTCAAGTGAACTGGAACTGTTGAGGTGGTGGGTATGTGGAACATCGAGAGCCTCGACCTGGACGCCTACCTGGCACGGATCGGCCACGACCGGGTCGCGCCCTCCCCGGAGGCGTTACGCAGCCTGCACCGCGCGCACGTCCTGGCAATCCCCTTCGAGAACATCGACGTGATCCTCGGCACGCATCCCGGGATCTCGCTCGAAGCGATCCAGGCGAAACTGGTCGGCCGGCAGCGCGGCGGGTACTGCTACGAGCACGCGCTGTTGTTCGGAGCGGCACTGGAACAGCTCGGATTCGACGTCGTACGGCGGGTGGCGCGGGTGCAACCGCACAAAGCCGGACCGCGTACACACGCACTGCTGAAGGTGGGGGTGGCGGGCGAGGAGTTCCTGGCCGACGTAGGGTTCGGCGCCGGCCAGCTGTACCCGACGCCGCTGAAGGACGGTGTGGTGGTCGACCAGGCCGGCTGGGACCACCGCCTCACCCAGGACGGCGACGTCTGGACCCTCTCGAAACAGACCCCCGAAGGCTGGATCCCCCAACACGCCTCGAACGACGAACCGGTCCGCCCCATCGACTACGAGGTCTACCACCACTACGTCTCCACCCACCCCCACTCCCCCTTCACCGGCCGCCCGGTCGTCATGCGAGTAGCCGAAGGCGAAGTCCGCCGCCTAGTAGGCAACACCCTCACCACCGAACACCCCAACACTCCCCCCACCGAGCGGTCGGTCCCGCCGGCAGACCTCCCCGAAGTCCTGGCCTCCTTGGACGTAGTACTAAGCGACGAAGAAATAGACCGCCTCCGCCTGGTGTAGTCCCCCCGCGTGCTGCGCAGGTGCTCCGGTCGCTCCGCTCCCTCCCGCACCCGCTCCACACGCTCCCACCCACCCTCCGGCTATCACCTGCCGACAGTCGACTCAGGTTGTGGGATGCGGCTGGAAGTTGCGAGGCTGAGACCGGCGAGCACGCAGGCTGCCGCGGCGGTGAGGATGAGCGTCGTGTAGCCGATCGCGGTGGCCAGTGCGGCAGCGACCAGCGGTGCGAACGCGGCCGCGACCGTGGTCGGCGTACTGAGAATGCCGGCGATGGTGGCATAGCCGTGGTCGCCGTAGCGGTCGAGCAGGATGGCAGGTTTCGCCAGCGAAGCGACCCCGAAACCCAGGCCGAACGCGACCAGACACATCACTGCTCCGCTGGTCGAACGCCCGGCGAGAGGCAGCAGACCGAGCGCCGCGCCTTGTGCGGTGACGATCACAGCGGTGACCGATGTGATCGGCAACCACCGGCGCAGCACCGTCACCAGCACGCGACCCGTGACCGACAGCAGGCCGAGCAGTCCGGCCAGTGTTGCGGCGGTCGTGGGCGGATGCCCGAGCTTGGTGAGGTAGGTGACCAGGTGGACGCCGATGACCGCGAGCGCGGCGCTGTGCAGAACGAACGCGGCGGCGACCAGCCAGAATCCGGCGTCATGCAGCACCCGTGACGGGGCACCTTCCGCTGCGGGGTGCCGCGTCCTGGGTGCGGGTGGGCGCGTATGGCGCAGCGCGATGACATGGAGCGGCACGGTGATGATGGCGATGGTCGCGGCCAGGATGGCGAGTGTCTGGCGCCACCCGTAGGCGTGGATGAGCTGGCCGCTGAGCGGGATGAAGATCGAGCTGGCGAACCCCGCCACCAGGGTGATGCCCAGGAGTGCGGTTGTCCGGCACTCGGGGGCCGTGACTGCGACGACCACCGCGAACGCCGGCGGATAGAGCACCATCGCCGACGCAATGCCGATGGCAACGAATACTGCGTACAGCTGGGCAAGACTTTGAACGTGGGACCACGCGAGCACCGAGCCTGCGGCGACGATCGAACCGAAGCTCATGACCCCGTGACCGCCGCGCGCATCAAGCCGGCGCCCGACCGGGATCGCCAGGACCGCGCTCACCAGCGAGGCCAGTGTCAGCGCACCCGTGGCGGCCGTCGCTGAGATCCGCAACTCGAGGCGCATCGGCTCCAGCAGCGCGCTGAACGCGTAGTACAAGACGCCGTAGCTGACGGTCGTGGTCACCGCCAACGCCGCGACCACCTCACGGCGCATGCCACCGCGACCGGACGCGTCAGTCGCGGCACCGGTCGTGGTGGATGTCATCAGTTGCAGCAGCCCGACTGGGTGGCCGGCTTGTCGTCGATCACGGCCAGGAGACCGCCACTGATCCCGGTGGCCAGTCCACGACCGGCCGGCGCGGAGATCTCGACGGCCTGCGGTGCCGGACCGCAGCAACCGCCGGTCTCCTCGGCCGATCCGCCGTAGACGAGGTTGGACGAACAGACACCGGTCTCGGGAAGGTCGAGCTGCACATCACGGGCGGCCTCCCAGTCACCGGCCAGGGCCGCGACGACCGAGCGGGCCTGCTCGTAGCCGGTGGCGAGCAGGAACGTCGGCGCCCGGCCGTACGACTTCGCGCCCACGGCGTAGTAGCCGGGTTCGGGATGCGCGAGCTCGTCGACGCCGTGCGGTGGGACGGTGCCGCAGGAATGCTGGTTCGGGTCGATCAGCGGCGCGAGGGCGCGCGTGGATCCCAGGATCGGGTCCAGGTCCAGGCGCAGTTCGGAGACCATGTCATGGTCGGGCCGGAAGCCGGTGGAGTTGACCACGGTGTCGGCGATCACGGTTCGTTCGCCGGACGTGAGTACGACGCGGCCGTTGGTCATGCCAATGGATTCGATCCGGAAGGAGCTGATCAGTTCGACGCGCCCCGACTGCACGAGATCCTTCAGCCGTGAGCCGAGCGCGCCACGGGCCGGCAGTTCGTCGGCGTCGCCGCCGCCATAGGTGCGGGCCTGGTCGGTACCGCGGACCACCCACACGATCTCGGTACCGGGTTCCTCCTCGGCGAGCCGGCCGAGGTCGAGCAGCGTTGTCGCGGCGGAGTGGCCGGCGCCGACGACAGCAGTACGACGACCCGCGTAGCGCTCCCGGTCCGCTCCGAGCACGTCGGGCAAGGCCCGCGCGACACCTTCGGCGCTGTCGATCTCACCGCGGGCCGGGATGCCGGAACCACCGAGGACGTTCGGCTTGCGCCAGGTACCGGCCGCGTCGATCACGGCTGACGCCAACAGTTCGGTACCGTCCGCGAGCCGGATCAGGAACGGCGCAGCCTCGCGACCGGCGGTGCGGATGCGATCGAACCCGACCCGCGTCACCGCGACGACCTGAGCGTCGTACCGGATGCGGTCGTTCAACTGCGGGGTCTTGGTCAGCGGCTCCAGGTATGCGTCGATGAGGTCGCCGCCAGTGGGCAGCGTGCCGAGGTCCGGTTCGGTCCACTCGATGCCTTCGAGCAACCGGCGGGCCGCGCTGTCTATGTCGTAGCGCCACGGGCTGAACAGCTTCACGTGCCGCCATTCCTCGATCGCCGCCGCGACGCTCGGCCCGGATTCCAGTACGACGAAGTCCAGCCCACGTTCTGCGAGATGCGCGGCTGCCGCCAGGCCGATCGGGCCCGCACCGATGACGACGATCGGCGCCCCTGACGGTGCTGTCTGCTCGCCCACGATCCAACTCCCTGTCTAGAAGATCATCGAAACAGCACTCAGCTTGCCTCTTGATTAGACAAGAGTCAAGATAGATCCATGTCGAAACAAGAGATCGTGCTGACCCCGCGCGCCACCGACGGTTGCTGCGCGCCGATCTCGACCGCCGCGCTCGATCCGGATGGAGCTGCCGAGGGTGCGACGGTGTTCAAGGCGCTCGCCGATCCGATCCGGCTCCGGCTGTTCTCGATGATCACGTCGGCCGGCGACGAGATCTGCGTCTGCGACCTGACGCCACAGTTCGACGTGAGCGGCCCGACGATCTCCCACCACCTGAAGGTGCTGCGCGAGGCAGGCCTGGTCGACTGCGAGCGCCGCGGCACCTGGGTCTACTACTGGCCGGTCCCCGAGAAGCTGCAATGGATCTCCAGCCTGCTCGCCGCGCCGGCCATCAGGGCATGAGCCTGTGGCGCAGAGCATTGGCCGAAGGACTCGGTACCGGTCTGCTCGTGACGGTCGTGGTCGGCTCAGGAATCGCCGCAGCGTCGCTGTCACCACATGACACCGGGCTGCAACTGCTCGAGAACTCGTTCGCGACCGCGCTCGGGCTAGCTGTGCTGATCCTGATGCTCGGCCCGATCTCCGGCGCGCACTTCAACCCCGTCGTGTCCGCGGTCGACTGGTGGCTCGGTCAACGCAGCGGCACGGGCCTGACCTCGCGAGACCTCGCCGCCTATCTCCCGGCCCAGGTCGGCGGCGGCATCGCCGGGGCGATCCTGGCGAACCTCATGTACGGCGAACCCGCCGTGTCCTGGTCGACCACCCACCGATCCGCCGGACACCTCTACATCGGCGAGACCGTCGCGACCGCCGGTCTGATCCTGCTGATCTTCACACTCGCCGCGACCGGTCGAGCCGCAATCGCACCGCTCGCGGTCGGTGCCTACATCGGCGCGGCGTACTGGTTCACGTCCTCGACCTCGTTCGCGAACCCGGCCGTCACCATCGGCCGGGCATTCAGCGACACCTTCGCCGGGATCTCGCCCAGCTCTGTTCCCGGATTCATCACCTTCCAGATCCTCGGCGCGATCATCGGTGCCGCCCTGGTCGCGGTCCTCTATCCCGGCGCGGGCAAAGCCGCCGATGAAGTCGTCACCCCCCACATCGAAACCACCGCGGGAGCATCGTCGTGAGCAAGCCGAGTGTCCTGTTCGTCTGCATCCACAACGCCGGCCGGTCCCAGATGGCGGCGGGCTGGCTGCGCCACCTGGCCGGTGACAAGATCGACGTACGCTCCGCAGGCTCCGAACCCGCCGACCAGGTCAACCCGATCGCCGTCGAAGCGATGCGCGAGGTCGGCATCGACATCACCGGTACGACGCCGCACCTGCTGTCGACCGACGATGTACAGGCCAGCGACGTCGTCATCACGATGGGTTGCGGCGACGCCTGCCCGTTCTACCCCGGCAAACGCTACGAAGACTGGAAACTCACCGACCCCGCAGGCCAGCCCATCGAAGTCGTCCGCAAGGTCCGCGACGAGATCCGGACCCGAGTAGAGCAACTCGTCGCCGATCTCACGGAGAACTCCTCCTCGCGCTGAGGATCTCGCCGGCCCAAGTCCGTCAGGCAGCTCCACCCGAAGCCCCGAGTCAGTAGACAGCATCGCGCGGAGCAGGTGTCGGAGGGATCGCAGCAACCGGAATCCTGCGCAGCACGCAAGGGTCGAGCCACATCCACCCCTCGCGACTTCGACCTTCCCCAACCTGCAACCCACGCCACTCACCACCTGCGGCTTCACTCACCACCCCCGCTGATGTAGTCGCCCGCGAGCGGCAGCTCGCAATAACCCCGCGGCAGCCGGGAAATGCCGGCGCCAGTCGGAGGGTGGGTGAGAGCGCGCGGAGCGGGTGCGGGAGGGAGCGCAGCGACCGGAGCACCTGCGCAGCACGCCGGGGGTCTACACGCCTTTGTTTCTTGGGGTTTCGGTGCGGAAGGATTCGCCGAGTTCAGCGCCCAGCCCGTAGTAGTGACGGAAGTTGTAGATGAGTGGGGACCAGGCGGCAGGGTCGACGTGGGATGTGCCGGGGACTACCACGTGCGGTGCCGCGTGGACTCGAAGGACCTCGGCCTGGGCCAGGACGAAGTTGCCTTTGGCATCTAGGTCGGCCTGGGTGACGGACGCCTCGAACTGGAGAGGGCATTCGGCGACGCGGGGCGGGGTGACCAGCTCGGACGGCGTCGGGGTCAGCCCGGCGGCCTCGAACTTCGCGCGATCGTGGTGGAAGCGGGCCTGCTTGTGCGGCGGCACCGGGTCAGCCGCCGTGAGCGGAGCCAGGCGTTCGACCGCCTGCCACAGCTCGGGGCTCGGGTAGTTGATGACCACCTCGGGCCGGGTCAGCAGATTCTCCGCGGTCTGGCCACCGACGCCGACACCCAGTACCACCACGGAGCCGAGCGCCCACGCGGACGACATCGGCGCCAGGTTGACGGTGCCGTCCTCGTTCAGCGTCGTCAGCAGGGCGACTGGCGTTCCGACGTACAGGATGGAGGGTTCGATCGTCAGGTGCGTCATACGAATCGACGCTATGCACGGAACCGTTCGGCGGACGCCTAACTGTCCACCCGGCATCATGGACGCTATGACTGCCGAAGGTGAGGAGCTGGCCGGCTGGGCCCGGATGCTCGCGGACGGGACCCGGGCGACCGTCTGCCTCGCGTTGCTGGACGGCCGCGCCTGGACCGCGTCCGAACTGGCGAAGGTGGCGAAGGTCTCACGGCCGACGATCAGCGAGCACCTCAACCTGCTCGTCGCGGGCGGCCTGTTGAGCGAGGTCCGTCAGGGCAGACACCGGTACGTGAAACTCGCCGGCCCGGAGACGGCCGAGTTGCTCGAAGGCCTGGCCGCGCTCACGCCACAACGTACCGAAGTCGTGAACAGCCTGTCCGCGGTCAGCAAACGGGACGCGTTCGCACGAGCCCGGACCTGCTACGACCACCTCGCCGGAAAACTCGGTGTGGCGCTTGCCGACGCGATGACCGAGCGCGGCCTGATCGACTGGTCCGAGGGGATCGCATTGACCCCGGAAGGTCAAGCCTGGTTGAAAGATCTCGGCATCGAGCTCGACGTACGGCGTGGTCGCGCGCCGGTCCGCTCCTGTCTCGACGTGACCGAGCGCCGCCCGCATCTGGCCGGCGCGGTCGGCGCCGCGCTGTGCGCACACGCGCTCGACAACGGGTGGGTCACGCGGATACCCGGCGGCCGTGCGCTGAAGGTGAACGCCGCCGTACAAGCGTTTGGACTCGAGTCCGGACTCTGAGAAGAGTTGGACGGAACACGCTTTCAAGAGGCGCCGCGAGCGGATTGCACCTAACCTTCGGCCATGACCGAGTTCGAGCCCGGCACCGATCTGGTGTCCCGACTCCCTCTGCCCAGCCACGTCGTCGTCCGTGTGGACGGTACGTGGCATCGCGGCTGGCTGATCGGCCGCGACCACGAGGAATCGGGATGGACCGCTCTGGTGCAGTACGAGGGCGACGACGGCTCCGAGCGGACGGAACGCCTGCCGGCGGACCGGATCGCCCTGCCGCCGTCGGAAGGCCCGACCGAGCAAGCATCCTAGGGAGAGGGATCGCAGTTGCGAAGGCCCCCCGGGTGGGCATCACCGGGGGGCCTTTGCACGTAACGCTGCCGGCGCCTCAGAAGCAGTCGAGAATCCCGGCCCAGGCCCTTCGGGCGGACGACCTGGGACGGGATCCTCAAGTGGCGTTACACACGGTGTATCGCTGGTGACGAGCCGAGTGTTACAGCTTCCCCGGAATTTTCTTGCGGCACCGTCACGACGTACGGCGACCCCGGTGCACGTCCCTGAACACCGGGGTCTCGAGCGGTCACCTCTCGAGCGATCACCGTTCTTGACCCTTCAGGTGCCCCAACGCGCCGTGTGCATTCATGTTCAGAAACGAACGGCGAGCAACACCCTGCCGGTTTCCGAACTGCGGATGTCCAGTGCCCGGATCTCGTCGCGCTTGAGCTTGGTGGTGGCAGCCGGTTTCACGGTGGTCCCGGGCGCGGAGGTCCAGCTCGCGATCAGCTGGACCTTGCCGGTCTTATCTGTGACGTACAGCTCGTACCCGCGGGAGCGTTCGCTCGGCGTCGCGAGTTCGTCGTACTTGCAGCTGATCTCGATCGTCGTACCCCAGGGCTCGGGCACCAGCCGGGCGTCGGCGGACAGCTTGCTCGACACAGTCTGGGAGAGGACGACGTAGTCGCCCTTGGAGTCGTCGTCGCGCGTCAGCGGGACAATCACGAGCGCGCCGACGACCGCGGCCGCCACGGCGCCGGCGGACGCGAATGCACCGAACCGGATCCGTCGCCGCCGCCGGTCGCGCTGGACTCTCCGTGCCAGACCGGCGAGCAGGTTCGGCGGCTCGGTGGTGACGGTGGCCTGCGCCCGGTCGGCCGGCAGCGCAGCCAGCATCCCGGGTACGCCGGCCAACGACGCGACCGCGGCGGAACACTCCGCACACGTGTGCAGGTGCTCCTCGTACGCGCGACGATCCTTCGCCGACAGCGCGCCGAGCAGATAGGCCGCGTCCCACTCCCGGTACGGGTCGCTCATTGGCTCGTGACCCCCTTCTCCTGCAGTGCGAGCTTCAGGGCCCGCAGCCCGTAGTGCAGCCGCGATTTCACGGTGCCCGGCGGGATGTCCAGCTCCGCGGCGATGTCGGTGACGGTACGGCGGCCGTAGTACGCACGAACGATCACCTGCCGGTGTTCCTCCGACAACTGCGCCAGCGACTCGGCCACCAGCCAGGCATCCAGTACCGCGTTCGCGTGGTCGGCGCTCGGGTTCTCCGGGAGGTCGTCGCTGGCGACCTCCCGGCTGACCCGGGCGCTGCGCCGGTCGTCGATGACCAGGTTGCGGGCGACGGTGTACAGCCAGGCCCGGGCGCCCGGCTCGTCCTCGGTGAGGATGTTCGGCCGCCGCCAAGCGCGCAGCAGGGTCTCCTGAACCACGTCCTCGGCCAGCCGGTCGTCGCCGGTGAGTCGGACGACGAACCGCCACAGCGCGGGCGCGTGCACGTCGTGCAGCTCGCGCAGCAGCGTCGCCCGATCGTCCGCCATCGGCGCTCCTGCCCTGTCGACCATGCCTGTGCATGGTTTGAACGATTGAACGCTCTACATGGTTCAACCGTGTGTGCTTTGAAGATCACACACCGAATCGGTTGCCCTTCGCGTCGCGAATTGGTAACCGCGGGCGGCCACTGTCAGGCCCGCGCCCCAGACGACGTACGCCGGTACCGCGACCCAGAAGAAGCTGTCCGGCAGCCCGACGTCGCCGTACACCGGCTGCCCTTGAAGCGCGGCAACGACCATCTGGATCAGCCCGACCCCGAAGTACGCCGTGATGCCGACGCCGATGGCGTACCCGGGCAGGAGCAGGAGCCAGCGCGGGAACGCCCGCCCGATCCGATGCACGAGCAGGAACGGCAGCAACGTGCCCGCGAGGAGGAATCCGCTTTCGAAAACCAGGAAAGACCAGTTTCCGGCGTACGGAGTCTTGCCGAAGCCGACGACCGCCTGTGCACCGAGCCTGGTGAGGCACCCGACGGCGGCGAGACACGCGCCAACGGTCGAGATCCAGGACGGCCACGGAGTCGCGGTCGGCTGATGCTGACGAGCAAGCAGCCCGAGCAGTACGGCGCCGGCGATCGCGCCGAGGCGGCTGAGCATGCCGAGCAGATCGAACGGAATGCCGAGACCCGGGAGGACGCCGGCCACCACGTCGAGCAGGATGAACCCGGCCGCGGCCAGCCAGCCGGCGGCGAGCACCCAGAGAAGGCGCGGCCGGATCCGGATGACGGCGAGCGCGGTGACGACGCACGCGGCCACCGATACCCGCAAAGGGATCAGCAGGTCGTTGCCGGGCAGCTTCCACGACGGCTGGTGCCCGGTCGCGTACCAGATCCGCAGACCGCCGTACATAGTTGCCCACAGCACCACCGCTCGCCTCATCCAGCCAGTTTGTTGAGGCTTGTTCGCCGCCGGATCACCCGCGCGAGGGAACGCGGTCCACCGTCAGCGTGAAGCGTGCAACTGCTGCAGCAGGCGGAGAAACATCTTCCGATCAGCTGCCGGCAGGCCGTCGAGGGTCTGCAGCTCGACTGCCTGGATGTCCTTGCGGACGGCACGACGTACCTTCCGGCCTTGAGCCGTGATCGAGAGCAGCCGGACCCGACGGTCGTCCGGATCCGGAGTACGCTCGATCAACCCGACCCGCTGCAGCTCGTCCAGGGTGCCGATGATCCGCGACTTGTCCGCGCCGATCGCCTCCGCGAGCGCGGCCTGCGTCCGCACGGGGGTGTCGTCGAGCGCATTGAGTACGACGTAGCCCCACATCGAGACGTGGTGCGCGGCCAGGATCGGCAGCTCGATCGCGATCAGGTCCCGGACGAGCGGAGCCAGCATCGCCGCCAGGTCGGGTCGCTCGGTTGCCATGCCGAAAAAGGTAGCACTGGCGCAATCATATGCGAGCGCTTACGATATGCGCATGCCTACCATTGATTACATCCCGCTGGACGCCGAAGCCGTCCGGACCAGCATCGAGATCGTCAGCACCGCCACCGAGGCCGATCTGTCCAAGCCGACCCCCTGCCGGGCCTGGACGCTCTACGGTCTGCTCGCGCACATGGCCACCCAGCACTACGGATTCGCCGCCGCCTCCCGCGGCGAGGACGACCCCGCGATCTGGAAGCTCGTCGACCTCGGCGACGACCCGGTGAAGGCGTACACCGAGTCCGCCGAGCACGTCCTGGACTCGTTCGCACAGCCCGGGGTGGCGGAGCGGATCTTCCCGCTCGCCGAGTTCGGCGCCTCTTTCCCCGGCAGCCAGGCGATCAGCTTCCACTTCATCGACTACGTCGTCCACAGCTGGGACGTCGCGAAATCCCTCGGTACGACGGTGACGTTCCGTCCCGAGGTACTGGAAGCCGCCCACACCGTCGCCCAGATCGTCCCGACCGGCGACGTCCGGCTCACACCCGGCTCGGCCTTCGCGGCGGACATCCCGTGGTCCGGCGACGACACGCTCGACCAGATCGTCGCCTACCTCGGCCGCAACCCCGCCTGGCCGAACTGAGACCGACGTTTCACCCGGCCCGGGTCCCATTGGGTACGACGCGCTCGGGCATCGCCAGTACGGGCGTGATCGAGTCGGCGTACCCGATGTCGAACATCATGCCCTCGGACAGTTCGCCCATCATCTTCCGCGGCGCGAGGTTGACGACGAAGAGCGCCTGCCGGCCCTCGATCTCGGCCGGATCCTCCCGCTCCTGCTTGAGGCCGACGAGAATGGTTCGCTTGAAGCTGCCGAAGTCGACGAGCAGCCGGACGAGCTTGTCGGACTTCGGAATGTCCTGCACCTGCTCGATGAACCCGACCCGGATATCGAGCTTCTCCAGATCCTCGAAGGTGGCCGTCGGCTTGACCGGCGCCACCGTGAACTCGTCGTTGGTGCTCATCTCGCTCCTTCCGTTTTCCCGGCCGATTGTTTCACACAATCGACTACACTGAGGCCATGCTTCCGCGTTTGTACGAGGGTCAGGTTTGTTCGATCGCCCGGGCACTCGAGGTGGTCGGCGACCGGTGGACGCTGCTGGTGATTCGTGAGGCGCTGATGAAGACCCGGCGCTTCGAGGACTTCCGGACCCGGCTCGGGATCGCGCACAACGTACTGTCGGACCGTCTCGCGCGGCTCGTGGAGGCCGGGGTCCTGGAGCGGGAGCTGTACCAGACACGGCCGGACCGGTACGAGTACCGGCTGACCCCGCAGGGGCTGGACCTGTGGCCTGTGGTGATGTCGCTGCTGATGTGGGGCGACAAGTACCGCAGCCCGGACGGGCCGCCGCTGCTCACGCGTCATCATGGTTGCGGTGGCGAGTTGACGCCCAGCTTCACCTGCGACACCTGCGGCGCTTCCCTGGGACCGATGGACGTTGAGTTGCTGCCGGGTCCCGGCGCTGCGTGACCGGCTGCACCCTTACTGGCGCAGCCGGTCTCCCGGGGCTATTCGACCGCGGTGAGATGAAGGTCGGCCAGCCCCGCGTAGTAGGCGAACTTGAACGGGTTGAGCATCTGGTGGCGCTCGAGGAGACCTTCGAGGATCCGGGCCCTGAGCTTTTTGAGTTCGCCGGCTGCGGGGTGGCGGAGTAGTCCGGCGTCCGCGAGTCGCAACGCGAGGGCGAGGTCGTTTCCACGCACGAGTTCTGTGACGGCGTTGACGAATGCCTCGTCGGTACCGCCCCCGAGCAGGTCGAGCGCGGCGGCCCACTCCTCCGGCGTGAAGACGTCGACACCGTCACCGCGGGCGTGCCAGTACCCGGTGTTCTGGCGGTGCACGCGCTGGATGAAGTTGTCCCGCGTGGCGAGGTACGGGGTGATGGCGGCGGGGTGCTCACGAAGTACGACGGGCAGGTGGTTCAGTTGCAGGATCTCCGCCAGGGTGAGCCCGTCCGCGATGGCGCCCAGTACCGTCTCGTGCAGGTCCTCGAGCGCGGCCAGCAGCCCGGGGAACGCCTCGATCGTGAAGTTCAGCGTGAGCCCGGTGTGACCGTGGATCAGGAGGTCCGGGTTCAGGTCGATGACCAGCCGCATGGCCTCGAACAGCCCTTCGGCCGACCCCTCACTGAAGAACGGGGCGCCCAGGTACGGCATCGACATGTCCCCTGTGAACACCACGCCCTTGCCGGGCAGGTTCACGATGAGGCCGTCGTGCGTCTCACCGCCAGCGATCGGCAGGAGTTCGATGTCGACACCGCCGATCGTGAGCTTCTCGGGCTCCGCCACGAGCCGGTCCGGTTCGACGTGCAGCCGGTGATCGTGCTCGTCGGGCAGCAGGTACGGGAAGGGCGGCGGGGCGGTGTGCTGCATGCGCACCTCATCGGGGAAGTTCTTTTGGGCGATCACCTCGGCGTCATCCCCGGCGAGCGCCGACAGCCCGCCGATGTGATCCCAGTGGCCGTGTGTCAGTACGACGTGCGTGATCGGCAGATCGGTGATCTTCCGCAGCTCGCGGAGCGCTCCCTCAACGGTGCCCGGCGTACTCGCCGCATCCACGGCGACGATCCCGTCATCGGTCAGGATGAATCCGAAGTCACTGAAGTCGTGGCCCTGAGCGACGTACACCCCGGGCGCGGGCTGCACCAGCCGAGGCGGCCCGAACCGTAGCCCGTCGCGGGGGTTGCCCCAGTAGTCGGCGAGCAGCCGGCCCGAGCGGCCGCGCGCCGCCTCTGCGTCCGCAGTACGACCCAGCAGTTCGTACGCAGGCACCAGACCGGCATACACGCCCCGCATGAAGCCGGCCGGCAGACGGTCCTTCACGGTAATGACGAACTCAAGATCCTCGACCACCGTCTCCGCCCGCCCACCACAGCCGGGAAGTCTCGCCAGCGAAGTCCCCCGAAAGTACTGCGGAAGCCCGAACTCAAGCTTGGCCGCAGCATCAAGCTTGGCAATCGCCTCCCCAGCCTGCCCTTCAAGCCCAACCTGAAACGCCCCAGCCAAAGCCAACGGCAACGCCTCCCCCTCCCGCTCCCCAGCCAGCTTGTCGAAGAACCCAAACCCCTCCTCAAACCGCCCGGCCCCAAGCAACAACCCCGCAAGCACAACCACAGTCCGCATCCCAGCATCCGGCCAAGCGGCCGCTTGCATGAGAGCTTCAATCTCAAGATTCCTGGTGATGGACACGCTGGTCCTCCATTCAATCGATGTTCTTTACAGTCCGGGGTTGTTTGTCTCGACCCGTCGCGACCTGGCCAGCACAGATCCGGCCGAACGCGATCAACATGCGAGCGACGAGCGGGCCCGGCACCGCGACCACACACCAAGCCCGATGGAAGGCCGTCACGCCGGCCGCCCCGCTGACGACGCCTCCCAAGACTGGCGCCGGAGCTCCGACCCCACCCGAGTAACTTGCATCACACTATTGACTCTACGCCATGTCACTTTCATGAAGCAATCCACTAATCCAACCGCCTTACATCCCGGCAGCCCACCACCACCCAGCACCGGTTCCGCACCCCAACCACCCGACGGCCCACGACGGACAGAACCCGACCGCTCGCGCAGGCGGCACACGACTCACCGCCGCACCAGGCCGTCGCAAATCCCCACCACCGCGGCCGGCGCGTCGCCGCCGCGGCAGGGCTCGAGTGCCGGCCGCGGCCAGACGCCGACCGTCGCAGCGGCACACGGGCGAACATGTCTCGCCGCACGCGCGGACGCGGATCGTCGGGGGTGCAGGCCCAGGCAGCCACCGCACCAGACGGGATCTGAGTCGCCGCCGTTTCGGGCTTGGACCGCCTCCGCACGCTCGCCGCGAAGTTCAACTTCCCCGCAACCCAACGAGGTAGCCGTCCGGACCCGGCTGAGCGGCTGCACACACCATCGCCTGCTCGCTGACTCTGTTCGCAGCCACAGACCCGCTGATCCCCAACACCGTTCAGGCCAAGGTGTCAAACCAGCTCACCAAACCGACCTCACCGACTGAGACCGGCTACGCGACCTCAGCCGACCGCCGCGCCGCTGTACGTACGACACCCGCCAGGAGGACTCTGCGTATTCGCCTAGTAAAGGCGGCCCTGCCGCCCCAGTCGATGCGCAGATCTGCGCCCAACCTGCAGAAACGGCAGGCCCCGCAGGGCTCGAACTCACAATCCGCGGAAACTGGCAAGAATACGCTCATCATTTGTCATCAATTGCCAAATCTACCCGTGACCTGCGGATTCACACGACCAGACTACGCAAGAGTGACTGTACACAGCCATCGCCTTCTGTTGATTTCACGGAGTAAACGATGGGCGGATTGTGCGATTCCACGGAGGTCGGGTACCGCCCTAGGAACATACCCGGATCCGCCTCTTCCAGCTCTGGCCAATGTCGGGCTGAGCGGTTAGCTTCGCGGTGGGGAGGATAGATGGTGACCACGCGGCCATCAGAACTGGGGACAACGGGAGGTGTACGGGTTGTTCTTGCGACTTGCCCGGCAAGCAACTGATCGTATGTCGAGCCACCGCGGATCCATTGGGCCGACTTCGATGAGCTGCAACGGGAGCCGAGCGATGTTCTGAGTCGCTGGAATCAGATTCACCTGTATCCCTCGGCTTGTAGGCCATAAGCCTTCCCATGACCAGCGTTGGCGAGGTTATGTTGTGACAGCTTCGCTACAATTTGCAGCTGGAGTGTCGGCAAGCCCGTTGAAGGTGCTGGATGCCCGGGGCATCGGGACACATCGAGCAGCCTACCGCCCATGGGGGACGGGGCCGCCAACGATCGAAGGAGTCGAGTGACCACCGACCGAATCACGCTGCCCGAGCTGGAGCGATACCTCGCTACGGCGGCGGACTTGCTCCGCGGCAGCATCGACCAGGCCGACTTCAAGGCGTACATCTTCCCGTTGATGTTCTTCAAGCGGATCAGTGACGTATACCTGGAGGAGTACGCCCAAGCACTCGACGAGTCCGGTGGCGACCACGAGTTCGCGGCATTCGCCGAGAACCACCGGTTCGCGATCCCGGACGGCAATCTGTGGAGCGACGTCCGCAATCACACCCAGAACATCGGCACGGCCCTACAGACGGCCTTCCGTGAGATCGAGAAGGCGAATCCGGAGACGCTGTACGGCATCTTCGGAAACGCCAACTGGACCAACAAGGACAAGCTTCCTGATCGCAGGCTGGCCGATCTGATAGAGCACTTCTCGACCAAGACGCTGTCCAACGCGGCCGTTGCACCAGACGTGTTCGGCAACGCGTACGAGTACCTCATCAAGCGCTTCGCCGACCAGTCGAACAAGAAGGCTGGTGAGTACTACACCCCACGCTCGGTGGTCGGCCTGCTGATCAATATCCTCGACCCTCAGGAGAGCGAGAGCGTCTATGATCCCGCCTGCGGCACCGGTGGCATGCTCATCGAGGTCATCGAGCACGTGAAGGCCTCCGGTGGCAGTCCCAAGACACTGTGGGGCAAGCTCTACGGCCAAGAAAAGGTGCTCGCTACCTCCGCGATCGCCCGCATGAACCTGCTGCTTCACGGCGTCGAGGACTTCAGGATTGTGCGGGAGGACACGCTCCGCAGGCCGGCGTTCTACACGGGCAACCACCTGGCCCGGTTCGACTGCGTCGTCGCAAACCCTCCATTCTCGTTGAAGAACTGGGGCGAGACCGAGTGGGCAAGCGACAGGTGGGGTCGCAACGAGCTTGGCGGTGTTCCACCGAAGGGGTACGCCGACTGGGCCTGGGTCCAGCACATGCTTACCTCCGCCCGCCCCGAGACGGGCAGGGTCGCAGTCGTCCTGCCCCAGGGCGCCCTGTTCCGACAAGGCGCCGAGGGACGGATCCGCACCCACGTCATCAAGGCGGACGTCGTCGACGCCGTGATCGGACTGGCGCCCAATCTGTTCTACGGCACCGGCCTGGCTGCCTGCGTGCTGATCCTCCGCCTCAACAAGCCGGCTGAGAAGCAAGATAGGGTTCTCTTCATCAACGGCGACGCGCTATTCAAGCGCGGGCGCAACCAGAACGCCCTCGAGCCGGAGCATGCCCAGCAGCTGCTCGACGCCTACCGCTACTACGACGCCATCGACGGTCTCGCCCACGTGAGCACGCGCGACGAGATCGCCGGCAACGACTACAACCTCAACATCCCCCTCTACGTCGCTCCCGCCGATGCCGGCGAGAGGCTGACCCTCGCGGACGCGTTGGCGAACCTTGAAGCCGCTCACGCGAAGGCCGCGGAGACCCGGGCTGCGTTGGAGACCGAGCTCGCGAAGTGGGGAATGTCGGCATGAGCACTCGCATCACCCAGCGCGAACTGGAGTCCTACCTATGGGGCGCGGCCATCGTGCTACGCGGCCTAATCGATGCTGGCGACTACAAGCAGTACATCTTCCCGCTCGTCTTTCTGAAGCGGATCTCCGACGTCTACGACGAGGAGCATGCTGCCGCGATGAAGGTCTACGGCGACGAGACGCTGGCCGATTTGCCCGAGAACCACCGCTTCGCCATCCCGAACGGCTGCCACTGGGACGACATCCGCTCAGTCATCACCGACATCGGGACCACGATTCTCAAGGCCATGCGCGCGATCGAGTCCGCCAACCCCGACACGCTTCCCGGCGTTTTCGGCGACGGCGATTGGGGCAACAAGAACCTGCTCCCTGACTCGACGCTCTCGGATCTGATCGAGCACTTCTCCACCAAGACGCTCTCCATCGCAAATCTGCCCGAGGACGAACTTGGCAACGGCTATGAGTACCTGATCAAGAAGTTCGCCGACGACTCCGGCCACACAGCACAGGAGTTCTACACCAACCGCACGCTGGTACACCTGATGACGCTAATGCTGGAGCCTCAGCCGGGTGAGTCGGTCTACGATCCCACGTGCGGGACCGGCGGCATGCTCATCTCCACCGCCGCCGAGCTGAGGCGACAGGGCAAGGAGTGGCGTAACCTGCGTCTGTACGGGCAGGAACTCAACCACGGGACATCTGCGATCGCCCGTATGAACCTCTTCCTGCACGGAATCACCGACGGCCGCATAGCCCATGGCGACACACTCGCTCGGCCGGCGTTCCTGAACTCCAACGGCGGCTTGCGGACATTCGATGTTGTGTTGGCTAACCCGCCCTACTCCATCAAGGCATGGAACAGAGACGCCTTCGCAAAAGACGCCTTCGGCCGCAACATATGGGGAGTTCCACCGCAGGGACGCGCTGACTATGCGTTCTTCCAGCACATCGCCAGGAGCCTGAACCCCAAGACAGGCCGCGCCGCGATCCTCTTCCCACATGGCGTGCTTTTTCGAAGAGATGAAGCAGCGCTGCGCGAGGTGCTGGTGAGGTCAGATCTAGTCGAGTGTGTGCTGGGCCTCGGCGAGGGTTTGTTCTACAACTCGCCGATGCCAGCGAGTGTGGTCATTCTCCGCGCTGCCAAGCCGCCGGAGCGAAGGGGAAAGGTGCTTCTGATCAACGCTGTCGGCGAGGTTGCGCGGGAGCAGACGCAGTCATTTCTTCGCGAGACACATCAACACAAGATCCTCAGTGCCTACCATGCCTTCGAGGACCAGGATGGCTTTGCCGCAGTCGCAACGCTCAACCAGATCGCGGAAAAGGCTTACAGCCTCGCCATCCCCCTGTACGTCGCGGAAGCCACGGAAGCCAACGGAGCCGAGCAGATTGATGTATCCGGCGCGCTGGCCGACTGGCGCGTCGCCGCGCAGGACTCTGACGTTGCGATCGCCGATGTCCTCGCGCTACTTCGAGCGGAGGTGTCAGCATGAGTCTCGACATCGAGAAGTCAACTTGGAAACGCGTGGCACTTCGCGACGTGGTTCGCCACGTCACCGACCGCGTCGATGCCGAGACCTCAGGGTTAGATAGGTTCCTTGCCGGTGAACACATCCCGAGTGGCAGTCTCGCAATCACCGACTGGGGCGTCATCGGTCGGGACCCCATCGGGCCGATGTTCTACAAGCGATTCAAGGCCAACCACGTTCTCTACGTCTCCAGACGGACGTACTTGCGAAAGGTCGCCGTCCCAGAGTTCGTCGGGATCACCGGCGAGAAGACTTTCGTGCTCGAGACCCTCGACCAGGGCGCACTTCTGCAGGAGTTCCTTCCCTTCGTCCTTTCGTCCGAGACCTTCCACACGTATGCGATCGCCAACTCTCGTGGTTCAGTCAACCCCTACCTGAACTGGGGCGAGCTGGCCGCATACGAGTTCGACATCCCGCCCCTCCACGAGCAGAAGCGCATCGCTGACCTGCTCTGGGCGGTCGAGCGCCACCGCCGCGCGTTGGGACAGAAGGTGTGCGCGACACTCGATGCCCGCCGCGCACACTTCCTTTCGCTGAAGGCCAGCACGCGGTCGACGAAGCGACTCGCGGACGTAGCAACGATTCGAAATGGGCAGGGTTTCCCGGTCCGGTTGCAGGGGCGACCCGATGGCGACTACCCATTCTTCAAGGTGAGCGACCTCGACTCGCCTGGAAATGAGCGTTTACTTACGTCGACGCCGAACTGGATCACATCAGAAGACGCTGCTGGAATGGGCGCCCGACTCGCTGAGCCGGGGGACGTCGTGACGGTTCGGACCGGCGCCGCACTGAACGCTGAACGCCGTCGAATTGTCGCCGAACCATGCCTCGTAGACGATCACTTTCTGATAGTTCATCCGACGAAAGTTGACACTGACTTCCTTTGGGCGTGGCTCTCGGAGGTGAAACTCAGCGACTCGCGAAATGAGGGTGTCGTCCCCTCGATCAATCAGAAAATTCTCGGCGCTGTCGAGTTGCCCGACCTCGAAGCGGACGGTCAGCACAGATTCGCCCATGCATACGGGTCAATGACATTGGCGGCCACTTCGCTGAAGCTTGAGATCCAGAGCCTCGATGCAATCAAGTCCGCAATCTTGCAAAAGGTCTTTGAATGAACAGATCCCCATTCAACGAAGCCAACTCCGTGCGCGACTACATCCGGGACCTGATTAGCTCCATCGATATCCAATTCGTGCCCGGCAGCGAACTGCCACGCCGTACCGATGAGGTGATGCTTGAAGGCGCCCTAAAGGCTGCACTGATCAGCCTCAACCCGGAGATCGAGGCCGACCCGGCCAAGGCTGACGAGGTCATCTACAACCTCCGCGCGATCCTGCTCTCCGCTCGCACTGCACCACACCCGGTGGTGGCAAACGAGGAGTTCATGGCGTGGCTGACCGGGCAGAAGTCGATGCCGTTCGGTCCGAACGGTGAGCACACCACGGTCCGGCTGATCGACTTCGATCACGTCAGTGATGATTCGTCGAACCACTGGATGGTGTCGACCGAGGTCACATTCAAGCAAGGCCGCTTGGAGAAGCGCTTCGACCTGGTGCTTTGGTGCAACGGCCTTCCGCTCGTGGTGGGAGAGGCGAAGACGCCGATTCGGCCGGCCTACACGTGGATCGACGGCGCGGCGCAGATCCACGATGACTATGAGCGGAGCGTGCCGCAGTTCTTCGTGCCAAACGTGTTCTCGTTCGCTACGGAGGGTAAGGACTTCCGCTACGGCACGGTCGGGATGCCGGTCGAACTGTGGGGACCGTGGCGTGCGCAAGCCACTGATGAGGATGCACCGGCCAAGATCGGACTCGCCGCCGTCAGGGAGGCCGTCGAGGGGGTCCTCAAGCCTCACGCGGTGCTGGACTTCCTGCGCTTCTTCACGATCTACGCGACCGACAAGCAGCACCGCAAGATCAAGATCATCGCCCGGTTCCAGCAGTTCCAGGCGACCAACCTCATCGTCGATCGTGTTCTGCACGGCAAGATCAAGCAGGGCCTGATCTGGCACTTCCAGGGGTCTGGCAAGTCGCTGCTAATGGTGTTCACCGCACTGAAGTTGCGCGCGATGGCTGAGCTGACCAGCCCGACCATTCTGATCGTGGTGGACAGGATCGACCTGGATACTCAGATCACCGGCACATTCAACGCGTCGGACGTTCCCGGATTGGTCTCGACCGACTCGCGCGCCCAGCTACAGACGCTGCTGAGCCAGGGTGCGCGGAAGGTCATCATCACCACGATCCAGAAATTCGGTGAGGCGCAGGGCGTGCTCGATGCGCGCGACAACATCATTGCAATGGTCGACGAGGCTCATCGCTCACAGGAGGGCGACTACGGGCTGAAGATGCGCGAGGCGTTACCAAACGCCTTCCTCTTCGGACTCACGGGAACGCCGATCAACAAGCGCGATCGCAACACATTCATGTGGTTCGGATCGCCTGAAGATGAGGGTGGTTACCTGTCGCGCTACTCGTTCCAAGAATCGATCCGCGACGGCGCAACGCTGCGATTGCACTTCGAGCCGCGCTTGTCGGAGATCCACATCGACCAGGAGGCGATCGACGCAGCATTCGCGGAACTGTCGGCGGACCGCGACCTGGCCGAGACCGACAAGATCACCCTGTCGAAGAAGGCCGCCTCCATCGAGGTCCTGATCAAGACCCCGTCGCGCATCGCAAAGATCGCCGCTGACATCGCAGAACACTTCCGGGCGAAGGTCGAGCCGCAGGGCTTCAAGGCGCAGGTCGTCGCGTACGACAAGGCATCCTGTGTTGCCTACAAAGACGAGCTAGACAAGCATCTCGGCAGCGAGGCGTCAACGATCGTGATGTCGAAGTCTCGTGGGGATTCACCTGTGTGGGCGAAGTGGACCCCGGGCGCCGACGAGCTCGAGCAGGTCGTCACCCGATTCAATGACTCTACTGACCCGCTCAGGATCATCATCGTCACCGCAAAGCTGCTGACGGGCTTCGATGCGCCGATCCTGTACTGCCAGTACCTCGACAGGCCGCTCAAGGAGCACACACTCCTTCAGGCGATCACCCGGACTAACCGGGTCTACCCGCCCGACAAGACCCATGGTCTGATCGTCGACTACCTCGGCATCTTCGACGACGTCGCCAAGTCGCTGGCCTTCGATGACCGCGCCGTACAGCAGGTCGTGTCGAACATCGAGGAACTCAAGCAGCAGCTCGCCCCCGCCATGACCGCAGCACTCGCGTTCTTTCCAGGGGTTGACCGCACCGTCGGTGGATACGAGGGCCTGGTCCAGGCTCAGTCGGCGATCGCCGACGACGTGACGAAGGATGCCTTCGGGTTGGCGTACAGTGTCGTCTGCCAGCTCTGGGAGGCTCTCAGTCCCGACCCCATGCTCGCGGCCTACCGAGACGACTACCGGTGGCTGTCCGACGTATACGAGTCGGTGCGTCCCTCCGACATCGCCGGCCGGCTCGTGTGGCACGCCCTCGGGGCCAAGACGATCGATCTGATCAATGAGCACGTTCAGGTCGAGATCCCACAGGGCACCGAGACAATCGTCCTCGACGCCCAGACGGTCGAAGACTTGATGACAGGCGGACGCAAGGATGTGCCGATCGAGGAGATCGAGCAGCAGATCACAGCGCGCATCGCGCGCCACCTCAACAACCCGGTATTCATTGAGCTGGGACGGCGACTCAACGCCCTGCGTGAGAAGTACGCCGACATACAGCACTCCAGCCTCGACTTCCTGCGCGAGTTGCTGGAGTTGGCCCGCGACACCGTGGCGGCTGAGAAGACCGTGAACGAAATCCCCCGCGAAGAACAGGGTAAGGCGGCGCTGACCGAACTGTTCGAGGCTCTGAAGGGCGACGACACGCCAATTATCGTCGAGAACATCGTCAACCGTATCGACGAGGTCGTCCGCGGAGTCCGCTTCGAAGGCTGGCAGTCAACAATCCGCGGCGATCAAGAGGTCCGGCAGGCCCTCCGCAAGACCCTGTATGTCCAGTTCAAGATCCGCGACAACGACGTTTTCGAGAAGGCACTCGGCTACGTGCGCGAGTACTACTGACGCCCTTCAACCGCTGCCGACACGAGTTGGGACATACCGAACCGACGGTTGGCCTTTCTTCGAGAGGTCAGGTGGGCTTGCTGTCGTGCAACGCAAGGACGCCGATGTTTTCAACGGGCCAGTATGCGTACGTCTGCGTGGTGCCGACCTTCTTCCACCCCCAGCGTTGATAAACTTCTTTGCTCAGCAGGTACCCAGGGGCGACCAGCCTTCGGCCTCGTCGGCCGCGAGCACCGACGGGAGATGCTCGGCCGCGGCGTGCAGCTTCAACGCGGCGAGCTGGCCGCGCAGCTGCTGGTAGACGCTGCCTGGCCGGCGGGCATCGGGGTCGTTGTGGTACCACCCACAAACGCGAGTCCATCGACGCCCACCGCACCATCGCGTTCGCTGCCCTGGCCATTACCCGCTCATCGGGACCGCACCGGCTGGTCGGTCAAGAAGTTCGTTACCACCGCGCGCCGCTACCGCACCGTCCAGATCCACGCCGACCAGCAACTACTCGCCGCCGAAGACCTACTGCCCACCGACGTACGCGACGCACTCCCCCAGATCACCTGAACCGGTGCGCACTAACTAACTTGGCCCGACTCAGGTGATAGTCGCTTGCCTCATGCAACGCCAATGAGCAGCACAGGCCTACTGCTGAAGTTCCGACGGCCGCGAGACAGGTTGAGTCCTCCGGAGCATTTAGAATGCAATACGCCTTTCGACGAGTGATCGTATGCGCGCTGCCCGTTCTCTGATGATGTCACGGGGTCGCTGGCGCTCCAGCGCGCTGGTACTCACAGGCAACAATTGACTCGCGAGATCATCTTTTAGGCTGTTCTCAAAAAGGGTAGGTTGCGCCTCTCGCTCTCGCAACACTCGCATAAGGCCGTAGCGACGAAGTCGACTCCCTATTCCAGGCATCACGAACACTTGTGCCGCCGTACGCAATCTCGCGGGGACGTCCGCCGACGTCTCAGACGCGGCGCCACCAGCAATTAGGGAAACGAGCGCCCATGTATCTTCCCCCTCGGGTAGCGCGGAACTAACGACCTCGCTGGTAACTAGATCACGTGGCTCGGCCGTCAGCATCGCGCCCACCATGGCTCCCCAGAGTGCTCGACTGGACCGTCTCGTATTCGCTTCCAACTCCTCAACCGGTGGGAGCTCTATAGGCATCGTTGGGTCGACCTCTCCTACCGAAATATGCCTATAGTCGCTTACGACTCGAGTGTTGGACGCAACCTCATGCCAACGGTTCATTGACGCTAGCCAATAATAGTGCCTAAGCAGGCTGTTGCTTGCGCCATCGATTCGAGCGGCAATCATTGCGGTGGCGACAGTGTCGTAAGCGAGTAGATCCGGCCTCCGCACACCCTCGCCTATGAGGAGTTCGGCGACGCTGGCCGTAGCCTCGACGGCCTCGAGCCAGTGCTGTTCCACGTGGGCAGGAGGCAAGGACAATACGGCGTTCCTGCGGACCTCGCCTATGGAGCGAAGCGCGATAGCGGAAATAGTCGGAAGGCCATTGTCGCCGAAGACCCGTCCTATGGCAGGGTATCTATTGCCAGCCTCCTCCCAAGCGTCTCGAAGCCCCCATCCGCTTCCACGGACCCGCGCCACCAGCAGATCGAAAGCATCAAGACGTTGTCCCCACTTATTCGTCCTCTCGAAGATCTGCGCAACAGTTGCGAGCCCAAGTTCGCCACCGAGATAGGTCACGGGGATGCGATAGTCATCCGCGGCCTGCAATCTCTCTGAGAATATCTCTCCCCACTCTCGAGTCCGTGATGACCTCGCATGCGTCGCTAGCCAGGCGAAGAACGTATGGTCATTGCGTAGTGCCGAGAACGGAACGAGAGCACTCTTATCGGAAATTGCTCGACTGCCGCGGCGCCTCGATACGACAACATCGTCCTCGAGCACATCAACGCCGCCTTGCAGGGCGTCGAAATTCACGAAGTATTGCTCGGGGCCGATATCATGCAGTGCATGCAGAAGCGCTGTTAGGCGCTGTTGCCCGTCTAACAGCGCGAGGAGTTCTCCCGCTCCTTGTCTCAGTGGCGGCGCACCCTCAAGCTCGCGCAGGGCGACATTTAGCATCCGATTCTCAGCGACCATAACGGTGCCAGAAGGAAGGCCGCCAACGACGGTCGACAGAAACGCCTTGACATCGGACGTCGACCACGCGAATCGACGTTGAAAGTCGGGAAGACCAAGATATCCACTGGTTATTCGCCGAATCGCATCTGCGGCCGTCCAGATTTGCAGGACGAAGTCCACCGATCGCCTCATGTGAGCTTCTCCTCATCCGTCGATTCAACATCCGCTGGCGGAATCTCTGGAGTGGCGGTCGACACTGGAGGGGAATAGCCGAATGTGGCGGGCGTGCTTAGGACGACGTCTTTCTGACGCGCCAACCACGCGCCAATGCCGTCCTCGTTCCGCTTGCGAAACTCCAGCAATTTAAGAGTCTCCAGTCCGGGAGCACTTACGACAGGATGCAGGAGCAGAATGGAACGGCTCTCGGTCGCCAAAATGTCATATGGCGTCGATCCATCTACCTTGACTGCGAAAAAACTGGATGCGGAAGCAGCTGCGGACCAACTTGCCTTAAACTTCTCGCACCAAGGCAGGCTCTCCTCCCATCGATCAGCCGGTATCGCGACTCGAAAGTCTTCTAGCGCCCCGTCTCGTGCGCAGCGCATGATGAAGTCATCGAAGTTGCCAATCAGCGCCTCCGGTCTGCGAGCGACGATCGTGAGCTCTCGCGCTCCTTCAAGGAGCGACGACCAGTCGATCTTAGCTTCTGTATCCAGTCTGATCAGCCCATGCTCTCTCACATCTTTCGAAGTGCCGAGCTTCTCTAGCGTTGCGTCTTCGACTTCCGAGCGCAGCCATACTTCATAGACCAGGCCGAGAAACGCTGACTGCAAAATCGCACCCAGAACGGCAAACGCCACAGTCTGGAGGGTGAGCATCTTCCCCAGAAGCAGGCCAGCCAAGACTATCGCCAAGATCGAGGCGACCATGAGGAGCGTGGCGAGCTTGATCGCACTCCCGAGGATTCGTCTCTTTTTGAGCCACCGTCGCAATTTCGTCAGCATCCCCTCGTCCCCTCGCGGCTGGACGATCATACTGCTATCCACACCCTTCACTAGCTGACACAAGGTGGACTCTCGGTTCGGTCCCTGTAGTAGCCCCCGCGGCGGACGCCGGCTTGGGAGACGCTGTATTCCCTCCGGCGATGGTCGTCATCGCGCACGACACGAACGTTGCACGGCTGTTGGAGAAGCACATTGCCGAACTCGGTGAGGCGTCGCCGATGCTCGTCAACTCTAAAACCGGCGACCGGGTTACTGTCCGGATCGACTCTGACGCGCTGGCGAAGGCCGAGGCAGGAGAGGGCGACGGTGCAGGAGAGCAGACCCGCGAAATCGTCGCCACCGTCGGCCGCATCGGCAAGCCAGGCGAGCAGGTTCGATGCCTCATATCCGTTCAGATGCTCAGCGAGGGATGGGACGCACGAAACGTGACTCAGATCCTCGGCCTCCGGGCGTTTCAATCCCAGCTCCTATGCGAGCAGGTCGTGGGCCGGAGGCTGCGCCGCTCCAGCATGAGCGACCTGAGCCAGCCCGAATACGTCGACATCTACGGGGTCCCATTCCAACTGCTGCCGATGGCAAAAGCCGGCGGCGGCAAGCCGAGCCCGCCGCCCGACTACACCAACGTCCATAGCATCCGTGACCGGCAAGACAGGCTCATCGAGTTCCCGCGCCTCGTCCAGATAGTCCCGGACATCCAGGACAAACTCGACGTCAACCTCGACGCGATCGAGCCTATCCGGGTGACGCCTCGGTTCGACCCAACCGAGACATGGGTCGAGTTCGACCTCGGCACTCCGCACGCCGGCATGGGCGGCGTCACCCAGGACCGCGAGCGCGCCTACCAGAACTTCCGCATTCAGCGGCTCCTCTTCCGCGTCGCCGCTGGCCTCATCGAGCCGTACAGCAAGCCGTGGCTCTTCCCACAAGCCCTCAACATCGCCGAGCGAGTCGTCCGCCCGACCGGGAACGGCGGAAAGATCGACTACTCCGACGGCGTCGACCCGCGCGAAGTATGCAACCTTCGTTACCTAACCGTCATCCGCGAGCGACTGTCCGCGGCGCTTCGCCCCGGCGAAGGGCCCGAACGGTTCCTCCCCGCACTCGACGAGTACCAGCCGATCGGCAGTACAGATGGGCTCAACTTCAACTCACCAACCGACCGTTGCGTACCGACCCAGAAGAGCCATCTATCCCACGCGGTATGCGACTCTGGGCTGGAACGAAGGATCTGCGCGGTTCTCGACGGACACCCGAACGTCGAGGCTTGGGTGAAGAACCACAAGCTGTTCCTTGAGATCCCGTACCTGTACTTCGGGACCACATACCGCTACCGGCCAGACTTTGTCGTCCGCCTCGACAACGGCCTGAGAATCCTTGTCGAAGGCAAGGGTGATCCGGACGAGAAGGACGACGCTAAGGCGACGGCCGCCCGCCGATGGGTCGCAGCCGTCAACGCCTGGGGTGGTAACGGGCACTGGGTCCACCACATCTGCTATGACGCCGCCGACCTCGATGCCGTCCTCCATGCGATTCGGAGGGAGCACGAGGAACATCCAGCGACTGCACCAACCGCGTCGGAGTGACCCACGGGAGGGCTGGATGGGACGTCCGACGTTTGAAATGACCCGTAAGCCTTGGTTCGGACCCCGTGCCCGAGCCAAGCAGCTCCTTTACGGTCATCGAAGTGCCGTACTTCAGCCCGGGCATGAAGCACTGGGCGCGTTGGCAGAGGTGTTGGGGACGGCCTTCAGCAGCGTTCAGCATGTGCGATTCATCGACTTCAAGATGAATGGGCAATTCCGGTACACCATCGCCGTGTGCAGGACCGATTCTCACCATAAAGGTCGCGACGCGCTCTTTGACCTTGGGAAGGACTGTGTCAGCGCCACGGGCTGGTACCCGCTGCCTCAAGCTGAACGTCTGGGAAGCGCCGCGTCGGCTCGCGCCATTGGCTCGGGTCGCGACCTGCCCATGATTACGAGCGCTCGTCTCTCCGACATCGCCGCTGCGACAGACGGCTCCGATGGAGGCACAGCAGTCAGGGTGACCTTCAGCGATGGAGCCAGCCTGCTGCTCGACGCTGGTTTCGGCATCGAGGAGTTCAGGAGCGACTCTGACCGGCTGGTTCTGATCAGCCATCACCATCGTGATCACATTGGGGGCCTCGAACGAGGACGGTTCGACGGGCTTCCTGTGGGCATGCCGGCGGCGACCGCGCGCGGCCTTGACGCGCAGGGTCGTCTTGAGCCAATCCGGCGACCGAAACAGTTGAGTCCCTGATAGTGGTGTAGCGCGGTCGCCGAGCTCGTCGTGGACGAGGAAGCGGTCACCGCGTGATCCTTCGAGTCAACCTTCCACAGAATCCTCGAGGACCATCACGATGACCGCACCACACATTGTCGACCCTGCCGGTCTGCTTGGCGAGGCGCTCGCCGAGGCGTCGCCTGATTTGATGCGTTCGCTGTTGCAGTCGATCATCAACGCGTTGCTGTCGGCCGATGCCGACGCGGTGGTCGGCGCCGAGTGGGGACGACCCGCCCCGGGCCGTGTCGCGCAGCGCAACGGCTACCGGCACCGCGATCTCGACACCCGGGTCGGGACCGCCGACGTCGCGATCCCGAAACTGCGCAAGGGCACGTACTTCCCGGAGTGGCTGCTGGAGCGCCGCAAACGCGCCGAGTCGGCCCTGATCACCGTCGTGGCCGACTGCTACCTGGCCGGCGTGTCCACCCGGCGGATGGACAAGCTGGTCAAGACCCTCGGCATCGACTCACTGTCGAAGTCCCAGGTGAGCAGGATGGCCGCCGACCTGGACGCGATCGTGGAGGACTTCCGGCACCGGCCGCTGGACGCATCCGGCCCGTTCACGTTCGTGGCCGCCGACGCGTTGACGATGAAGGTCCGCGAAGGCGGCCGGGTCGTCAACGCCGTCGTACTGCTGGCCACCGGCGTGAACGGCGACGGGCACCGCGAAGTCCTCGGCCTGCGCGTGGCCACGTCCGAGACTGGACCGGCCTGGAACGAGTTCTTCGCCGACCTGGTTGCCCGCGGCCTGGCCGGCGTCCGGCTGGTCACCTCCGACGCGCACGCCGGTCTGCGGGAAGCGATCGCGGCGAACCTGCCCGGCGCCGGCTGGCAGCGTTGCAGAACGCACTACGCCGCGAACCTGATGGGTATCTGTCCCAAGAGCATGTGGCCGGCCGTGAAGGCGATGCTGCACTCGGTCTACGACCAGCCCGACGCGGCCGCGGTCCAGGCCCAGTTCGACCGGCTGCTCGACTACGTCGGCGAGAAGCTCCCCGCTGTCGCCGACCACCTCGCCACGGCGCGCGAGGACGTGCTCGCGTTCACCAGCTTCCCGAAAGACGTGTGGACACAGATCTGGTCGAACAACCCCGCTGAACGCTTGAACAAGGAGATCCGGCGCCGCACCGACGCGGTCGGGATCTTCCCCAACCGCGACGCCATCGTTCGCCTCGTCGGCGCCGTCCTGGCCGAACAAACCGACGAATGGGCCGAAGGACGGCGCTACCTCGGGCTCGACGTTCTCGCCCGCCCACGACTGACCACCATCAACACCCAACCTGACATCGACACCGACGACCTCCCAGCACTCACCGCCTAAACCCAGCCCCAGGATCACGCAGCACTACACCACTCCCAGGGACTTGACCGCCAGGTATCGCGGGTTTTGGTTCGACTTCGGCTCGCACTTCCTCTCACGGATTGCTCGCAGACGTTCCCGCATCCGGCTGAGCTCCGCTAGCTCCTCGAGGTAATCGCGCACTCCGCCACACTGCTCCGACGTTCGCGACTTGACAACCTCTACGCGTGACTCGCACTGCTCCAGACTGCCCGATCGCGGGCTGCTGGTAGGTGGCTCCTGCGTCAATTCGGCGATCTATAGCCTCAGCCCAGTCGTGGCGCCGATCACGTCGTAGCGGACCGACTCGTGTGCGGCCAAGGCGATGCGCCGCGCGAGCCGGGAAGGCGTACAGATCGCGTCAGCTGGCGTTTGGCGGGGCGCCATCCCGGGTCGGGACGGGACTTGAAGGTGTCAGACGCTTGCGCTTGAACGCACCGTCTTCGCTCGGAATCTCATCCTCATAGCCTGGCAATGCCTGATAGAGCTCCGAAATCAGCTCTGCCGTGGCCGCCGCCTTGCAGCGTGCGCCGTCTGGCTCTGTCACGATCAAGTAGTGGGTCGAACAGGCACACGACAACGTGAAGGCGGAGAACCGGCCCCGCATCGCCTCATGAACGAGCGCGGCGGGGTAAAACGTACTGTGCTTGCCGCAGGCGGTCGGTAGCTCAACCATGCCACCGGCGAGTCGGCTCGGTGCCAGCTCCGTGGCTGGGCGCCATGCTCGCAGCTGAATGCGCTGATCGCTCGAGCGGAAGTCCTTACCGCCAGCGAATCCGAGAAAGGTCGCATCGTCCAGAGGAAGTCCATCCGGCCAGACAGCAGGCTCAGTGGCAGGCCAGATCTGGGGTAGCTCAAGGCCGGTATCCATCTGCACTTCCAGACTTGGTGTTGTGAAACGCAAGCCTTGGAGTACTAGCTGCCCCAGAGCGATTGTCATTGCATAGCCCTGAGGCTGATCCGGGTCCGATAGACCGTCGACATGCACCACGAGGGGTGTGACCCGAGCCGCCGCGAGGCGAGTGCCTTGATAGCGTCCGACCCAGAACTGGCTGGCCGCCAAGGGATTTTGGTCGTCGCGCAGGTCGTGCAGTGCTCGATACTCCGAAGCCGGAAGTCCGTAACCGTTCTGTCGCTCCTCCTCCGAGGACACCAGCATGGCCGTAAGTGCGGTCTTCTGGACCCAGGCCGCGATCGGCCCTTGATCTGCGACGGCGATCGTGCCGGGTTGTCCGAGGATCATGGGCGTCAGCACGCGCTGAGCGATGGACTCGAGACGGCTCATCCAGCCGTGATTGCACTCACCGCACACGTCCCGCACCTTCTGACCGAAGGGGCTGCGGACTCCCAGCTCACGCCCGACGCGGTTCAACCGGCCGGCACCGTGCGGCACCGGATCCCGTCCCAGCCCGATCCTGCCCACCCAATCACCGAAGACATGCTCACCGGTCAGCTTGCCGGCGCGACCGCAGAAGGCACAGACAGCGGGCATAGGTCACCTCTCGATCGATCTGATCACAGTTCGCGCATCGAAGAAACCGCGACTCTGTCCGGTCTGCCCACAACTCTCGAACTCACGACCTGCGGACAGCTAGGCTGCGCGATGGCTTCGACTTGGCCATCTCTAGGCGTCAGGAGTGCCGCTCAGGCCTCATTTGGACACCTCTGCCCGCACGAGTTGACTCCAGTTCGCGTCACGAACCGTGTCACGGGAGGGCGACTCACCGCGGGGTGAGAGGCGCAGTCTGATCATCATAGTCAGCGTCCCCGATGTCATCCCTCTGCCAGGGCTGGAGCGGCCAAGGCGACCAGCAGAGCGGGACATGAGGATGCGGAGGGCCCGGGCGTCGCGGACTGCGAGTTCAGATGTCAGGATCGCTACCGTGCACCTCGAAATGACGCTGATCGACTCCGCTGCCCAATCCGCCCGGTGGGTGCAGAAGCCCTTCGGCAACACCCGCGGTTTCAACCCCAACTGGTGGGTTGGCTCTGCCAAGAGCCCTGCTGTCTGGTGCAGCGTCACGGACGCAGCAATGGGGGAGGTCGCCCGGGCCCAGGTCAAAACGCGCTCCCTCGTTGGCGTGGCGTACCCCACCCGACGCGTCCCCGTCGGTGGGGCGACCGAGATCCATCTCCTTGAGGTACGTGAGGACCTGCGTCGCGGCTGTCGCGGCATCGGGCGGGCCGTAGTCGCCATGCTCGAGGAGGCATTTCCCGGACCGCTGCTTGCGCTGTCGCTGGACGCGACCTCCGACGGCTTCTGGCGACGACTCGGTTGGAACGAACACGACCACGAAGACGCCGCCGGCCGCCGCGCCGAGGGCGCGCGGCCGCCAGCCAACCTGTTTGAGTCCGTACGGTCCTGACCGGCGGAAACGCCGGACCGCCAGCAGCAGGTCAAACTCACAGTCTGGCTGTCGTACGGATCGGCCCCTCAAGTGCGTGGGCCTCCGTGCCGAATGTGGTTACGCGTCAGCGCTTACCCTCGACGTATCGCGGCTCACAGATTCATCGGCGACCTCGGCGCCGCGCCAGGTCATACAAACCCGCAAGGAGACCAAGTGGTCAAGCTCGCCGACCTGATCGCGAATGCCGCCCAGATTATGAAGCTGGACCTGGCCAGGATCAGGTTGGCAACTAAGCGCGCTGAGCTGAAGGGAGGGGCTGCCGAGGAGGTCTTGGCCAAGTTCTTGAAGCAACGGCTCCCGGGCTCGCTCGGCATCACCAGAGGGCACGTGGTCGACGCGAACGGCGGACTGAGCAAACAAGCAGACGTCATCATCTACGACGCACTACGCACTCCAATTCTTTTCGAGAGCGCCCTGGATGGATGGGATGTTGTGCCCGCCGAAGGGGTGGTCGCCGTGATCGAAGTGAAGATGCATCTGACCGCGGCGGATATACCCAGCGTCGTTGCCAACTGCGACAGTGTGATGCAGCTACGCCGTGACGCATACATCGGTCGCGCCGTCCAGACCATCGAGGCCTATGGGTCGAGGTGGAGCGAACTCCCGATCTACTACAGCGTGTTCGCCTACGAGAGCGACGGCATGTACGCGGCCGAGCTGAACGAACTTCTGTCGTCGCACGCGTTGCAGGATCGGATCGGAAGTGTCTGTTACCTGGATCGAGGGGTCTCCCTTCATGCTGATCTCTCAGGTGCGGCTGCCGCACTTGTGCCGGTCGCCACCGAGCTGGCGACGCTGCTCGACATCCCCCCGCCTAACGCGCTTCTCCTGTGGCTAACGGCCTTGAGCACTGTGGTCTCAGTCGGCGCATCTCGGCGGCCAATCGACCTGATGCGCTACGCGCCAGAGGAACATGCAGAGTTGCGCGGCACGGTACGAGGGACGTCACCTGACGTTGCCCGCCGGCGCGCTGAGGCCGCTGGGCAGCAAACGCTGACAGGTCTTGAAATGGATCCCGCGACCGCAGCCCGCATCACTACGATGATGCTTGACAGCCAGTCGCTCACAGCAGGCGACCTCCGGGCGGTAGAGGCGGTGGGTGGTCAAGTGGTTCCGGAGGACGAGGGCCACGCAAAGCTGGTTATACCGACGGGCAGTTGACAACGTCACGACTCCTTTACGGAGCCCCGCCGACGCGAAGCCGCGGGATGGAATCGAATCAATGTCCGTCTCATTACGAGGAAGAACTACACCGTCGCATTCGCTCTCTACCAGCACATCTAGCAACACGGCCACCCTCAGCGAGCGCGAGATTCCCCATGCGTACCCGTCATTTCGTGCCACAAGTCATGCCATGCGTCTCGACTATGTCGTCACGGTTCAGTTGGCGGATCACCTTGGCTGCACCCGACGCAAGCCAGTTCGGACACTGGGCGCGGACCATCGACTGGTGTGGTTGTCGGCGGCGCTCGAAAACTGAACACTTTCGGCGGTGAAAAGTGAGCACTCGACGATTGGAGAGTGATCACTTTGGAGGACTGGGCGCTGATCAGGAGGTTGGCGGCTGACGGGGTGCCGAAGTCGCGGATCGCTGAGCGTTTGGGGATCTCGCGGACGACGGTGATCAAGGCGGTGAGCTCGGATTCCCCGCCGCGGTATGTGCGCAGGCCAGGGCCGACGTCGTTCACGGCGTTTGAGCCGGCGGTGCGGGCGTTGCTGGAGGAGGTCCCGGACATGCCGGCGACGGTGCTGGCCGAGCGGGTGGGCTGGACGGGGTCGATCCGGTGGTTTCGCGAGAACGTGAAGCGGTTGCGGCCCGAGCATCGGCCGGTCGATCCGGCCGACCGGATCGTGTGGGCACCCGGTGATGCTGCGCAGTGCGATCTGTGGTTCCCGCCGCGCAGGATCCCGCTCGAGGACGGCGCCGCGAAGCTGTTGCCGGTGCTGGTGATCACCGCCGCGCACTCGCGGTTCAGCACCGGCAGGATGATCCCGACCCGGAAGACCGAGGACCTGCTGCTGGGCACGTGGGAGCTGATCCAGCAGTTCGGGCGGGTTCCACGCCGGCTGATCTGGGACAACGAGCCGGGCATCGGCCGCGGCCAGCGCCGGGCCGAGGGGGTCGCGTCATTCATGGGCACCTTGGCGACCAAGCTGGTGCTGCTGCCGCCCCGGGACCCGGAGTCCAAGGGGGTGGTGGAGCGGCGCAACGGCTGGTTCGAGACCTCGTTCCTGCCCGGCCGCAGGTTCGCGTCGCCGACGGACTTCAACGACCAGTTCACCGACTGGCTGACCAGAGCGAACGCGCGAGTGGTGCGCACCCTCAAGGCCGCACCGACCGACCTGGTCGACGCCGACCGGGCCGCGATGCTGGCGTTGCCGCCGGTCCCGCTGCATCTGGGCTGGCGCAACAAGATCCGGCTGGGCCGCGACTACTACGTCCGCCTCGACACCAACGACTACTCCGTCGACCCGGCCGTGATCGGCCGGATGGTCGACGTCGCCGCAGACCTCGACCGCGTCCGGGTCCGCTGCGAGGGCCGCGTCGTGGCCGAACACTCCCGTGTCTGGGCCAGAGGGACCACCGTCACCGACCCGGTCCATGTCGAGACAGCCGCCTGGCTGCGCAAGCAGTTCCAGCAACCACGCACCGCCACAGCTGCCGGTGTCGTCGCTGCCGCCGGTGATGATCTCGCCCGGGATCTCAGCGACTACGACCGCGCATTCGGGCTCACCGAGGAAGGAATCAGCTGATGGCTACCAGCAATCCCAGGACGAAACCCGCCGCGAAGCCGACCGAGGCGGTCAAGAAATCACCTACCTGGCCGCCGCATTGAAGGCACCGCGGATCACCGAGGCCGCAACCCGGCTGGCCGACCAAGCCCGTGACGCGGGCTGGACCCATGAGGACTACCTCGCCGCGGTCCTCGAACGCGAAGTCAGCGCCCGCAACTCCTCCGGCGCCCGACTACGCATCCGTGCCGCAGGCTTCCCAGCTCCCAAGACACTGGAGGACTTCGACTTCGACGCCCAACCCACGATCCGACAGCAAGTCGCCGCGCTCGCATCCGGTGGGTTCTTGACCGAGGCCCGCAACGTCGTCCTGCTCGGGCCGCCCGGCACCGGGAAGACCCACCTAGCCACCGCTCTCGGAGTCGCGGCCGCCCGGCACGGCCACCGGGTGCTGTTCGCGACCGCGACCGACTGGGTCACCCGGCTCACCGACGCCCACCGCGCCGGCAAACTCCCCCAAGAACTCACCAGACTGCGGCGCTACGGGCTGATCATCGTCGACGAGGTCGGCTACCTCCCGTTCGAACAAGACGCCGCGAACCTGTTCTTCCAGCTCGTCTCGTCCCGCTACGAACACGCTTCCCTCGTGCTGACCTCGAACCTGCCGTTCTCCGGCTGGGGCGGCGTGTTCGGCGACCAAGCGGTCGCCGCCGCGATGATCGACCGGATCGTTCACCACGCCGACGTCCTCACCTTGAAGGGCGCCAGCTACCGGCTCCGCGGACGCGGCATCGACAGCCTCCCCAGCATCCGCACCACCGCCGGGGAAAACGAGTCCTAGACTGCCCACAACCGCTCACTTTTCAAGCGCCGGAACCGACCAGCTTTGGAGCGCCGTCGACAAAGCCAGCCAGTCAGACTGGCGCGCTGTCCGGCAGTACCTGATCGAGAGCGGAATTGGCCTCGCCGCACGAACCGCCGACCTTTACGACCCCGCGCTGCGCGTCGAGCAGGTGCCCGCGATCAGCACAGTCGAGTGGCTTCCATGCGGGCCGGTACCGCTTCAGAGCTCGACCTCCAGTGGGACACCAACCCGGGCAAGCCGCGCGTCACCGGCCTTGAAGCAGAGGCCCGACCTACCTTGCCCCTGCGCGCACCAGGGCACGGCATGTTGGGAGTCGGAGGGTTCGCCCTGATGACAGGCATCAGCTGGCTGATGGCCGACCACGCAGAGAGCGCCACGGAAAGCCCGATTGCGATTCGCGATCACAAGGTTCTCGCTTCGCTGTCGAGGTACATGATCCTCGGGGTGGCGGCAGCAGTCTCGCTACTGCTCACCATGACGAGCCTGGATTACCTGAGCATCATGTACGGCAGCAAGGTGCCCAAGACGCTCTCGGTCGCGACGTGGGCGGTACCAGTGCTCGTCTTGCTGCTGGCCACCATGCTGACTGCCGGCCGCCGCTTCCTGCGGAAGTGGTGGCGAGACATCTCATCCACACCAGCCGCCACCGGGCCGTTCACCTTTGCGACCTTCGCGCTGTTGACCTATGGCATTGCTGGGCCTGTGGCAGCTGGTTGGATGATGGCGAGGTCCGGCTCGGCTTGGGAAGGTCCCGATCAATCGACCGCCATCGCCGTGAGCTTGGCCGTTGGCTTAATGTTGCCTGGTCTCTTGATCGTCTCAGTAGTGATAGCCACGCCAGAAATCGTGCCTCCATTGGAACAGCAGCCGGGGCAGCCGTCTGGACGACTGACGCCCGACCCGACGCTCCCGCACGTTGGAGTTGTAAAACGACGCACCCGCCGAGTGCTGCAGCCGCTCGATCATGAAACTCTATTGCAGCGTTCAATCGAGATATTTCCCCAGGGATACTTGACGAACATAAGCATCATCCAAGGCGTTGCGCTGAGCGTTCTGACGGTCGAGACCGTGAACCATCTGAAACAAGTAGGCATCGAATCGGCTCCTCAGACGGTTCCGCTATCGCTCTTTAGCTTGGCGGGCCTCATCATCGTGTCGTATGAATATCTATGGTTCAGCACGGTCATGCGATGGTCCCCGACGTTCCGAGACACCGCGATACCGGTGATCCTCGGTGTCGCAGAGATCGTGCCTCCACTACTACTTGGCCGAACAGTTGCTTGGTGGATCGCCGCCGCCTTTTTCGCCCTGCTTGGCTCGGTGGCATTTCTTAATACAGTCTCCCGTCTTCGACCAGAGATGTTCCCCCAACACTCTGAACCATATCTTTTGATTCGGCGACTGCTTTCTCACCTGTCGATTATCTGTACCTGCATGTCCACCTTTGCGACCATCATCGCCATCCTCTTGGCTCAGAATGTCAGGCACAGCGCCGCAATATCGTCGGTGGGGGCCTGCATCATTGCCCTACCTGGGGCGGCGATGATCATCGGATACAGTGAGACCGTACTAAATAATGTGTATTCTGCCTACAGTATCGATCGACGACCGCCTGTTTTTAGTCGAATGCGCGGTGTAATACTGGGCGATGCGGACAACTTCCCATCGACGGAGGGTCCCTCATCTGGCCAGAAGGATTTGTCATCGCCGCCCGGAACCGCAGATGCCTCCGAGGAGGACCCCCAGGCGCCGCGGATGGACTAGTCCCTGATGGCCACATATGCGGGCAAGAGGATCGGCGCGCCGCTGCAAGTCGGCGGGGCGCCGCGGCAACAGAGGCTGCCTGACCGTCGCTATTGCTACTACGCGGGTTTGGTACGCCGGGTGTCGTCGAGAAGGTTCCAGTCGCGTAGGAGGTCGAGAGCGCGGCGGACGGTCCCGTCCGATACCGCGTGTTGTTCGGCTAGCTGGCTTGTGGGTGGAGGTGAGGTGCCCTCCGGCAATAATCCAGATTCGATTGCCGCGCTCAGCTTGGCCGCAATCACCTCGTACGGGGCTCGCGGGGAGCGCTGGATTCGCTCACGCTCACTAAGCTGTTCTGGGCGGCTTGGGAGGCGGTCAAACAGGGCGGTCGCGGCGCGTTGGTCAGCCTCTGAGACGAAGGCTGTGTACACGCGGAGCGTTGTGGTGCCGGCCGCCTCTGTGGCCGAGGCGGCCGGCAACAGTTCGGATGTCGACTCCTGCAGCGATCAGTTCAGTGGCTGAGTAGTGGCGCAGGTTGTGCAGGTGGGTATCGATGCCGAGGCGGGTGGCCAGCTTGCTGTAGCGCTGCGAAACGCTGTCGCGGACCAGGTGCTCGCTGTTGTCCGGGGCGAGTGAGAACACGAACGCATCCGGCCCGAGCTTGGTCTTGAGGTTCGCTGCGTTCTCGTCGCACGTCTCCCGGTGCTTGCGGAGGAGCGCCACGGTTTCCGTGTCCAGCCGTAGGCGGCGGTGCTGGTGGGTTTTGGTGTCCTTGAGCCACTTCTTGCTGCTGTTCTGGGCCACGCTGCTATCGATGACGATGGTGCCCTGCTCGAGATCGACCTTCGCCCAGCGCAGGGCGCACAGTTCACCGCGCCGGGCGCCGGTGACCATCGCAAGCCAGACGAACGTACTCCACGCCGGGTCGGCAAACGCCTCCTCGAGGATTTGTGCGGCCTCCGCGGCAGTCGGTGGGCGGGGGTTGGGTTTGGGCGCTGCTGGAGGCTTGCCTGTGGGCATCGGGTTCACCGATACCCGCTTCCACCGGACCGCCTGACGAAAGGCGCCGCTCAGGATGAAGTGGATCTGGCGGATCGTGGACGCACCGAGCGGCCGGCACTCATGCGGACGGCACCGGTCGTCGCATTCGTGCGGGGTCTTGCTGCGGTGTTCGGTGAAGGGGCGTCGATCGCAATGGCGACGACAGCGCCGGAGTTCGGCGTAGTACGAGTCGAGAACGTCGGCGTTGACCGCGCCGACCTTGACGTGCCCGATCAACGGCTCGATGTGGTTTCGGACGTACCCGCGGTACGTGCGGCGGGTGGTCTCGTCCAGCTCAGCGAGCTCCAGGTGTCGCTCGATGAGCTGGCTTACACTCGCGTTGGTCCGAGGCTGCCGCCGCTCGTCGACCTGGGTCTGGAGCCGCCGTATAGCTCGCTCCGCCTCCTCGGCTGCCTTCGGCGAGTTGGCCGGGATCGTCTCGCGAAGATAGTGGCGACGTTTTGAAACCGGGTCGACGCCGGCGTACACGGACACTCGGAGCGCGCCACTGGGAAGCTCCTCGACGGAGCCGCGGGCGCGCTGGCGCCGTCTCGGAGCCTTTGCCATGTGATCAATGGTATCGATTCGCACCACGTTTGATCCCATGAGGCTGCAATCTGCCGCACTGATCAGCCGTCCAGGTTCATCAGAATCCCTTTATTCTTAAGGGATTCACGGCCTGAACACCTTCGGTTGATGGGTGACGGATCTGTTTCGGTAGATCCTTGACATTCAGTTTTGAAGTTTAGGGCGGCGTTGGCCGCCGGGGACGGATGATTTCTTCTTGCGTACTTCGCCTGGTTGGTCGCGGGTCTGGGTGCGGAGGAGTTGGTCGCCGTCGAAGAACTGCAAGACGGTATCGGTGACCCAGACGTCGATGTTGCGGCCGGCAGCGGCGATGCCGAGGCAGACCTGCTGCCAGCTCACGCACACCACGCCCGTCCGGCTGGCGCGCCGGGCGACCCAGTAGCCGTCACCACGGCCGGGATCAGGCTTGGTGGTGGAGCCCGTGGCCGCAGTGGCCGGCCGCAGTGCGGTGACCGGCGCCGCTACGGCGTGCAGGAACCGGTCGGCCGGCGTGGCCATGCCGATCGCCTGATGCGGCCGGCGGTGGTTGTACTCGGCCACCCAGGCGTCCAGTTCGGCCTGAACGGTGGCCAGGTCGGGGAAGACCCGGTCGGTGCGGAACTCGGTGCGCAGCGCCCGGTGGAACCGCTCCACCTTGCCCGTCGTGGTCGGTGAGCGGGGGTGGGTGAGCCGGTGGGTGATGCCGTTCTCCCGGCAGATCCGGTCGAACAGCACCTCGACCGGTGGGTGGTTGAATCGGCCGGTGAACACCTTGCCGTTGTCGGTCAGGATCTCCTCCGGGACGCCGTAGGTGCGCATCGCCAAGGCCAGCCCCTCGCAGACCCGCTGGGCCGACTCTCGCAGCATCAGATAGGCGCTGACGCAGTACCGGGAGTGGTCGTCGATCCCGGTCAACGCCTTCGCGCGGCGCCCGTCGGCCAGTACGAACCCGCCGACTACGTCCATTTGCCACAACTCCATCGGCCGGCCGCGTTCCCACCGACGCCACTTGCGGTCCCGCGGCCGCCGCGCCCCAGGATCGATCAACGACAACCGCACCAGCGCCCGATACACCGCCGACTCCGACGGCACCAACCCCACCGGCACCATCCCACCGGCCCCAGCCCTGCGGCACCGTCACGTCGCAGTTCGTGCACCAGCCGCCGCGGACCCCACGTCGGATGCGCCCGCCGCAGCTCGGCCACCGCGACCTCGACCACGGCCGGCATCTGATGCGGACACGACCGCGGCCGATGCGACCCATCCCCGAGATTCTCGATCCCGCCCGCCTCGTACTTGGCCAGCCACGCGTGCAGGGTCTGCCGCGACACCCCGAACCGCGCCGCCGTGTCCTTCACCGTCTCACCGTCACTGACCACCGCCAGCACGGCCAGATACCGCTGCTCAGCCACACTCATCTCCCGCATACCGGGAGTGTCAACAATCAACCGAAGTAGCCGTCAACCATCAGCCGAAAACATGTAAAGCCTCAACCGAGGACGATCTGTCGTCCATCAGCCGAGGCCATACATCACAATGGTAGGCCCCGTGGGACTCGAACCCACAACCCGCGGATTGGGTATCCACGTTGTGCAGTACTCCGCAACGCCGGTCGAATCTTGCGCCTGACCAGGGAAGTCTTACTTAGAGTAGCTGTCGTCAGTTCTCATCGCTTGGTAGTGGTTCGCGTCCAAAACGGTGGGCAATCTGGTGGGCAGCAACCTACGTTCGCACGATGCAGGGGCTTGCCGACCAACCTGCCCCACAGCCCGTCAGTGACACGTAAGCGTCAACGCGAGATCGAACATCTGTTCTATAATTCTCGTCATGGGGAGCAATCGTCGGTACCCTCGGGACTCGCCTCCGAACCTCACGGCTCGGCACTGCTGGGTCTTGCGGACGGTTCGGGAGCGTGGACCGTCGCCGGGGCTGATCCTGGAGTGGCGACAGACCAACTCCGGCGCCTGGGCGGCCCGCGTGGTCTACGTCCCGGACCACCGAGAAGGACGCTCCGTCGAGGACTGGTTCGCCGACTACCACTTGCGTCCGATCGACGTCTGGCCCAGCGAGGGGACACAGCAGGCCGCTCGTTACGGCACCGAGCGCTGACCAGATGCACTATTGACGGTTGCGCGTCAAGCTGGTCAGCCAAGTCCGAGCGTCTACTTATAGCCGGCCTGCCGAAGCCTCTCCTGGTACGCAGCCATGTCGTGCCGTGCTCGCGCCATCCCGTGGTGCGTAGTCACGAGCTCGGCGAGCATCGCCACGAACTCCTCAAAGGTCGATCGCGATGTGGCTTCGCCTCGACGCATGAAGACTCCATTGGGTGCGGCAGGATCACCTACGGTGAAAGCGAATACGTCAGCATCTGGCGTGCCTCCCGCGATGGTTGGCACCGGGCATGCCACTTCGTGCATCTCGGCAATTGCAAATACGTCATCGGGAGCGCCCCACGGATCGGATGCGGCACTCAGGAACAATCGCAGGTTCGTCAGATAGAGGGTGGCGCGTTCCGTCTTCGTGAAGATGCGAGAGCGCCCCTCACTCTCAGCCGACGGATCGGGAAGCGACATGACCACCCGCATGTCCATCAGCGGAAACTCGTTCGGAATGTCGAGCATGTCGAGGCGGTGCTTGCCCCACGTTCCCCCAAGGCGGTCATACAGGGTCATCAGTATCCGAGTTCGATCCCGCCTGCTTCGTCCAGCATTCGCCCAGATCTCAGGCCCGCTACGGCGCCGCCTGAATAAGCTCATAGTTCCCCCCTTGATGCTGACCAGTACATCGGCGCGGGATCGTCGGTGTTACAGAGGACGCAACACCCGCGGTTGACGCTTACGTGTCAAGCGCACGGGCAGACCTCCCGCATCGCCCCGATAGCTGCCGACCTTAGGTGCGGTGCGGTGCGGGTCAAGGGTCGGAGATCCCGGAGGGACGCCGTAGGCGCCCTTGACGCGTGCCGTGCCGGACCGCCCCCTTCCATGATTGCTAGCGGGCCGATGCGGGAACCCACGGACGGACGGTCGGGGTAGGTAGCCGGACCGGAAGCGGTCGCCGGCCATTCCGACGACTGATGCACCAGGCAAGGTGTCGAGCGTTGACGGCGAGTTCTGCTGTCTTCGACCCGGCACCCTGTTGGCACGTGCGCGCCAAGCCAAGGGACGCGCCCAGAGCGCAGCGAAGCGGAGTGGCGGGCAGGCGGCCCGCCCTGTGGTGGCGGCGCGCTTTCGGGCCCTGGAGGGGCCCGTCTTGAAGACGTAGAGAAACTTGTCAGGAATACAGGCAGCAAGCTGGGAACTCTGGTCTAGTCAAGCTTCGCCGTCGGCACGTAGCATCGGCGCATGCCTGGGGAGGGGTTACTAAGTCTGCCGTCGAGACCGCCGCTGAGGGGATCTCCCAAGCGGATTACAGACTTGATGGAGTCATTTCAGGAAGGTTATCTGCGCGCAGTCTGCGCATCTGCCGGTTGCGTCATAGCTAGACCTGAGATCGATGAAGGTATCGACGTCTCCGTCACCCACCGAGCTGACTCGCACCTGGCGACAGATCGGGTGGCGAGACTGGAGATTCAGCTCAAGGCTACAACCGCATCTGACTTCGGCAGCGATTTCGTAAAGGTGCGCTTGGGGCAGGAGCGCTACAACTATTACGCGGTATCCAATCCGAGTGTGCACAAGATCGTCGTCGGCCTCGCAATGCCGGCGGATCAGGATCAATGGATCGTGTCGAGCCATAACGCCTTGTCAGTTCATTACTGCGCCTATTGGATCAACCTTGCGGGAGCGGGGGAAACGGACGCAGAAAAGAAGGATGTTAAAATATCGAAGGCGCAGATCTTCGATGATGTGGCGCTCTGCGACATTATGGAACGTATCGGCCAAGGTGGCGCCCCGTGACTGAGCATGCTGACTCCGTCTCCGAGCTCGAAGTACTCACCGCACTTCTGCGGCACTTCGACTGGAGTCCGACGTCGCATGTCCCTGGCGCCTACGAAGTTTGGACCGAGCGACTTCGGGATTCAGACGATGAGGTACTACTGCCGCTCGATCCTTCTCGGGGAGATTTCGCTGCACTGCTAACCAAGGCCCGTCGGCACCTGACCCGACAATACGGGCGCACCGCCGATGAATTACTGGCAATCTTGCACACGCAGACAAATGCAGCACTGGATTCTACGCATTGGGAAAAGGAGACGTCGCTGACGCCTGGGTTAATCGCCTGGGAGTCTGGCGAGCTCCTGTATGAATCCGCAAAGGCACAGTTAGTGGCTTCCGCTAAGGCGTCACGAGAGAAGCGACGCTACCACGGGAATGCGAGCGCTTACGTCGCGAAGCAATTCCTTGAGAGTACCCTGATGGGACAGACCGCCATCGGCAGCTTCATCATCACAGCATTCACCCCATCACGGCAGCGGTTTCACCTGACACAGCAGAGCGCGAAGATTGCTACGTCAACGCCGAGGCATTCCGAAACCTTGAGCGGCAGGAACATCATGGCGACCTTTGAGCATGCCCTTGTGACCGCAAGAGCATGCCTAGACGAATACAAATCAAAACCTGATCTTGGATTGTTCGTGGAGGCCGTTTCAGACGGCATCTCTTACGAGTTCGCGAAGGCCCTTAGTGATTTTTGCGCCGGCGGCGATTCTGGAGTGTCCACAAATAGGAGTCGCGCCGACACTGAGGCATCTCAGGGAATTTCAGTTGCCTTTGACGCTCCGGACTCGGCCGTACTGGCTAAGGCTGCAACGACACTAGCGCTCGACCCTGAGCCACAGAGCGTTGTGCTGGTCGGTGAAGTCACCTTCTTGAGTCACGAATCTGGCGACCCCGACCGTCTAATCCGTCTCAATATTGAAGAGGGCGCAACAGCGCGGAAGGCTCGGGTTAGACTGACCGAAGAGCAATATCAGATCGCAATGTATGCGCATCAAAATGAATTACGGGTCCAAGTAGCAGGCGAAATGGAGAAGGAGGGACATCTCTTCTGGATCTATGAGCCGGACTACGTCCAGATTCTCGATGAATCCGACCAGGTCCCACGTGTGCCCTCGACTTCATTTGAACAGGAGCAGCTCGAATTCTGACGCAGCGTGACGTTGCCGAGCTGGACCGGCCTGGATGCGCCATCGAGAGGTGTGCTAGAACAGTGGCGTGGAGCTACTGCATAGGGGCAAGGTTCGAGACGTGTACAGCGATCGCCCGGGAGAGGTGATCCTGGTTGCCACTGATCGGGTGTCGGTCTATGACGTCGTGTTGCCGACACCTATCCCCGACAAGGGGAAGTTGCTGACGAGCCTGTCGTTGTGGTGGTTCGAGCAACTCGCGGACGTGATGCCGAACCACGTCATCTCAGCGACCGATGTGCCGGCCGAATTCGAGGGCCGCGCAGTGCGGTGCCAGCAGGTCGACATCGTGCAGGTTGAGTGCATCGCCCGCGGCTACTTGGCTGGCCTGGGATGGGATGCGTACCGGGAGACCGGGAAGATCTCGGGCGTCGAGATCAAGCCTGGGCTGCTTGAAGGTGACAAGCTCCCGGAGCCGGTGTTCACACCGACGACCAAGACGGCTCCTGAGGACGGGCACGACGAGCCGATGACCTTCGATGAGGTCTCGGCGGCCGTTGGTGCGGAGCTCGCGGAAGCTCTGAAGGAGAAGACGCTAGAGCTCTTCAAGCGCGCTACGGCGATCACAGACGGCCGGGGGGTGCACCTCGCCGACACCAAGTTTGAGTTCGGTCTCGCAAAGGATGGAACGCTGGTCCTAGCCGACGAGGTTCTGACCTCGGATTCCTCGAGGTACTGGCGTGACGAGGACTGGAAGCCTGGACAGCGCCAGATCTCATACGACAAGCAGTTCGTACGCGACTGGGCTCGCGATCTGGGCACCTGGGACAAGACTCCCCCAGGCCCCGAGATCCCCCAAGAGGTCGTTGACGAGACGCGGGCTCGCTACGTTGCTATGTACGAACGCATCACCGGTCTGAAGTGGGATTGACGATGGCAACGTGGGACGAGATCGCAGAAGCACGGCTGGCTGACGTCTTGGAGCTACAGAAGGTGCACAAGCGCCTGCTCGCGGCCAGAGAGCAGGGGATCGAACCAGATCCTCATGACGTTGAGATTGCCCGCTCTGTGGCGGCCACAGGCTATGGCGGCATCGACCGGGTCAACGCGCGGGACGATTACTAGACCCTCGCGCACTCCAACACCTATGATGGTGGTGTTCTAGAACACCGATTGGAGACGTTGAGGTCAGTCATGCCCCCGAAGCTGGAGCGCCCCGCTCCCCCGTATCAGCAGATCGCGAACGAGATCCGAACCAGGATCGCGAACGGTGATCTACAGGCCGGCGACTTGGTGCCGTCGGTCCGCTCGCTGATGCGCGATTACGGCGTGGCTATCGCGACTGCCCAGAAGGCGCTCTCGGCTCTGCGCGCTGAGGGATACATCAAGCCAGAGCGTGGCGTCGGAAGCCTCGTCACCACCGAAGAGGAGCGAGGCAGAGCGGCCAACGATCGCGTCGGCAAGGCTCGACGCACCGGCAAGGTGTACCCGACAGGCCAGTACGCGAAGATCACTGAGGCGGGTCTGGGAGAGGCCACGGAGCAGATCGCTGATGCTCTCGGGATCAAGGTCGGCAGTCCGGTGATTCGCCGTGTACGTAGGACATTCAGGGCTGATGGGAAGCCAATCTCCGCATCAACGTCGTACTTTCGCGGCGATCTGGCGAAGCGTGCGCCACTCCTGTTGACCTCGGAGCGCATCCGCGAGGGCACATTCATGTACGTCGCGAACACCCTGAAGCGCAACGTCGACGCCTGGCAAGACCAGTTCGAACCAGCGAGCGCTACGGCCGACCAGGCAGAGAGTCTCGGCCTGGATGAGGGCGCTTTAATCATGGTCGGGCGCAACTGGATCTACGACGACACAGGCGACGTGCTGGAGTACGGCGAGAGCATCACCTACGGCCGTGTGACCTACCGCGGTCGACTCGGAGATTAGTCCGTCGTCTTCGATCGACAGACTCACGGCTGGGTCTTGCGCCTCGGCATCAGCCGGCGGCGTCCCGGCACGGCTAGGCCACGCCGAATCTCCTCGACCAGCTTGATGCGAGCCGCCTCGTAGGTCTCCCAGAGTCGGGCCTCCACCTGCGTTGGTCTGACGTCTGGGCCATCGAGTTCCGTGAGCAGCTCCTCCGGGGAGTTCTTCCTTAGGCGCACTTCGAGAACTGGCTGGATTGCCGCGTTCCACGCCTCCCTGACAGGGCGGCTTGCGAAGATCTCCACCCGCGCCGAAATGGCATCAACGAGCTTCGGGTTCGGAACCTGCATGTCTGGATCGAGTCGTACCGGACCGCCCGGCGCCAGGAACGTCACCGTGTGGCGGACAAGCTGGTCGAGTGCATCAAGCATCTCCGGGTAGAGGCCTTCGACTCTTGCATGGTGCCTAGCTTCCCGCCCTGGAAGCCTGGCGTTGGCGAAGCCAAAGGCGAGACCCGCCAGACCGACAACGTACGGTCCGGCTTCTTTGATCACGTCGACCCCGAGACTCACGCGGGCACTTTAGTCCGGCCTAACCAGATCGAGCGTCGGACGCGCCGCGAGTCCTTGGCGACTTGGCGATGGTGTTCGAGGGAATGCCGCAGGGCGCCTTGTCTAGCGATTGACGCTTACGTGTCAACCCTGAGTGAGAAATTGGTCGCGCTTAGTGCTTGAAGACTCGGCATAGGTGTTCTAGTATCTGAACTAGAACACTCGCTCAACGGGAGCGGGTCGGACGCCTAGAAAGGGCGATTCCTCATGAAGCTGAACATCGACACCACGGGCAAGACGTTCACGGTCACCAAGGCTGTGGAGGAGAAGAAGGACCAGAACGGCCGGCAGAAGGCTGACCGGAACACCAACGAGCTGCTCTGGTCGGTTCAGGTGATGGCGCTCGACGAGACGGGCGGCGAGGTGATCAACGTGACTCTGGCGGGCAATGCCATGCCGAAGGTCAACGTTGGCTCCGTCGTCGTGCCGGTCGAGCTGGAGGCCATGCCGTGGGCCACCAACGGGCGGAACGGTGTCGCGTACAAGGCCAAGACCCTCAACGCCGCGTCGGGTTCTGCGAAGTAGTTCTCCACTCATCCCGTGATTCGTGCACTGCTCAGCTAGGGGTAGTCATGTCGCAACCGATGGACAACCGAACCGTCACAGCGAATCAAGCACGGTCCGAGTACGTGGCCAAGTGCAACGAAATCGTGGAAATCGAACTGGTGTTGGTCTTCTTGGACCAGAGCATCGCTAGCAGCCTGAACCGGGCTGAACCTGTCGTTGCGATCAGCAACGATGCAACTGCTGTCTACGCCTCGGAGGCGTTCTGGCAACTGCTCGACCTGTACCGCGAGGCCTGCGATCGTCGCCTCGATCTGTACGCCGCACGCGACTACGCGTACGCGGTCTGGAAGTCGGCCTCACCCACGGAATCGGGTGAAGTCACCGCGATTGACGCATACGTGTCAACACCGATCAACAACCGCTAGAAACCAAGAACGGCCCTCGAAAGGGCCGCTCCCTGGAAACGAGACGCCAAGTCGGGCCTTCGGCCTAGGAAACCTGTCCCGGCTTGGTGTCTTTCCTGACTCAACCCCCTGATCGGGAGGTCTTGTCATGCCCAAATCTACCCGCACACGCTCGACACGTCGAGCAGGACGCGGAAGTACCGCCACCGGAACCATCGAAACGATCATCCGGCCGTCACAGTCGACGCCGGTCAAGGTTCTGCTCGCGGTCTGGCGCTGGCGCTGGGAGTTGTTCGTCCTGGCCAGCATCGCCTACATCACCATCGCCCACGGAACGGCGATCACCGGCTACTTCCGGTCGAACCCGCTGTGGCTCAACGCCTTGCTGATCATCGTCCTCTGCGGATGGATCGTCACCGACAACCCGGCACGCCGGTTCGTCCTGAATCGGTTCTGGTGTGTCATCACCCGGCACCGGCTCCGTGCCTGCCTGGTTGAGATGCGGACCCTGAACTACTCAGGGAACCTGCCGTTCATCGTGGCCTGCTTCTCCACCAAGACCGGCCAGATCGTCTGGCTGTGGATGCGTCCCGGCCTGTCGATGGAAGACCTCGACAACAAGGCCGAAACCATCGCGTCGGCCTGCTGGGCACGCTCAGCAGTCATCGCCCGATCTAAGCGCAATGCCGCTGTCGTGCGCATTGAGATCAACCGCCGCGACCCGCTGTCGAAGACGCACATCACCTCACCACTGCTCAACGACACCAGCGACATGCCCGAAGCGGCAGTCGCCGATGACGCTGTCATGGCCTTTCTCGGGCCAGACACCACGGGCAGCGCCCCCGACGAGTCCACCGCGCAGCCGCCGGCCAAAACCGGCAGTGCCAACACGACCGGTGAGACCCGCACTCGAACTTCCAAGACCAAGACCACCGCTGCCGTTAGCGACAGCCAGACGGTGATCTTGGGCGCCAACGGAGAAGACGTGTCCGACTATGTCTAGCTTCAACCTGAATCCGAAGAAATCGGTGTTCCCCCGGCTCGCGCCGGGGGGCACCCCCGCACCCAAGGGTGCGCTCTCGATCTACGACCCGATCTACCTGGGTCTCGACGCACGCGGCAGGTCAGTCCGTGTCGGCCTGATGTACCGCAACATCCTCATCGGTGGTGAACCCGGCGCGGGCAAGTCCGTAGCCCAAGGCAACATCGTCGCCCACGCCGCATTGTGCATCGACGTAGATCTCATCCTGATCGACGGCAAGATCGTTGAACTGTTGCCGTACGCACCGGTCGCGAGCCAGTTCGTCGGCAACGACATGACCAAGGCACTTCGCGTCCTGCTCGAACTCCAGAAAGATCTGGATGAGCGCTACCTGCACCTGGCCCGCACGGGCCGCAAGAAGATCGTTCCCGGCGACGGCTTCCGCGCCAAGCTTCTGTGCATTGACGAGCTGGCGTACTTCACCGTCACCGTCGGCACCAAGGAACAGCAAGAAGAGTTCCGGACCCTGGTGCGCGACATCGTCGCCCGAGGCCGCGCCGCGGGCATCATCACCGTCGCATCCACCCAGCGCCCGTCCGCGGACATCGTCCCGACCTCACTGAGGGACCTGTTCGGCTACCGGCTCGCGTTCCGCTGCGCCACCGACTCCAGCAGCGACATCATCCTCGGCACCGGCTGGGCCTCCCAAGGCCACACCGCCGTGGACATCGAACCCGAAGCCCTCGGCGTCGGACTCCTCCGCGCCGAAGGCGGATTCCCGCGCCGACTCAAAACGGCGCACCTCGAAGACCACCACGTCAACCAGATCGTCCGCCGCGCAGTACACCTCCGAAAGGCGGCCTAACCGCTATGACCACCACACCCACAACAAACCCGCTGTTCCTGCTCGGAGTCGAGCCCGACTTCGACACCGGCTACGCGGCACTACTCGACTTCACCACCAACAAGTACGCCTACGTCCACGACTGCGGCTACATCGTCTACAGCCAAACGGCCCCCAGCGGCTGCCTCGAATGCCGCAGCAACCTGCGCCAGGCCATGTCCAACCACGGCACCTGGCACCAACTGTTCATCCGCCACCAGGACGAAGGGTCGGGGTCATGACCACCTACTACGACGCCAACGGCGGCGAACGCGACGACCGCATGTTCATCGGCTACGAGTTCACCGACAACACCGTGGCCGGCATCAACCTCGCCTGCAACGGCGAAACCCCACTGGTCGCCATCGATCTGGGAAACACCCCGATCGAACTCGAACTCATCACCGGCTCCGTCACCGCACTCAGCCAACTCATCGACGCGCTCTACGAAGCACGCCAACTGCTCGAAGAACACCTCGTAGACCACGCCACCAAAACCGACACCTGGACCCAAGACCAGGTCTACGTCCCCGACGACTGGACGCAGGACCAGCCATGAACAAGAACATCAAGTCTCTTGAAGCACTCGTGGACAGCCACCGCCTCGTCATCGTCCAAGCGCTCCAGCAACTGCGAGACGACCTGCGAAACCACGCGGAATCGGTACGAGAGACCGCACCCGCCGATTCCGACTACGACTACTACGCCGCCGTGGTCTCGAACGACATCTACGAGCTCGCACTGACCGTCAACAACACGCTGTCGGTCTGGAGCAAATGATGCGCGCGGCAACCAACCGGGCAAACCGGCGCCGCGTGATACGTAACTGTCAAGGCCAACAGGCCATGCCAGTCGAAACCACAGACATCACCCCAGCAGCAACCGCACCAGCAGCAGAACCGGTCAAGAAGAAGACCCCATCGAAGAAGACGCACCGCTCCGAGCGAGCAGAGGACTGGGCACACACGACAGTCGGCGACCCGTGGCCTTGTGACATCTGCGGACACAACGCCTTCATGCGCGACCCCTACACCGGCCGCCCCTGTCACCTGATCTGCGCAAGAAACCAAGCACACGAAAGAGGAGAGCAATGGTAACCACCCACCTCGCACCCGTGGTCCAGGTCCCAGGACAACTCGACCTCATCGATATGCCGGCCACCCCGGCCCCGGCTCCGGTGGCTGCGGCGAAGCCCGCGACCACCACCAAGCTTGCCGGACTGACCAACCACAACACGGACGCACTGGCCAACATCACCGGCTGGACGGTCACCAAGACCACCGCCGTCTACAACGGCACACCCACTGCCGCGCACAAGGCGGTCCAAGCCCATATGGACGCTGTCCGGGCGGCCGAAGGTGGCCGGGCTCACGGCTACACCTCGCTGATTGCCGTACGCAACAAACTCAAGGAACTAAGCACTGGCGGCAGCCACCCGGCCGTCTCGGTCACCATCAAACGAGCCAAGAAGGCCACCTCGCCTACCGGCTCGAAGACGACTCGCACCGGGTCACCGAAAGCGCGACTGACACGTAAACGTCAACACGAATATACGACCGCGGAACTGGTCTCCGCACTCGAAGCAGCCTGGACCGCAATCCGCACCAACCACAAGGAGATCCCCGCCGTCGTGATCATCGTCGGCTCCGGAACCGCCAGCAAACAAGCCAAATACGGCCACTTCGCAGCCGCCCGCTGGCAACACGGCGAACAAGCCCTCGCCGAAGTCCTCGTGTCCGGCGAAGGACTCAAACGACCCGTCGAAGAGGTCTTCACCACCCTCCTCCACGAAGCCGCACACGCGCTCGCGAACGTTCGCGAGATCAAAGACACCAGCCGCCAAGGCCGCTGGCACAACCAGAAGTTCGCCGCGCTGGCCTCCGAACTCGGCCTCGATACGAAGAAGGACGATCGCATCGGCTGGTCACCCTGCACGCTCCGCGCCGAGACAGCGGCCACCTACAAGAGCGTCCTGACCGATCTGAAGAAGGCGCTCATCGCCTACCGCCACCCCGAGATGACTGGTGGACAGGCCAAGAAGAACAACAACAACGCCATCGCGTGCGCATGCCAATGCCCACGCCGTATCCGCGTCGCCAAAGCAGTCCTCGAAGAAGGAGACATCACCTGCGGTGTCTGCGAATCCACCTTCGAACCCGACGAGTAACACCACGCAGTACACGGCACCACCTGGGCTCGTTGCTGGCTCTCGCCTCCGGAATCCACGGGGTCCCGGAGACGAGGGCGAACACCGAATCACCACCAACCGCCACGGACAACGACAACGACAACGACCACCAACGCTGCACACAGAATGGGCACCAACGATGGCCACCACCGCGTACGTCAACGCCTACGCAGAGATCACCGTCTACCACGCCGTTGCCGACAGCACCTTCCTGTGCGACTGGGTCGCCAACGACCACCTCGACGGACATGACTGGTGCCCCACCGTCCTCGAACCCGGCGACGACTACACCGTCATCGCCATCGACGGACGCATAGAGGCCCGCTACTGCCCCGGCTGCGGATACCAACTCTACGGCGCACCCACCCTCCAGCCCAGCCGCACCACGAACACCGGACCCACCGCGGCCTGACACGTAACCGTCAACACTGGCGAACCGCAGATCTTCCCGTTCCAACCCCGTCCAGCACTCCGCAGATCAGCTGGCCGGACAACAAGAGTTCCGGTTCACCGCCCATACCTCGAGAGGAGGCCCCGAGATGACATCGACGCAGGACACCAGCAACGACAGCACCGACAGGGCTATCGACGTGCTCAACGGGCTCCTTGGGGGTGTCGAGATCCTGGCTGTACACGAGCCGAAGTCGGGCCGGAAGTTTGTTCCCGGTGCCGGCGACAGCAACACCCCGACCAACGCCGTCGAACACGCCCTCCAACGCGCCGCACGAACCGTGGACTACGACGCCTGGCTCGAACACACCACCTCCGCAGGCGGCTGCGTCGCCCCCATCCGGCTACGCGGCGAGTCCCACGTCGTGTCCGAACGCACCGGCCGCATCATCTCCACCCGCCACACCGACGACATGCCCGGACAGGTCATCTACAAAGCCTGCGGGAACCGCCGTGCCGCCGTCTGCCCCTCCTGCGCCGAGACCTACCGAGGCGACACCTACCAACTCGTCCTAGCAGGCCTGCAAGGCGGCAAAGGCATCCCCGCCACCGTCGCCCAGCACCCGTCCGCGTTCGTCACCTTCACCGCCCCCACCTTCGGACCCGTCCACGGCACCCGCTCCATCCGCACCCGCGACGGCCAGAACTGGACCATCAGGAACCGGCCCTGCCGACCCCGCCGCGAACCCGAGCACTGCCCACACGGCGTGGACCTGCGCTGCCACCAGACCCACCGCGACGGCGAAAAGATCCTCGGCACACCGCTGTGCCTGGACTGCTACGACCACGACCACCAAGTCGTCTGGAACGCCCTGTCCGGCGAACTCTGGCGACGCACCATGGAACGCGCCAAAGACATCCTCCGCACCGAAGCCAAGAAGCACGGCGCGACCGTCAAGCTCTCCTACGGCAAGGTCGCCGAAATGCAAGCACGCGGCGTCGCCCACTTCCACGCCCTCATGCGCCTCGACGGCGTCAACCCACTCGACCCGTCCGTCCTCGAACCCCCCGTCTGCGCCGCGACCTTCACCATGCTCGCCGACGCGGTACGCCGTGCCGCCGAGACCACCCGCTTCCGGTCCCTGCCGCACCCCGACAATTCCGACGGCTGGCTCATCGCCTGGGGAACCCAACTCGACGTACGAGCAGTACGGCAAGCCGTCGACGGCGCAATCACCGACACCGCCGTCGCCGGATACCTCGCCAAATACGCCACCAAAGGCGCCGAAGCCACCGGCCACTCATCCGCGCGGCTCACGGCGGCAACCGTCAACCGGTACGCCAACCAGTACAGCCATGCCGGCCGACTGGTCGACGCCTGCTGGCGACTCGGACGGCCCGGATCCGACCTGGACGAAGTCGAAGCCGCGAAGAACTCCGGACGCCTCTCCTACCGCCGACTCCAGAAGTGGGCACACATGCTCGGCTTCGGCGGCCACTTCTCTACCAAATCCCGCCAGTACTCCACCACCCTCAAGGCCCTCCGCGAGGCACGAGCGAACTGGCGACGTGACCACCACCGCACTCAGGACCACACCGACGACGTAGAAACCACACTCATCGTCGGCAACTTCACCTACGCAGGCACCGGCTGGAAGACGACCGGTGACGCGCTGCTCGCCAACACTGCCGCGGCCAAAGCTCGTGAGCACCGACGACTCGTCAAGGAACTGATTGCCGAGAACAACGACTGACACGTAACTGTCAAAGGAGGAATGAAGTGTCTGTGCCGAAGCATCGAGACGATCGGCTGTGGAGCATCGAGGACCTGTCCGAGTTCCTCGGCGTACCGGTGCCGACCCTGTACAAGTGGCGTACGACTGGGTATGGCCCGAAAGGCGTTCGCATCGGTCGATACGTTCGCTACCAACAGGAAGTCGTGTACGGCTGGCTCAAGTCGCTCGACGGGGCTGCGTAGTCATGGCTAGAGAGCCGCTCCCCATCGGGACCTGGGGACAGATCCGAACGCACGAGGTGATCGACTCCAAGGGCCGCAAGGCACACCGTGCGATTGCCAACTTTCGGGATTTCAATGGTGAGATCGTTCGTGTCGAAAGGCGCGGTAGGACCAAGGGTGCTGCAACATCCAAGCTGCAGAACGCCCTGCGAGAGCGTGCCAAGATGGGCAAGGCTGGTACGTGGACGCCGAACCACCGCTTCAACGAGGTCGCCGACGCGTGGGTCCAAGAGATCGATGAACTCGTGCAGGACGGATCTCGATCACCGCGGACTGTGCAAAGCTACAAGTCCGTGTTGAAGAAGCATGTTCGTCCGGCGCTCGGAGAACTGCGGCTCGCTGAGGTGACCACCGCTCGCGTGGACACGTTCATCCACAAGGTCAAGGCGAAATCCGGGGTCCCGACCGCCAAGCTCTGCAGGAGCGTCACGTCCGGCGTGATGGGCTTGGCTGTTCGAAGCGGACCGCTTGATGCCAACCCCGTACGTGAGATTCGGCGGATCGAGAGTTCACGTAGGAAGAAGCTCGCACGATCCCTAACCGTTGAACAAGTCGAGTTGTGGCTGAAGTCCGTCTCGGAGAACGAGCGCGCTGTGAAGTCGGACATTCCCGACTTGAGCCTGTTCATGCTCAGTACCGGCGTTCGGATCGGCGAAGCTCTGGCGCTCATCTGGGCCGACGTAGACCTGTCGGCTGGCGTGGTCGATATCGACTGGACGATTGGTCGGGTGACGGGGCAGGGCCTTCTCCGGGGCGTGACCAAGTCTGAGGCTGGAGAGCGGACACTCGGTCTTCCTGATCGGGCTCAGGATATGCTCCGTCGCCGATTCTCAGCAGGCGTGAAGCTCGATTGGCCGGTGTTCCCGAACAGCATCGGCGGATTCCGCGACCCGAACAACACGCTCCGGGATCTCCGCAAAGTGCGAGCCGAGATCGAATCGCTGGAGTGGGTCAAGTCACACAACTTCCGGAAGACGCTCGCGACCCTGCTGGACGACGCCGGCCATTCGGCACGGCAGATCGCAGACCAGCTCGGGCACAGCCGAGTCTCGATGACGCAGGACGGATACCTCGGTCGAAAGATCCGCAACGCTGGTGCCGTCGAGGCCCTCAACGCCGTCCTCGGCACTGGTCCCGGAGGGCAACCTGACGAGCAAAAGGGTGGCAAAAGTGTGGGCTGAGAGGGTGGTAGCCGCGGTCATGTGTGCTCTGACCTGCGGTTTTGGTAGGCCCCGTGGGACTCGAACCCACAACCCGCGGATTAAAAGTCCGCTGCTCTGCCAGTTGAGCTAGAGGCCCTCAGTTGGTGAGGGGAACAGTGTGTCAGGTTTGGGTGGGGATTGCTTGGTGGGGGGCCGGGGTGAGGGGTTGCGGGTGGGGGTGGGTGGTGGTACAGATCGGAATTCGGCTGGGGATGCCGGGTCTGGGTGAGTCTGCCGCGGGGGGGAACCGACGGCGGGGGGGACGGATCGTGGTGTTGGTGCGGGTTGCGTTGGGGGCGGTTGCGGTTGTGGTGCTCGCCGGGGGGTGTGGGGCGGGCGAGGGAGAGTCGACGGTGGGTGAGCCGGCGGGGTTGGTCAGTACGCGGGTCGTGGTCTCGCCGCCGGCCAGCAGTGCGCCGCCGGTGAGTAGCAAGCCGTCGGTGGGGAGCGTGGGGCCGGTTACGCCGAAGGCGAAGATGACCACGACCGAAGAGGTCGTGGAGTTTCGGGTGATTCCGTTCAAGAAGCGGACGGTGACGGATGACTCGTTGGCCACGGGTGAGAAGAGGGTGCGTACGGCGGGGGTCGATGGGACGCGGCGGTTGACGTACCAGGTGACGTACGTGGACGGCGTGCAGACGGCCAAGCGCCTCGTTCGGCAGGAGGTGGCGAAGGAGCCGCGGACGCAGGTGGTGGTCGTGGGAACGAAGGTGGACGAGCCGGCGCAGTCGAGCGACTGCGATCCGAACTACTCCGGCTGTGTACCGATCGCGAGCGATGTGGACTGCGCGGGAGGCAGTGGGAACGGGCCCGAGTACGTCCAAGGTCCGATCAGGGTGATCGGTACCGACATCTACCGGCTCGACGCCGACCACGACGGCATCGCTTGCGAGTAGCGGTCCGCTCCGTTGAACTCACAGGACCAGGGCTCGCGCCATCCGAAGAGCCGATCGATCTGCTAGCGGTGGGTCGCGGTCACTGCTAGGTCGATCACCACGGTTGGGCGTACGAGGGCTGTGGTGAAGGTGTTCCAGTTGGTGTGCCAGGTGTGGCGGTTGAGCGTGGTTGTGGCGGTGGCTTGGAGGGTTTCGGGGGTTTCGGTGACGGTGAAGGGGATCGTCAGGGGGTGCGTGTCGCCGCGGATCGTGAGGTTGCCCGTGACGTCGTAGCGGGACGTGGAAACCTGTGTGATCGAGGTTGTTTCGAAGGTCATCGTCGGGTGGGACTTCGTGTCGAAGAAGTCTCTTCGGAGTTGGGTGTCTCGGCGGGGGTTGGCGGTGTCCAGGCTGTCTAGTTGGACGGTCAGCCAGGGGTTGCCCGCGCGGGTGCCGCCCTCGAAGGTGGTGAAGTGGCCGTGGACGCGGGTGCCCCAGCGGTGGGTGGCGGTGAAGGCGATTCGGGTTCGGGTTGGGTCCAGGACGTACTCGTCGACGGAGATCATGCGAGTACGACGGGACAGGGTGGTGGAATGTCAGCTGATCACGCCGGTGGTGATGCGGCGGGGGGTGATGTTGAACATTGAGTCTTCGGGTGGGTTGGCTAGGTAGGCGGCTCGGTCTGCCGGCTGGAGGTACTTCTCGACCATCGCGTGCAGCAGCTTGTCGTCGAGGGGCAGGAGCTCGGCGGTGCCCTGCATGTTGACGTAGGAGGCGGTTGGGCCGTCGGCGGTTTGGATTGAGAGGGAGAGTTGGCCGGAGCCGGAGCGGAACAACCTGGTCTTCTTGGACCGCCCAGGCGTCATCACCTGGAAGCGGTTGGTGTCGGGCAGGTGGTGGAACCAGACCGGTGTCACGTGTGGTGACCAGCCCGGATCATCGATCGCGAACACCGCTACCAGCGGGCGCGCGAGGAAGTCGGCCATTTCGTCGTTGTCCATCGTTCGAAAGCCCATGTCGGCAGCCTCTCAGACGCCACCGACAGGATCCGGGCTGGTGGCGAGGAGGTGCCCGGCAGTAGGCGCTGGGGCACCAGCCGGGGCCCATACTTCGTGCATGCTGACGTACGTCTTGGACTCGGAGGATTTGGCTGACGTACGGTTTGCGGTTTCGCCGGTGGCGGAGATGGTGTTGTCGCTGCGGGCGTTACGCGATCCGGGGCGGTTCCCGTTACAGCTCGGGTGGGTGCGGGCCGTACAGCCAAAACTCCAAGAGCTCGACTGGGACGTACTGCGGTGGCTGGTCAACGACACCATGGGGAGTCCGGACTTCCTCACGCCGCGGCCGACGTCGCCGCTCACGCAGCTCACCGACGAGTTGGACATCATCGCCAACGTCGACCCCGACACGTTCAACGAGCAGCTCGCGGCAGTACACGGCGAGCTCCCGGAAGGCCTCAGCACAACAACTGTCGTCGAAGCACTGAAGCACTACTGGCAGACGATGATGGCGCCGTACTGGAGTCGCATGCGCACCCTGCTCTCCGCAGACATCAGCTACCGCGGCCACGTCCTCACGCAGTACGGCACCGGCGCCATGCTCAACGGGCTCGGCCCCGCCATCACGTACGCCGACGGGCTCCTCAAGGTCGACCGTGTGGCAGCCATTAGCCGTACCGAAAAGATCAACGGACGCGGACTGGTACTCCAACCGACGCTCTTCGGACCACACGCAGTCATCCCGTTCGACCCTGGCGCCGACCCGCTGCTCGGCTACCCGCCGCGCGGCCAGGCGAACCTGTGGTCGGTAGCCGAGCCCCCGTCCCACCAGGACCTCGCTCAACTGATCGGTACGCCGAGAGCCCGCATCCTCGATCTACTGACCCACCCCCGCACCACGACTGACCTGGCCGGCGAGCTCCAGGTGACCCCGTCCGCCGTCAGCCAACACCTCCAACTGCTGCGCCGTACCGGCCTCGTGGAACCGCAGCGCATCGGCAAGCAGGTCCTCTACCGCCCGACCGAACTCGCCGCGCTGCTGACCGGGACCGACCTGAGCCGTTGACACCGCTGTAACCTAACGGCACGCTTGCGAAAGCGATTTCGCAACGTCGTGGCAGCCGACGTCCCATGATCCGCCCTCGCCCTGAAACAGGAGTCGGCATGCGACGTACCCTTGCGCTCGCCTTCGCAGCGCTACTCATCACCATCGGCACCATCACCCCCGCCCACGCCGCGACCCTTGCGCTCACCCCGATCACCCTCGGCAACGTGTTCACCGATGGCCAGCCGGTCAAGGTCGGCCTGAACACCGACGCCGCGTCCGTCACTTGGTCGGCCGCCGACGTCAACGGCACCGTCGTCGCCACCGGCAGCCAGGCCGCGGCCGGCACGCTCCAGGTGTCGGTCACCACCCGCGGCTGGTACAAGCTGACCGTCCAGGCCGGTACGGCGACCGCTCAGACGACGTTCGCCATTCTCAGCCCGCTCAGTACGGCGCCCGTCGCGGGCCTGAGCACCAGCCGCGTCGGCGACTTCGAGAACACTGCCGAGGGCTGGACCTTCTACCCGGGCAGCGAATACCCCGGCGCCACCGGAAGCTTCGCGCTCGACACGACCGACGACCACTCCGGCAGCAGCTCCGGCAAGCTGTCCGGCAACTTCAGCGCCGGCGGTGCGTACGTCAGTGTCAACCGGACGCTGCCACAAGTAGCCGCGAGCAGCGTGAGCTTCTGGGCGAAGACGCCGAACCTGTCGTTCCTCACGTTCCGCATCACCGACTCGACCGGGCAGGTCCACCAGCAGCGGCTGACGTTGTCGGGCGCAACCGACTGGCAGCCGCTGAGCGTCACGAAGTTCGACGGCGGCAAGCAGTACACCCATTTCGGCGGAGCGAACGATGGCGTCTGGCACAGTCCGGCGAAGTCGATCGAGATCGTGCTGGACAAGGGCGCGATCAGCGGCGCGACGAACAGCAGCGTCAACCTCGACGACCTGACGCTCAACACGCTCGCGTCCACGCCGACGACGCCGCTCGGCGACTACGAGAGCGCCGCGGAGGGCTGGTCGTTCTACCCGGGCAGCGAGTTCCCGGGCGCGACCGGCAGCCTCACCTACGACACCGCTTCCTCGCACGCCGGCGCCCAGTCCGCCAAGCTCAGCGGCGACTTCTCCGGCGGCGGAAACTACGTCGCGGTGCAGCGGACGTTCGTACCGATCGACGCCAAATCCCTTAGCCTGTGGGTGAAATCGAGCCAGCTCTCGTCGCTCGGGCTGCGCGTGACCGATGCGACAGGTCAGGTGCATCAGCAACGGCTCGCCATTTCGGGTACGGCGTGGCAGCAGTTGAACGTCACCAGGTTCGACACCGGCAGCGGCTACCTGCACTTCGGCGGCGCGGACGACGGGATCTGGCACGGGCCGGCGAAGGCGATCACGCTGACGCTGGACAAGAGCGCGATCAACGGCGGCGGTACGACGGCATCCGTCAACGTCGACGCGGTCGCCGTCACCACCTCCCCGACGTACCAAGGAGCGGGTACGCACTTCGCCGGCACGTGGAGCACGGACCCGATGCCGCTGCTCGTCCAGTCCGGGGCGCGGACCGCGCGCGACGAGGCGTACTGGTCGGCCATCGAGACCACCGTCGGCACGTACAGCTTCCCGGCGAAGTACACGTCGTACCTGCAGTCGTTCCAGTCCAACGGGCTCGACCCGCTGCTGATCGCGGACTACGGCAACGCGAAGTACGACGACGTGGCGGGCAACGACGTCGACGCGCCGTTCACCGACGCCGGCCGGGCCGGGTTCGCGAACTACGCGGACAAACTGGCGACGCAGTACCCGCAGGTCCAGAACCTGGCGATCTGGAACGAGTGGGACGTGAACGCCGCCGGCCCGTCGAACTTCACCCCGGACAGCTACCTTGCGTTGCTCAAGGCAACGTATCCGAAGCTGAAGGCGAACCACCCGGGCCTGACGATCGTGGGCGGCGGTGACACCGACGTCACCCAGCAGGCGTGGTTCCAGCAGTTCTGCCAGCTCGGCGGGCTGAAGTACCTCGACGTCGTGTCGGTGCACCCGTACAACTACCTGAACGCGCCGGAGAGCCTCGGCACGTTCATCGACCAGGTGCGGGCGACGATCCGGCAGTACAACGGCGGCGTGGACAAGCCGGTCTGGATCACCGAGGCCGGTTGGTACACCGGCGCCGGCAGCGCGGCACCCGTGTCCGAGCCGACGCAGGCGATGTACATGGCCCGCGAGATGCTCAACGTCCCCGGCCACGACGTCGACCGCTTCTACATGTACGACTTCAAGAACGACGGCACCAACCCGGCGGCCCAGGAGAACAACTTCGGCCTGATCCACAACGAAGCCGACGCGCTCGGCGCCTACACCCCGAAACCGTCGTACGTCGCCTACGCCACGGCGGCGCGGCAACTCCGCGGCGCGACGTTCCTCGGCAAGGAGTACCCGGGGAACGGGCTGATCGACCAGGTGTACGCAGCAGGAGACGGTACGCCGTTCCGCGCGATCTGGGCCGCCAGCGGTTCGAACACGACCGTCACGGTCAACGCCACCGGCCCGGTGCAAGTCACCAGCCTGTACGGACTGACCACTACGCAGACGCCGAACGCGAACGGCCAGATCACCGTCACCGTGGGTGTTTGGCCGACCTACATCTCCGGAGCAACGGTCACCTCGATCACCACCCCGTAGCTGTCCACGTCACCCTCCCGGCGCTGAAAAGGCCGGGAGGGTGAGTTACAGTCGATGCTGTCCGCGGGAGCTCGCAGGAAGTGGGCTGAGAGGGCGACTGAGCCGTCGCCGACCGCTGAACCTGACTCGGGTAATTCCGGCGTAGGGAGGAAGCATGGAGTCGGTGTGGGTGAACGGTACGGCGGTCGACGTGCCGCCGGACAAGTCGGTGGCGGAGCTCGTCGACGAGTACTCCGACCGCAGCACCGGGATCGCGGTCGCGGTGAATCAGAGCGTGCTGACCAAGGCCGAGTGGGCGCGGACCACGTTGCGCCCGGGCGACCGGGTCGAGATCGTCAGCGCGACCCAGGGAGGCTGAGATGGACGATCCACTGGAGCTCGGCGGGCGGACGTACGCCTCCCGGCTGATCATGGGCACCGGCGGTTCCGCCAACCTGGAAGTGCTGGAGGAGGCATTGATTGCCTCCGGCACCCAACTCACCACGGTCGCGATGCGCCGGCTCGGTACCGGCCACGAGGGCTCGGTGCTCGACGTACTGAAGAAACACAACATCGACGTGCTGCCCAACACGGCCGGCTGTCACACCGCCGCCGAGGCCGTGCTGACCGCGAAGCTGGCCCGCGAGGCGCTGGAGACCGACCTGATCAAGGTCGAGGTCGTCGCCGACGACCACCTGCTGCTACCGGATCCGATCGAGCTGCTGGACGCCGTGGACGCCTTGGTGGCCGACGGTTTCACCGTCCTCCCGTACACCAACGACGACCCGATCCTGGCCCGGCGCCTCGAGCAGGCGGGCTGTGCCGCGGTGATGCCGTTGGCCGCACCCATCGGTTCCGCGCTCGGCATCCGCAACCCGCACAACATCGCGCTGATCGCCGAGGCGGCGGGAGTCCCGGTGATCGTGGACGCCGGTATCGGTACGGCGAGCGACGCTGCACTGGCGATGGAGCTCGGCTGCGACGCGGTGATGCTCGCGACCCCGGTCACCCGTGCTGAGAAACCCGCCCTGATGGCCGCCGCGATGCGCGACGCGGTCACCGCGGGCCGCAACGCCCGTCTCGCCGGCCGCGTCCCGCGCCGCTGGCAGTCCGCGCTCGCCTCCTCCCCTACAACCGGCCTGCCAACGTTCTAGCCTCGGCCGCATCGAGCGGACGGTCCAGCAGTACTGCGGTCAACGACAACGCGAGCTCCTGATTCGGTTGCAGCGCCAACGGTTCGTCCCACGCGAGCGCCGGACACGCGCCGACGTACTGCGTCGTCCGCAAGAACCACGGCCAGACCTGATCGGGCTGCACGAGCAGCAAGCTGACATCGCCTTGCACGAAGGCAAGCCACGGACTCGACGATCCGAACGCCGCCTCAGGACCATCACCGTCGGCGCTCAGCACCGTGGTGTCGACGAAGGGCAGCCGCCAGAAGATCCCGCCGTACCCCGCTCCCTCGCGGCCCGTCGTGGCCGGGCTGTCGATGCGGATCGAGCCGTACCGGGCCGTGAGCACGCTGCGCCAATCGAGCCGCCAGCCGCCGAACGCGAGCGCCCCGGTGAGACGGCGGCGCTCGACCAGTTGCGGCCGACCCTGCTCGTCGTACCAGATAATGTCGTCGATCAGCTCCCGGTCGTTGAGCGTCACGCCTCGGCTGCGTTGCTGCCCGTGGTTCGTCAGCAGGGTCGGGCCTTGGCCGCGTACGTACGTGCGCCCGCCCCAGTGGGACGTGCCGTTGACCTGCGCGACGGCGAGCGAGAGGCCGTAGTGGTGCCGGTGGTCGACCGGGCTGACCTCGGTCAACGGATGGCCGCCGAGCGTCCGGACGGGATGCAAGTACGGCCGGGGGGCGTGGACCTGCGGCATCCGCCGGCCGAACTCGTACCGCGCGAGCATCTCCGCGGAACTCCCGAGCTCGTAGATGTCGCCCTGCTGCTGCCACCCGATCCGATCGTCGGTCGCCGCGGCCCGGCGCGCCTGCGGCACCGGTCCGGTACTCGCCCGCACCGCCAGCCGCAGCTCGGGTACGTCGCCCGCCTCGCCCGCCGGTCCCGCGATCGACGCGAGCAACCGCTGCCATGCCAGCTCGCCGAGGTCCTTCTGCGGTACCCGCACGGTGGTCAGCGACGGTACGGCGAACCGCGCGAGGCCGATGTCGTCCATCCCGGTCACGGACAGGTCGGCCGGTACGGCGACCCCGACCTCGTTGAGCCGCGCCAGCAGCCCGAACGCGACCAGATCGTTGAACGCGACAACTGCCGTCACCTGCGCGTCGAGCACCCGTTCCACCGCGGCGTACCCGTCCTCGATCGACCAGCCGCACTCTAGCCGGACCAGATCCAGACCGGGGATCTCCCGCTCGGCGATCTCGAGCGCCTCCAGCCTTAGCCGGTTCGACGCGCTCGCCGCCGGGCCGGAGAGGAACGCGAGCCGGCGGTGCCCGAGCCCGACCAGGTGGTCGACGACGATCCGGACGGCGCGGCCGTAGTCGACCACGACCGACGCCACCTCCGGTGGTCCTTGGCGGTTGACCAGGATCACCGGCTGCACCTGCGGCAACAGCTCGACCAGGCGCTCCTCGTCCATCCGCGGCGAGACCATGATCAGCGCGTCGCAGCGCCGCCGCGCCTCGATCGCGATCGAGGCCTCGGCCTCCGGATGCTCGTCGGTCTCGGCGACCAGCACCTTGTACCCGGCCGTGGCGGACGCGTTCGTGATGCCGCGCAGGACCTGCTGGAACAGCGGATTGCCGAGGTCGGGGACGATCAGCGCGACCATGTTGGTCCGGCCCAGCGACAGGCTCCGGGCCAGGTCGCTCGGCCGGTAGTTGAGCTGCTCCGCGGCGGCCCGCACCCGGGCTACGATCTCGGGGGCGACACTGAGACGGCCGTTCATCACCCGGGACACGGTGGCGCGCGACACCTCGGCGACCCGCGCCACGTCGGTGATCGTGATGGTGTCCTTCGGTGTCCGGCCCACCTCCGTATCCTCTCCCGAAGGAAACCGGTTTCTCAACCCCTGGTGTGATCGGATGGGGGCACACGCCGATCGGAGGAACACGTGAGTGAACTGGAGTATCCGCAGGTCCAGGGCGTTGCCCCGGGCAACGGCTACAGCCATGTGGTGACCGGAACCGGCCAGTGGGTGGCGGTGTCCGGGCAGCTGGCCCTGGACCAGGACGGCAAGCTGTTCGGCGCAGGCGATCCGGACGCGCAGGCCGAGCAGGTCTTCGCGAACCTCGAGCGCTGCCTGGCCGCGGCAGGCACCACGTTCGAGAACGTGGTCAAGCTGACGTTCTTCCTCACCGACGTCGGCCACCTGCCCGCGATTCGCGTCGTTCGCGACAAGTACATCCCGGGCACGAAACCCGCGGGTACGGCGGTCCAGGTCTCGGGCCTCGCCGTCCCTGGCGCGCTGTTCGAGATCGAGGCCTACGCGATCATCTGATCCGTCAACGCAGCAGGTCGACGGCTCGGCGGGCGGCCTCGCCGATGGCGGCGTCCACGCGCGGCTGGCGGATGTCGCCGCGGGCGGCGAGCGTGAACACCGCGATCGCGAACGCCGCTCCGTCGGGCAGCGTGACGACCCCGACCTCGTGTCGGAGCGCGCCGAACGTTCCGGTCTTTCCGGCGACACGGACCTCGTCGTACGGGAAGCCGGAGGCGAGGCGGTGCAGGAAGACCTGCCGGTGCATGGTCGCCTTGACGAACTCGGTCTGCTCCGGTGAGAGCAGCTCGCCCGCCCAGAGCCGGCGCAGCAGCAACGTGAGGTCGCGCGCCGTACTCGCCGACGCGTTCGCGGCCTCGTAGACGCCGGCCGGGTCGGTGCGGTCGTTGTCCGCCAGTACGGCGAGGGCCGCGTCCGGGTCGTTCGTGCCGGTACGGCGTTGCAGGTCGCGCAGGTTGCCCGCGGTACCTCGGCGTACCCACGTCCTGTGCAGGCCGAACTCCGTGAGCATCGCAGCCAATCGGCGCAGGCCGACGAGCTCCAGCAGGGCGTCCGCTGATGCGTTGTCGGAGACCGTCATCATCGAGAGGGCCAAGTCGCGGAGCGATGCCGTGACCGGGTCGGCGAAGACCGACAAACCGGTCGGGCCGGCGGTTTTGTCGCTCGGGTCGATGGTGAGTTGCCGGCGGGGGTCGAGTTCGCCGAGGTCCACCAGGCGGCAGAAGCCGGCCAGGAGCGGGAGCTTGTAGACGGAGGCCAGCGGGACGATGCCGTCCGCGTCGAGTTCGACGGTCGCGTCGGGGTCGTCGAGCGCGACCGCGTGCAGCCATCCGCGGACGCCGGCGTCGTCGAAGACCGCGCGGATGCGAGCGTTCACGAGGCGAGCGCTTCGGTGAGCTGGATCATCACGTCGTTCGGGCGGAGGAACGGCGTACGCGTCTTGGACCACACGAGCCGCAGGCGCAACGGGAGCGGATCACCGGCCAGCCGGTGCTTGGTGACTCCCGGGGCGGTCAGCGCGGGGTCGGCGGTCACCACGATCGCCTGCCCGGCAGCAGCCATTGCCAACCCGGCCCGCTCGTCCGTCACCACCACGGTCCCACCGTCCGGCCGGTGCAACGCCAACGTGTCGACGAACAGGTCTCGCGCCGCCGGAGCCTCGGCCCGCGACCGCACGGCAAAGGGCAACCCCTTCAACTGCCGCAGCGCCACCACGTCCCCATTTACGGGCGTGTCCGTTGGGATCAGCACCCAGGTTGGGAGGAGGGAGACCGGGCCGGCTTCCAGGCCGTCGAGGACTGTGGGGTGTTGTACGACGGCCAGCGTCAGGCGGCCTGTGTTCACCTGGTTCACGAGTGTGGTCGTCGGGGCGCTCACCACCGTGACGCGGCTGCCGGGGATGACCTCGCCGGCGGCCTTCGCGACCGCGGCACCGGCCGAGGGTGGAACCTCCGGCGCCAGCCCGAGGCGGATCTCCGGGCCTTCCGGGTCGCGGGCGACGGCGGCCTGGTGGAAGTCCTCCAGCGAGGAGAGGGCTCGGCGCGCGTACGGCAGGAGCGCGGCGCCTGCCGGGGTGAGCTCGACGCCGCTGGCGCCGCGTTCGAAGAGTTTGGCGCCGATCAGCGCTTCCAGGCGGCGAAGGCCCTGGGACAGCGGGGGCTGGGTGATGCCGACGACCCGTGCGGCATCGCCGAAGTGCTGCTCCTCGGCGAGCGCAACGAAGATCTGCAGATGCCGTTCAGTCAGCATAAGGACCCAGCTGACCTGCAGTTATACCTTCGGGCAATCGGCACATGCCCGAGATCATATTCGACAGACCCCGGACCCCTCGCTTTGACTGAGATGACAGGACGAGCAGAGGGAGACAGCGTGAAGGTGAGTCGGAGAGGGATGCTGGCCGGCGCCGCCGCGGCGGGCGCCGCAGGCGTGGTGGGGGCGATCGGGCTCGAAAGCCAGAGCGAGGCGGCCGGGGCCGGCAGCAAGCCGCGACAGGCGGCCGGCGCCGCGGACAGGGCCGGGTCGGCGGTTGACCGGGCGGGGCGCCCGGCGGGCGCCGGGGGCGAACGGCACGCGGTGGAGCTGACGTGGTTCGGGACGCATGCGTGGCAGATCCGGTGTGGGAAGAGCGTTGTGCTGACCGACCCTTGGTTCACGCGGTTCAAGACCGGGACGTTCACGCCGCAGGGGGCTGACCCGAAGACCAAGTTGGTGATCAAGCCCGAGGTGATCGACAAGCACCTGAGTACGGCGGACGCGATCCTCGTGCACCACGGGCACTACGACCACCTGGCCGACGTGCCGTACGTCGCCCAGAAGACCAAGGCGACCGTGCTCTGCACCGAGACGCACGCGAACCTGCTCCGCGCGATGAGGACGCCGAACGACCTGCTCTCACCGGTGCGTGGCGGCGAGTACCTCCCGTTCGAGGGGTTCGCGATCGAGGTGTTCCCGTCGCTGCACTCATGCGGCGGCAAGCGGCACACGTACGCCTATCCGGGTTACCGGTACGCCGTCCCGCCGCGCCCGCGGGTGATCGAGGACCTGGTCGAGGGCGGCACGCTGGCGTACGTGATCACGATCGGCGGCCTGCGGATCCTCAGCCTGAGTACGGCGAACTTCGACCCGAACGCGCTGCGCGATCTCCAGGTGGACGTCGTACTCGCGGCGCCCGGCGGTGAACCCGGCATCACCGATCGCCTGCTGCGGACGATCAAACCGGTCCGCACAGTGATCGCCACCCACTGGGACGACTTCGACAAACCCCTCGACGAGCCCAGCGTCCCGTGGACCGACCTCACACCCCTGCGCACCTCGGCACAGAAAGCAGGCGCCGAGTTCGTCCTCCTCGACCACCTGCAGAAGGTCACGCTTTGACGCGGTAGTGGTAGCGGGAGACGGTTCGGAAGCCGAGGCGTTCGTAGAGGGCTCGGGCCGGTGTGTTGCTCTCGACGACCTGTAGCCAGACGTGGTTGACGCCCAAGGTGCTTGCCTCGTGCAACAAGCCGTGGATGACTGCTTGGGCGAGTCCCTGGCGGCGATGCTGGGGATCGACGGCCAGGCAGTACAGGCCGGCCCAGTCGTTGACCAGGGCGAGCCGGCCGATTGCCTTGACCGGTTCGCCGGAGGGGATGACCGCGTACAGCGCCCGGGCCCGGTTCAGGATCTGCCGGGCGGCGGCCTGTGCGCCGGATCCGCCGCGACCGTCGACGGCCCACCAGAAATCCATCCAGGCGTCGTCGGGTGCGGAGGATATATTCACCGGCGAGGCCGGCTCGCCGAGGTTGGCGAGGACGTCGGTGAGCTCGGCGCCCATCACCAGCGTCGGGTTGCGGACCTCGTAACCGCGGGCCGCCAGCCTGGCGTCCAGGTCGCCGGGCTGGGCGGCCGGACCGACCTGGAACGACGGCGCGATGTCGTGCGCGGCGTACAGGTTCTCCACGTAGTCCAAGGCTTTGCCGAGGTCGAACGGCGCACTCTTGGGCAGCACCGAGTTGGCGCGCAGGGTGACTCCGGCGTTGCGTCGGACCAGCCAGCCGTCCAGCTCGGTGCTGTGCGCGGCGGGCCAGCCTTGGTTCATCAGGGAGTCGATGCGAGCTGCGGCGATCACTCGATCAAGCGTAGAACCCGCCGGATCGATTTGCAATGAAATGGATAGTTATTCATCGGACCATACCAGACGGTTTGGTATGGTCAGGCGCCGCGGACGGCCGCGACCGCTTCGGCCAGGAGCTCGATGCCCTCGACAACGTCTTTGCGGCTGAGCGACCCGTACCCGAACACCAGCCCGGCCGGCCCGTCGCCGCCGACCCAGTACGGCTTCAACCCGTACACCCCGACCCCGCGCGCCCGCGCCGCCTCCTGCAACGCTTCCTCGGACACGTCCGGCGGCAGCAAGGCCATCACGTGCAGCCCGGCCGACACCCCGACGGGCTCCAGCTCCGGTAGCCGCGCCGCCAGCCGCTCGACCAGCGTGTCCCGCAGCTCCCGGTACCGCGGCCGCATCCGCCGCAGGTGCCGGTCGAACTCACCGCGCGCGACGAAGTCGGCGAACGCCAACTGGTCGAACACCGGCGACCCGCGGTCGTCCATCAGCTTCGCCTGCGCCATCGGCTCGACCAGCAACGACGGCAGGACCAGCCACCCCAGCCGCAGACCGGGCGCCAGCGTCTTCGAAGCGGTTCCGGCGTACGCGACCCGGTCGGGTGCCAGGCCTTGCAGCGCACCGATCGGCTCCCGGTCGTACCGGTACTCCGCGTCGTAGTCGTCCTCGATGACGAGCCCGCCCCACGCGACCAGCGCGGCCCGCGTCTCCGCCGACGCGACCGCCCCGGTCGGGAACTGGTGCGCGGCGGTCACGAGTACGACGTCCGCGCCCGACCGCTCGAGCGCGGTCACGTCGATGCCGCCGTCCAGCACCGGTACGCCGACCACCTCCAGCCCGGCCGCCTCCGCGACCTCGCGCAGATCATTGTCGGACGGATCCTCGACGGCCAGCCGCCGACGTCCCGCAGCAGCCAGCACCTGCAGCAACAACCGGGACCCCTGCGCGAACCCGTTGCAGATCAGCATGTTCTCCGGGCGCGCCGCCGTGCCGCGAACCCGGTTCAGGTAGTCGGACAACGCAGTACGCAACTCCAGCGTGCCGCGCCCGTCGATGTAGGCGAGGCTGCGGTACGGCGTCTCGTTCAGCACCCGGCGTACCGACCGGAGCCATGCCGCGCGCGGGAACTGCGACACGTCCGGGCGGCTGTACCGGAAATCGATCCGCGGCGGGCCCGCATCCGGCTTGGCGGCCGCGGTCGGCTCGATGACCGCGATGTCCGCGACCTGCGTATAGCCGCCGGCCCGGCTGATCAGGTAGCCCTCGGCGACGAGCTGCTGGTACGCCTCGACGACCACGCCGCGGGACAGGCCGAGGTCCTGCGCGAGCGCGCGCGTCGACGGCATCACGGTCTCGGCGCGCAGCAGACCGGCCCGGATCCGGGTCCGGATCGCGCTCTCGAGCTGCTGGTGCAACGGCACACCGTTGTCGCGCTGGAGCTCGACGAGCAGTTCGCCGGCTCCGGAACTGGTCCTCATTCGGCTCACAGAACTGGACCTTATCGGCGGACCGCTGCGCTGTCAGGGTTTTACCAAGCCCAACACGACGAACGAGGAGCCGAGATGACCGAGATGCTGCGGAGCGGGGACGCCGGCTACGACGAGGCGCGGACCGTCTGGAACGCGATGATCGACCGGCGGCCGGCAGTGGTCGTGCGCTGCTCCTCGACGGCGGAGGTCGCCGAGGCGGTTCGGTACGGCCGGGCGCAGGAGCTGGAGATCGCGGTCCGGTGCGGCGGGCACAACATCGCCGGGCTCGCCGTACCGGACGGTGGGCTGATGATCGACCTGACGCCGATGAACGCGGTCCACGTCGACCCTGAGCAGAAGCGGGCGTGGGTCCAGGGCGGGGCGCTGCTGGGCGAGCTGGACAGGGCGGCCCAGGAGTACGGCTTGGCCACAACAGCCGGGAACGTCTCGCACACCGGCGTCGGCGGGCTGACGCTCGGCGGCGGGATGGGCTGGCTGGCGCGGCGGTTCGGCCTGGCCTGCGACAACGTCATCTCCTATCAGGTCGTGACCGCGGACGGCGATGTCGTGACTGCAAGCGCCGACGAGAACGCCGAGTTGTTCTGGGGTCTGCGGGGCGGTGGCGGGAACTTCGGCATCGTCACGTCGTTCGAGTTCCAGCTGCACGAGATCGGCACGCGAGCGCTGATCGTCGAGTTCACCTACCCGATGTCGGCCGGTTTCGAGGTCCTGCGAGGTTGGCGTGAGCTGAATGCGCAGGCGCCGCGGGAGGCGACGTTCACGGCGAGCATCGCCAACGGTTCCGTGACGGTCGGCTACGTGTGGGTCGGCGAGGGCGGCTTCGACCTGCTGCCCGCGTTCCGTGCGCTCGGGCCGGTGACGGACGAACTCGTCGAGGAGACGACGTACCTGAAGCTGCAGACGCGGGACGACAGCGTCCAGGGTCACCGGTACCGGCGGTACTGGAAGGGGCACTACTTCAAGTCGTTGCCGGACGAGGCGCTGCGCGCGCTGCTGGCCAACCCGGGTGTCGGTGCGAGCCTGCAGGCGTACGGCGGGGCGATCGCCGATGTCCCGGACGCCGACGCGGCGTTCAGCCACCGCGACACGCTCTTCGAATTCGTCACCGCGACGCGCTGGGAGGACCCCTCCGAGGATGCGGCCAAGATCGGCATGCTGCGCGAGTACGCCGCGACGCTGGCGCCGTACGCCGACGGCGCGTACCTGAACACGCTCAACGAGGACCCGATCCAGCGCGCCTTCCCGCCCGCGAAACTGGAGCGCCTGATCGCGCTCAAGACGGCGTACGACCCCGAGAACGTTTTCCACCTGAACCAGAACATCAAGCCGGCACGCGGCATGATGGTGGTGTGACTACAGAGTTGACGCCGGAGCTGGCCGCGGCGATCGAGGACGGGTTCTCGAAGCGGGATCGATCGAACATGGGTCCGACGATCGCGTACTTCGAGAAGCTGCTGGCCGAGCATCCGGACAACCCGTACGTGCTGTACGAGGTCGGCGGGTCCTACGACACCGCCGGGGACGAAGAGGCCGCGGTCGGTTACTACGAGCGCGCTCTCCCGGGGCTCAGCGGGGAGACCCGCCGGAAGTGCCTCCTGCAGTACGGCAGCACCCTCCGGAACCTCAACCGCTTCGACGAGTCGCTGGCGGTCTTCAAGAAGGCCTGTGCGGAATACCCGGAATCGGACTCGCTGCGCGTGTTCAAGGCGCTCACGCTGCACGCGGCCGGGCTCCACGACAAGGCCCTCGCCACGCTGCTGCTGGTGATCGCGGACAAGGTCGACACCGCGGACATCAAGCGCTACGAAGCCGCGATCCGCGGAAACGCCGACTACCTGGCCAACCTCTAGGGCTCAGGACCCTAGATCTTGCGCGCGACGCCGCCGTAGATCGCGTCGCGGACGCCCGGCTCCGGCTCCTCGTCGACGCGGCCGCCCGGAACGTGCCAGTCGACCAGCCGGACCACGCCCGGGTCGAGAATCTCCATCCCGCCGAACAGCGACGAGATCTCCGCGACCGACCGGAAGGCCAGCGTCGGGAACGCGTGCTTGACCTTCTCCATCAGCTCGGTCACCAGTACGTCGACCGCGCCGCCGTCGCCCGGGTTGCACGCGTGCGTGATCGCCAGGTACGACCCCGGCGGCAGCGCGTCGACGTACCGCTCGGCGATCCGCAGCGTCTCGTCGTAGTCGGCGATGTGGTGCAGCATCAGCGCCATCACCAGCGCGACCGGTTCGCCGGGCGCGAGTAGGTCGGCGATCGCCTGGTCCGCCAGCACGTCGTCCGGTTCGGTGAGGTCCGCCGCGACGAACTGCGTCCGATCGTTGTCCAGCAGCAACGCCCGCCCGTGCGCGACCACGGACGGGTCATTGTCGACGTACACCACCGAGCATGCGGGATTGGCCCGTTGCGCGATCTGGTGGGTGTTCTCCACGGTCGGCAGGCCGGAGCCGGCGTCGATGAAACGCCGGACCCCGCGGTCCTCGGCGAGCCAGGTGACGACTTCCTTGAGCCAGCGCCGGTTCGCCCGCGCCCACTCGGGAGCCTCCGGCGCGACCTTCATGATCTGCCGGTACAGCTCCCGGTCGGACTCGTAGTTGTCCTTGCCGCCCAGGAAGTAGTCGTACACCCGCGCGACACTCGGCCTGGTGGTGTCGATCCCGTGCGCGATCAGCCCACTGTCGTACACCGGCTGATCGGTCACACCGTCTCCTCGCGTCAAGGGGCTGGTACGAGCCTAACGCACGGAGAGTCAGCGTTTCACCACGGCGTGTTCAAGGCGTGTAAAACCTCAACGCGCACAGGCGTTTCAGCACGCACACGCGATGCCGCGCGGTGCGGTCAGCGGGTCGGCTTCGCGCCGCTCGATCCCGTCCGCGGTCTCGACCGGCAGGCCTTCGCGGACCCAGTACTCGTACCCGCCGATCATCTCCTTGACCGGATACCCGAGCTTCGCGAACTCCAGCGCCGCGCGGGTGGCGCCGTTGCAGCCGGGTCCCCAGCAGTACGTCACGACCGCGGCGCCCTCCGGTACGACGCTCGCCGCCCGGGCCGCGATCTCCCGCGTCGGCAGATGGACGGCCGCCGGCACGTGGCCCTGGTCCCAGCTCTCCTGGCTCCGGCTGTCGATCAGCACCCAGCCCTGCACCCCGGCACCGATGTCCGCGGCGACATCGGACACATCCGTCTCGTACGCCAGCCGTCCGGCGAAGTGCGCAACGGCGGCGTGATCAATCTGCTTGGTCATGCCCCCAGCCTCGGCGATTCGTTGCGACGATGACAGTGGCAGAAATGTCCTAGTACATCAAAATTCAGCCACGACTGATCTTGGCCCGCGCCCGGGCCACCTTGATCGCCTGCTTGAGCGTCTCGACGTCGTACGCGCCGTAGTGGCGCTGGCCGTTGATGAAGAAGGTCGGCGTACCGGACACGCCGCTGGTGTCGGCGGACTCGACGTCCTGCGCGACCCGCGCCGCCGCCACGTGCCGCTTGACGTCGTCGTGCAACCGATCGGTGTCCAGGCCGAGCTGCTCCGCGTACCCGATCAGGTCCTTCGGCTGCAGGTGGTCCTGGTTCGCGAGCAGCAGGTCGTGCATCTCCCAGAACCGCCCCTGCGCGGCCGCCGCCTCCGATACCTCCGCCGCGATCTGCGCCCTCGGGTGTACGTCGGACAGCGGCAGGTGGCGCCAGACGAAGCGCAGGTCGTCGTCCTGCAGGACGGAGCGGACGATCGGTTCCGCGCGGCCGCAGTACGGGCACTCGAAGTCGCCGTACTCGACCAGTGTCACCGACGCGTTCTCGGGCCCGCGGATGTGATCCCGCTCCGGGTCGACCGGGTCCGTCAGGTCCTGCAACTGCTCCGCGTTGCCGAGCAGCGCGAGCGCCTTCTTCGGCGGGGACAACAGCTTGGCGGCGCGGAACACCGCCCAGGTCAACGCGGACGCCACGACCACCGCGGACAGCAGGCCGACCTTCGCCTCGGCCAGCTGCGGCCCGTCGAACGCGATGGTTGCGATCAGCAACGACACGGTGAAGCCGATGCCGGCGATCGTGCCGCTGCCGAGCACCGCGGCCCAGCCGACGCCCGGCCGGATCCGGCCACCGGTGACCCGTTCGAGCAGCCAGGACACGGTGGTCACCGCGACCGGTTTGCCGACCACGTACCCGAGCAGGATGCCGAGCGTGATCGGCGAGGTGAACGCGCGGCCGAGGAAGTTCGCGTCGATCGTGACACCGGCGTTCGCGAGCCCGAACAGCGGGACGATCAGGTAGCTGGTCCACGGGTGGTACAGGTACTGGAGGCGCTCGTTCGGCGAGATCGTCGTGGTCAGGCCGACGGTCGCGGACCGCGCCAGCTCGGGCGTCGGCTGCTCGCGGAACAGCCGGAACAGGCCGGTCGCCTCCTCGAGCTCCTCACGTCCGGGCGAGTACGCCGAGGCGGTCAGGCCGATCGCCAGCCCGGCGACGACCGGGTCGACGCCGCTCTTCAGGAGGGCCGCCCACATGAGTACGCCGAGTACGACGTACACCCAAGGCTTGCGGACTTTGAGCAGCGCGAGCGTCAGCACGACCGCGAACGCGACGATCGCCAGGACGAGCGGCATCACCTTGACGTCTTCGCTGTACACGACCGCGATCACGACCAGCGCGAGCAGATCGTCGACCACGAACACGGTCAGCAGGAACACCCGCACCCGATCCGGTACGCCGCGCCCGACCAGCGCCAGCAACCCGAGGGCGAGCGCGGTGTCGGTCGACATCGCGACCCCCCAGCCGTGCGCGCCGGCGCCGCCCGCGTTGAACGCCAGATAGATCAGAACCGGTGTCACCATCCCGGTGATCCCGGCGAGCATCGGCAGGACGAACCGCGACCGGTCGCGGAGATCCCCGAGGTCGAACTCCCGCCGGGCCTCCAGGCCGACGACGAGGAAGAACAGCGTCATCAGCCCGCTGTTGATCCACTCGCGCAGATCCAGCCCGAGCTCGCGGTGCCCGATCCCGATCGACAACTCGGTCCGCCAGAAGTCGTCGTACGTCCCCGGCGCGACGTTGGCCCAGACCACCGCGACCACGATGCCGGCCGCCAGCACGCCCGAGCTTCCCGCCTCGGTCCGCAGGAACGACCGCAACGGCGCAGCGAACTCCCGCCGCCAGTCGGTCCGCCCGCCCAACAGACCAGCCACGTCCGCCATAGGCACACTGTAGAGGGAGTGAGCCGATTCCTGGGTCGGCTTCCACGCTGTGGCGTCCGGACTGCATGATGTGCGTTGCCCGATTGCAGACCATGCCCTGGAGACCCCAGTGACTGAGCCCGATCTCGCCACCTCGGCGGACACGTTCGCCCGGCTGGCGATCGAGCTGCACGACGCCCCTGGAGTCGAGGAGACGATCGAGGCGGTGGTGCAGTTCGCGCTGCAGGCGTTGAGCTGTACCTACGCCGGGGTCGCGCTGCACACCCGCGGTTCGCGGGCGGAGATCGCCGCCGTGACCGACCCGGTCGTGACGCAGTACTACGAACTGCAGATCGCCACGGACAGTGGTCCGCTGATCACCGCGCTGCGGGAACGCAGTACCGTCCTGATCCGCGACACCAGCACCGACGACCGCTGGCCGGACCTCGTGAACACCGGCATCCGGACCGTTCTCGACGTACCACTGGCCACCCGCGACACCACCCGCCATACGGTCGGCGTGCTCGGGGTGTACAGCGACCAGCCGGACGCGTTCACGACCGACGACGAGGCGATCGCGCACATCCTGGCGCGGCACGCGTCGGTCGCGGTGGCGTCAGCGCGGCACGAGGAGACGATGGCGCAGGCGGTCGACGCGCGGAAGCTGGTCGGGCAGGCGATGGGGATCCTGATGGAGCGGTTCGACGTGGACGGCGACCGGGCGTTCGCGATCCTCAAGCGGTATTCGCAGGACACCAACACCAAACTGCGCGACGTCGCGCAGCAGCTCATCGATACGCGCAAACTCCCGCACTGAGGGGGCCACCGCTACGCTGGCGCAATGGGTGAGTGGCAGCCGTTGGCGGGCCCCTCGCGGCAGGTGGCGCTGGAGATCCTGCTGGACGGGCCGTTGTCGCGCGCCGAGCTGTCCCGCCGCGTGGGCCTGTCCCCCGGCAGCCTGACCCGGCTGACCAAGCCGATGGTCGAATCCGGTCTGCTCGTCGAGGTCGAGGGTGGTCCGACCGATGCCCGGGTCGGGCGTCCGTCGCAGCCGCTGGACCTGGACGCGGACGCACACCACTTCGTCGGTATCAAGCTCACCGGCGACTCCGCGATCGGCGTTCTGACCACCCTGCGCGCGGACGTGCTGGCCACCGTCGAGCGGCCGATCACCGACGCCACGCCGTCCGCCGTCGCTGAGCTGGTCCTCGAGATCATGGACGAACTGCAGGTCCAGGTCCCCGGCGGACGACCGCTCACCGGGCTCGGAGTCTCGCTCGGCGGGCGGGTCGCGAACCACTCCGAGGTCCGGTGGGGCCCGTACCTGAACTGGGTCGACGTACCGTTCGGCGAGATCCTCGCCGCGCACACCAGCGTGCCGATCGTGCTGGCGAACGACCTGACCTCGCTGACCGAGGCCACGCACTGGTTCGGTGCCGGCCGGAACTCGGACCGCTTCGTACTGCTCACCATCGGCGCCGGCGTCGGCTACGGGCTCGTCGTGCACAACAAGGTCGTCGACAGCCCGGACGTCACGCTCGGGTTGATCGGCCACTATCCGCTGATCCCGGACGGGCCGTTGTGCGACCGCGGCCACCGGGGTTGCGCGCTCAGTCTGCTGACGGTCGGCGCGATCACGTCACAGCTCGGTACGGCGCTCGGCCGGGACGTCGGGTACGACGAGGCGCTCGATCTCGCGGCGAAGGGTGATCCGGCCGCCCGTGCGGTCGTCGGGCGGGCCGGTCGCGCCTTGGGCAAGCTGATCGCGGCGGCGGCCAACTTCACCATGCCGGAGTTGGTCGTGCTCGGCGGCGAAGGCGTTCGGCTGGCCGAGGTTGCGCACGAGGAGCTGCTGGCCGGGCTGCATGCCGACCGGCACCCGTCGGCGGCCGAGCTGCCGATGGTGCAGCAGCCGGCCGACTTCAGCGAATGGGCGCGCGGCGCTGCGGTGGTGGCGATCCAGACCTTCGTGCTGGGAACCTCTTCGTAACTGCCTATTTCATTATTGTCAGTTACAGTGCTCTCATGATGAGGCGATGGTTGGAGGGCTGGCGGCTGTGCCGCGGGCTGGAGCCGGTAGTCGAGTACGACGATGCGTATGGCGTAGTCCTGCGACTTCCGGGGCGTGAGCGTGAACTGTTCAGCCGTACCGATGAGCCCGCGATCGTGGCGCGGCTGGCCGACCAGCTGCCCCTAGGCACCTGGCTGACTGTTACGACGCACACCGGCGACGAGGTGGCCGCACAGCTTCTGGCGGCCGGTGCGATCCCGTTCGACGAGCACAAGACCTTGATGTCGATCGAGCTGTCGTGCCATCCGCAGCCTTCGGTCGGGGGGTACGAGCTGACCCGGTTCACCGATGGTCCGTTGTCGTTCGTTCGCCTGCTCGCACCGGACGGCAGCGTCGCGGCCCACGGGATGATGGCGGTCGTCGGGACAGCTGCGGTGATGCACGACATCCAGACCGATCCGGCGCATCGGCGGCGCGGGCTCGGCAGCGTGGTCATGGGCGCGCTGGCGGCGCGGGCGATCGAGCTCGGCGCGGAGACCGGGTTGTTGATGGCCACGACCGACGGCTTCCACCTCTACACGAAGCTCGGCTGGGTCGCCGAGGCGACGATGGTGACCGCGTCAGGTGCTCGCCTTGGCCCGGTGGGCGGCGACCTTGGTCCGGTTCTGACAGGCCGTTGAGCAGAACCGCTGGGTGCGGTTGCGGGTCGCGTCGAGGAACAGTTCGTCGCAGCGGACGGCCTCGCAGCGGCGAACCCGCTCGAGTTGGTCGCTGCCGAGCAGCATCGCCACGGCGGTGGCGAACTCGGCGAGCCAGCCGTTCGCCTCGTCCGGCGAGCCGAAGTGCAGGTGCCAGGGCTCGCCTGCGGTGCGGGTCAGGTGGGGAGCTGCCTTGGTCTTCGCGAGCAGTTCGTTCACGAGCGAGGCGGCGCCGTCGACGTCGGGCAGGAGGCTCAGCGCGTCGTACAAGATCTTTCCGTCGGCTGCGTAGTCGCTGGGATCCGTCGTCGGAGCGCGCTTGGTGGTCAGCCGGAGGACTTCTTCGACAGCGGCGGCGGTCGGGGCGGTCGCCGGGCGGCCGCGACGCTGGGGAGCTCCGAAGGTGTTCGCGAGCGCGATCGCGGCCGTGAGCGAGTCCTTCAGATGGTCGGTGGCTTCCACGATGTCCAGTATCGGGGAAAGTTCGGCGTACCGATCGAATTCATTCATCGGGATGAGGCGGGTCATACCACGGTCGTAGCCGGGGCCGGTAGACATCCGTCCGCGCTCCGATGATGCGAATCGTTGCCGGAAACAACAATGACTGGCATGCATCTGGTCCAGTCCCGCCGCCGCCCGATCACCCGTGGGACCACCGGGTTGTCGGAAGCGGTCGTCGACCTGTCCGCGGTCCGTGACAATGTCCGCAGTTTCCGGCAACGTGTTCCGCAGCAGCTGATGGCGGTCGTCAAGGCCGATGCGTTCGGCCACGGCGCCGTACCGGTCGCCCGGGCCGCGGTCGAAGCCGGTGCGTCCTGGCTCGGTGTCGCGCATGCTGCCGAAGCGCTGGAACTGCGCGCGGCCGGTCTCCGTGTGCCGATCCTGACCTGGCTGTACGACGCGGCGGAGCTCATGTTGCTCGGCGATGTGGACGTCAGCGTCTCCACTGTCGCGGAGCTGCAGCGAGTCGCCTCAACGCCCTCCGTTCATCAGGTGCACCTCAAGCTGGACACCGGTTTACATCGGGCCGGGAGTACGCCTGACCAGTGGATCGAACTCACGCGAACGGCGGCGCACTACGAGGCGCTCGGTGCTGTCACCGTGCGCGGAATCTGGTCACACCTCTCGCACGGCTCGGCGCGCGATGCCGTGCAGAGCCGAAGGCAGCTCGAGATCCTGCGCGCCGGGGTGCGGCTCGCCCGGCAGGCCGGTTTGCGGCCGAGCGTCGTGCACCTGGTCAACTCCGCCGGAGCAATCACACTCGACGCGCCGGACACGGACCTGATCCGGATCGGCGCCGGGTTGTATGGGATCGACGAGCTGGGGATCGGGCTGCGTCCGGCGATGCGGCTACAGAGCAAACTGGCCCAGGTACGCCGAATCCGAGCCGGCGAAGGTGTCTCGTACAACCACGACTTCATCGCCTCCCACGACACGACCATCGCCCTGATCCCCCTCGGCTACGCCGACGGCATCCCCCGGATCGGCCCACACCAAACGGTTCCGCTCGCACCGCCGGTGCGGGCGAGTGTGTTGTGTCGCGGTGTGCGAATGCCGGTGATAGGCCGGATCGCGATGGACCAGTTCGTCGTCGACGCGGATGCGGTCGCGGTCGAACCCGGCGACCCGGTCACGATCTTCGGCGACGGCTCCGCGGGCGAACCCTCCGCACAGGACTGGGCCGACTGGGCGGGCACGATCCCGCACGACATCTACTGCGGAATAGGACACCGGGTTCCGCGCCGCTACGAGGAAGGACGTCGATGAGAGTCGTGGTCGTGATGGGTGGGGCCAGCCCCGAGCACGAGGTATCGCTTGCCAGCGGCAAAGGAATCCTGAAGGCCGTCGATCTACTCGGTCACACCGCGATCCCGATGGTGATCGATGCCGAAGGCAACTGGATGGACGGGCAACACGAGGCGATCGAGATCCTGCAGGCTTGCGACATCACGATCCCGGCGCTGCACGGCGAGGGCGGCGAGGACGGCCGTCTGCAAGGGTTCCTCGAGCAGCTGCGCATTCCGTACGTCGGCAGCGGTATCGCCGCCAGCGCGATCGGTCTGGACAAACAGCTGACCAAGGCGCTCCTGCGCGCACACGGCATTCCCGTCACGCCGGGAATCACGCTGCGCGGGACCGACCTGACCGACACCGAGGCGATCCTGCAGAAGCTGAAGGTGTCCGCCCTGGACTTCCCACTGTTCGTCAAGCCGGCGAGCGGCGGCTCGAGCTTCGGCGTCACCCGCGCCACGAATCTCCCGACCTTGCTGACCGCGATCGCCGACGCCGCACCGGACGTCCTTGTGGAGCAGGAGCTGGTCGGGCGCGAGATCGACCTTGCGGTGATGGAGTTTCCGGACGGACGCGTCGACACCGCACCTGCGTTGGAGATCCACGCCGACCCGGAGCAGCCGTTCTTCAACGCGACCGCGAAGTACGACAGTAGCGCCACGCGTTTCGTCGTACCAGCTCCACTCGATCCGGAGCTCGCCGAACGATTGCGCAGTGCGGCGATCGAAGTGTTCGAGGTTCTGGGCTGCGCCGGATTGGCGCGGGTGGACTTCTTCGTACCGGCTGACGGCGTGCCGGTGGTCAACGAAATCAACACGTCCCCGGGATTCACGCCCGCGTCGCAGTTCCCGCGGATGTGGGCCGCGGCCGGCATGTCGTACGTCGAGATCGTCGACAACCTGATCCGTACGGCGGTGGCGCGCGGATGACCGTACTGCTCAGCGACGAGCGAATCACGACGATTCCCGCGATCGAGAACGGCGAACCGCTGGTCGATTTGTTCAGCAGAGGATTGTCGACGACCGGACGGCAGTTCGCGCGCGAAGGTGTCGCGGACCGGCTCGCGATCGCCGACGCGTTCCTGCCTGCCGGGATCCGGCTTCACATCGTCGAAGGCCTGCGGCCGGCAGTGAGCCAGCAGAAGATCTACGACGGATACCGCGCCGAACTCGAGCGGCTGCACCCAGGCATCTCCGACCGTGACGCCCATGTCCTGGCCAGCCGGTTCGTATCCCCGATCGAGGTCGCCCCGCACGTCGCCGGTGCGGCTGTGGACCTGACGCTGATCGGTGCGTACGGCCCGCTGGATCTCGGCACACCCATCGACGCGACGCCCGAGCAGAGCGACGGCGCCTGCTTCTTCGCCGCCCCGAACGTCACCGGCGAGGCCCGCAAGAACCGGTCGCTCCTGGCCGACGTACTCACAGCGGCCGGCCTGGTGAACTACCCGACCGAATGGTGGCACTGGTCCTACGGCGACCGGTACTGGGCGTTCGTGGAGGACCGGCCGAGCGCTGTGTACGGGCCCGCTGCCATCCCTGGTTGAGAGCCGCCGCCTATCGACTAATAGCCAGCATGGTCTTGACCGATGACTACTGGCGACGGAATGCTGTATACATGACGAGCGAGGTCGTGGTCGGTGCCCCGGTCCGGGCCCAGCGTGTTCGCGAGATCGCCACGGAGCTGAGTGGTCTGCGCGGGGCACTGATGCCGATCCTGCATGCGGTGCAGGAGGAACTCGGGTACGTCGATCAGCCCGATGTCCCGGTGATCGCCGACGTACTGAACCTCGCCGTCGCCGAGGTCCACGGCGTCGTCACGTTCTACAAGGACTTCCGGCGCACTCCGCCCGGCCGCACCACCGTCACCATCTGCCAAGCCGAGGCGTGCCGCGCCGTCGGTGCGGTCGCCCTCGCCGAGTATGCCCAACAGTCCACGGGTTGCACCTTCGGCGAGACCACTGGCGACGGCCGGATAACCCTCGAAGAAACCTACTGCCTCGGCAACTGCGCCCTGGGCCCCGCAGTCCAGATCGCCGGCAAACTCCACGGCCGGGTAACCCCTACCCGCCTGAACGCCCTCCTCGGGGAGGCCCGATGAAGATCTACGTACCGAAGGACTCGGCAGCTCGCTCAGTGGGAGCGGATGAGGCTGCCGAGCGGATTGCGGCCGTCGGGGATGTAGAGGTCGTACGGACGGGGTCTCGGGGGATGTTGTGGTTGGAGCCGCTGGTGGAGGTGGAGACTTCGCGGGGGCGCGTGGGGTATGCGGCGGTGGCCGCGGAGGATGTGGATGGGTTGGTCGCGGCGGGGATGCTGCAGGGGGCTGGGGAAAGTCTTGGGGTGGTGGAGGAGCTGCCGTGGATGCGGCGGCAGGAGCGGGTGACGTTTGCTCGGGTCGGGGTGGTTGATCCGCTGTCGACGGCCGACTACATGGCGCACGGTGGGCTGGCCGGGCTGCGGAACGCGTTGGCGCTGGAACCGGGTGCCGTGGTCGAGCGCGTGGTCGAGTCCGGGTTGCGCGGACGGGGCGGGGCAGGTTTTCCGACCGGGATCAAGTGGCGGACGGTCCTCAACGCTGATGCTGACCTCAAGTTCGTGTGCTGCAACGCGGACGAGGGCGACTCCGGCACGTACGCGGACCGGATGCTCATCGAGGGCGATCCGTTCACGCTGATCGAAGGTATGACGATCGCCGCGTACGCCGTCGGCGCCGCGGAAGGGTACGTCTATCTGCGATCGGAGTACCCGGACGCCGTCGCGACGCTGACGGCCGCGATCGACCGGGCGCGGGAGGCGGGCTGGTCGGGGCCGGACGTGCTCGGCTCAGGGTTCGGCTTCGACCTGCACGTCCGGGTCGGCGCCGGCGCGTACATCTGTGGCGAGGAAACCTCGATGCTGGAAAGCCTCGAGGGAAAACGCGGCATGGTGCGCGCCAAGCCTCCGATCCCTGCTCTCCAAGGACTTTTCGGCCGTCCGACGGTCGTCAACAACGTGTTGTCGTTGGCAACCGTTCCGGCGATTCTCGCGCACGGCCCCGAGGCCTACGCGGCGCTCGGCACCGGACGTTCCCGCGGTACCAGCGTTTTCCAGCTCGGCGGAAACATCGCCCGCGGCGGAATCGTCGAAACCGCCTTCGGAATCACCCTCGGCGAACTGGTGAACGACTTCGGCGGCGGTACGGCGTCCGGCCGTCCGGTCCGGGCGGTCCAGGTCGGCGGCCCACTCGGCGCGTACCTGCCGGTCGAGCAGTTCGACTTGCCGATGGACTACGAGGCGTTCGCGCAGGCCGGTGCGATGGTCGGGCACGGCGGGATCGTGGTGTTCGACGACACCGTGGACATGGCCGCGATGGCGCGCTTCGCGTTCGAGTTCTGCGCCGCGGAATCGTGCGGGAAATGTACGCCGTGCCGCGTCGGCGCGGTCCGCGGCATCGAGACCATCGATCGGATCGTCGCGAACGACGACCGGCAGAAGAACCTCGTCGTGCTCGAGGACCTGTGCGATCTGATGACCGACGGCTCGCTCTGTGCGATGGGCGGCCTCACTCCGATGCCAGTACGCAGCGCCGTCCGCCACTTCGGAGAGGACTTCAACGCATGACCTTGCTGAAAGAAGCCGATTTCGGAACGCCGGAACGTCCCGGCGCCGCGACCGTCAACCTGACCGTCGACGGCGTGCCCGTCACCGTTCCACCCGGTACGTCGGTGATGCGCGCAGCCAAGCAGGCGGGCGTCGACGTACCGAAGCTGTGCGCGACCGACAACCTGGAGGCGTTCGGGTCGTGCCGGTTGTGTGTGGTCGAGATCGACGGTGTGAGAGGTACTCCGGCCTCCTGTACGACGCCGGTCGCCGACGGCATGATCGTCCGGACGCAGAACGAGCGACTCGGCAAACTCCGCCGCGGCGTGATGGAGCTGTACATCTCCGACCACCCGCTCGACTGCCTCACCTGTTCCGCGAACGGCGACTGCGAGCTCCAGGACATGGCCGGCGTCACCGGCCTGCGCGAGGTCCGGTACGGCTCCGGAGTGGAGGCAGGTGCGAACCACCTGGACGCACCGACCGATACCTCGAACCCGTACTTCGACTTCGAGGCGTCGAAGTGCATCGCCTGCTCGCGCTGCGTCCGCGCGTGCGACGAAGTACAGGGAACGCTCGCGCTGACCATCGAGGGACGAGGATTCGACTCGAAGGTCGCCGCCGGCGCCGGGGTGTCGTTCTTCGAGTCGGATTGCGTGTCCTGCGGGGCGTGCGTCCAGGCGTGCCCGACCGCGACGCTGCAGGAGAAGTCGGTGATCGAGCTCGGCATGCCGACGCGAACCGTGCTGACGACGTGCGCGTACTGCGGTGTCGGCTGCTCGTTCAAGGCCGAGCTGCGTGGTGACGAGCTGGTCCGGATGGTTCCGTACAAGAACGGCGGCGCGAACGAAGGGCATTCATGTGTGAAGGGCCGGTTCGCGTTCGGGTACGCGAGCCACCCCGACCGAGTGCTCGAGCCGATGGTCCGGAACACGGTGTCGGAGCCGTGGCGGAAAGTTTCCTGGGACGAGGCGATCTCCTTCACCGCCCGCCGGCTGCGCGAGATCCAGGCCGAGCACGGTCAAGGGTCGATCGGCGCGATCACCTCGTCGCGGACCACCAACGAAGAGGTGTACGCGGTCCAGAAAATGGTGCGTGCCGTTTTCGGGAACAACAACGTCGACACCTGCGCCCGGGTCTGCCACTCGCCGACCGGGTACGGGCTGAAGCAGACCTTCGGGGAATCCGCCGGAACGCAGGACTTCCGTTCCGTCGACGAGTGCGACGTGATCCTGCTGATCGGCTCCAATCCGACCGACGCGCACCCGGTGTTCGGCTCGCGGATGAAGCAACGGCTGCGCAACGGCGCGAAGCTGATCGTGATCGACCCGCGACGGATCGACCTGGTGCGTTCGCCGCACGTCGAGGCGGCGTACCACCTCGAGCTCGCCCCCGGGACGAACGTCGCGATCATCAACGCCCTCGCCCACGTGGTCGTCACCGAGGGGCTGGTGGACCGGGAGTTCGTGAGCAGCAGGTGCGAGGATTTCGAGGCCTGGGAAACCTTCATCGCGCAGCCCGAACACAGCCCGGAAGCGGTGTCGGAGATTTCCGGCGTACCGGCGGAGAAGATCCGCGCGGCGGCCAGGCTGTACGCGACCGGCGGAAACGCGGCGATCTACTACGGTCTCGGCGTCACCGAGCACAGCCAGGGCTCGACGATGGTGATGGGCATGGCCAACCTGGCGATGGCGACCGGAAACATCGGCCGGCCGGGTGTCGGCGTGAACCCGATGCGCGGCCAGAACAACGTGCAGGGCTCGTGTGACATGGGCTCGTTCCCGCACGAGCTGCCCGGCTACCGGCACGTCTCCGACGACGACGTCCGCGACATCTACGAGAAGCTCTGGGGTACGCCGATCCTCGACGAGCCGGGGCTGCGGATCCCGAACATGTTCGACGCGGCGATCGACGGCTCGTTCAGGGCACTGTTCGTGCAGGGCGAGGACATCGCCCAGTCGGACCCGAACACGCAGCACGTCCACGCGGCACTGGCGGCGCTCGATCTGCTCGTCGTCCAGGACCTGTTCGTCAACGAAACCGCGAAGTTCGCGCACGTCCTGTTGCCGGGGACGTCGTTCCTGGAGAAGGACGGTACGTTCACGAACGCGGAGCGACGGATCAACCGGGTGCGGCCGATCATGGCGCCGCGGACCGGGAAGCAGGAGTGGGAGATCGTCTGCGACCTCGCGCAGGCGATGGGGTACCCGATGCACTACGACTCGGCGGCGCAGATCATGGACGAGATCGCGATCACCACGCCGACGTTCGCCGGTGTCTCGTTCGGGAAGCTCGACGAGCTCGGGTCGATCCAGTGGCCGTGCAACGTGGACCATCCGTCCGGTACGCCGATCATGCACGAGGACGAGTTCACCCGCGGCAAGGGCCGGTTCATGGAGACCGTGTACGTGCCGACGTCGGAGCGGTCCACGCGGAAGTACCCGTTGATCCTGACGACCGGGCGGATCCTCTCGCAGTACAACGTCGGCGCGCAGACCCGGCGTACCGCGAACGTCGCCTGGCATGCCGAGGACGTGCTGGAACTGCATCCGCACGACGCGGAGGTCCGCGGGGTGACGGACGGGGACCTGGTCGCGCTGTCGAGCCGGGTCGGGCGGACCGAGCTACGGGCGCGGATCTCGGACCGGATGCCGGTCGGCGTCTGCTACACCACCTTCCACCATCCGGTCAGCGGTGCGAACGTGGTCACCACGGACAACTCGGATTGGGCCACGAACTGCCCCGAGTACAAGGTCACCGCGGTCCAGGTCGACCTCGTTCCGGCATCGACCGTCACCGACGCGGCCCGCGAGCCGGCGGTTGCTGGAGGCAAGCGATGAGCGCAGGTGTGCCGCCGTACGTGCGACTGGCGAACGAGATCGCTGCCCAGTTCGCGCACCGCTCCCCCACCGACGCCGCCACCGCGATCGCCAACCATCTGAAGGCGGTCTGGGACCCGCGGATGAAACAGGCCCTGATCGACCACGCGAACTCCGGCGCCACCGACCTCGACCCGGCCGCCGCCCTGGCCGCGAAGAAGCTCCAGGCATTGTGACCGGCGGCACGCCCGCCGCCGGGCGGCGCCGGGTCGACAACGCGGGTCTGGTTGGAGAGGGTTGTGGTGTGGACGACAGGCCCGGGGTGACGCGCGCCCATCGGCAGCGGGAAGCAGTCGAGTGGGACGTGGCTCGACGGCTCGCGCACGCGGTGGCGCGACCGGGCGTGGTCGTCTCCAAACCGCTGCACGACGCGGACGGCTGCGTGCTCGGTACGCCGTTGGTCGCGCCGGTCGCGGTACCGCCGGTAGACCGGTCGGCGATGGACGGGTACGCCGTCCGCGGCGACGGACCGTGGCGGATCATCGGCCACGTCACGGCCGGCGCCACGGATCCCGGCACGCTCGCCGACGGCGAGGCGGCCGGGATCGTCACGGGTGCGACCGTTCCGGAAGGCGCGACGTCCGTCGTACGGACCGAGGACGCGACCGTCACCGGCGACCGGCTGGAAGGACCCGTCAAGGAAGGCCGGCACATCCGCCGCGCCGGTGAGGAATGCCGCCCCGGCGACCAGCTGCTCCCCGCCGGCATCGTGGTCGACCCGGCCGTGCTCGGGCTGGCCGCGACCGTCGGCCTCAACCGTCTCACCGTCATCCCGAAGCCGACCGTCGACGCCCTCGTCACCGGCGACGAGCTCGTCCACCGCGGGCCGTCCGCGCCTGGTCGCGTCCGGGACGCGATCGGCCCGATGCTGCCCGGCCTGATCACCCGCGCCGGCGCGCAGAACGGCGTACTAAAGCACCTCCGGGACGACCGCGACGAACTGGTCGCCGCGATCAAGGAATCGAAGGCCAACGTGGTCCTGGTTTCCGGATCGTCGGCCTCGGGACCGGCCGACCACCTCCGGGCCGTACTTCGCGAGTTGGAGGCAGAGCTGATCGTCGACGGTGTCGCCTGCCGTCCCGGTCACCCGCAAGCACTCGCGCAACTCCCCGATGGCCGCCTCGTCCTCGGCCTCCCCGGAAACCCGCACGCCGCGCTCGTCGCGTTCCTGACGCTGGGCGTCGCGGCCATCACCCGCATGCGCGGCCTCCCGCTCCCGAGCCTCGCGAACATCTCCGTCCCCGGCGGCATCACCTGCCACCCGACGAACACCCGGCTCGTGCCGGTCCTCCTCACCCCGCAAGGCGCCGTACCGGTCGGCCACGGCGGCGCGGCCATGCTCCGCGGCCCGGCGATCGCCGACGCCCTAGCCGTCGTCGCCCCCGGCCCGTCGGAGGCCATCGCCGCCCGGTTGCTCCCGATCGACCCCGGCGCCAGGTGGCAACTCAGCTGAGAAATGTCGAGGTGTCCGGGCTGCCTCCGATGTCCCGGGTATGAACGACTACGGAGTGACCGGTGCGACCACCGGCGTCGGAGTACTGATGAACCTGCCGATCCACGAGCTGTGGTCGGGGATCACCGCGATCGAGCGGTACGGCGAGTGGAGCCCCGAGTGCTACTACGGCGCCTGGCTGGAACCGGGTGCCCGTTTCGAGGCGCGGAACCGGTTCGCGGACGGTTTGGAAACGTACGTGACCTGCACAGTCACCGTTTTCCAGGAGCCGACCCGGTTCGGCTGGGACGTGTACGGCGATGAGGACGTCCCGTTCGCGCACTGGGAGTACGCGCTGGCGGACCGAGGCGCACAGACCCTCGTACAGCAGACGTTCTCGCACGGTCCGGGCGAGAGCGGGCTCCGGATGGGTGTCACGAAGTACCCCGACCGGGCCGCCGAGATCATTCAGGGACGTCTCGACGAACTGGCGGCGAACATGCGCAGCACGCTCGCCGCGATGGAGACCGCGCTGAGCTGATTACGACGCCTCGCTGGCTGCCTGTGCGGGCGCAGCCGTCCACAGGCAGTCGGCCTGGCCTGCATCGAGCGCCTCCTGGTAGCAGCCGACCTTCCAGGTGATCACGTTCAGGCATTCGTTGAGCGCCGCGATCTGCTCGCTCACGTAGTCCTGGTGGCTCTTCAGCAGCGCGAGCCGGTCGGCCTCGTTCCCGGGGCCCTGCCGGACCAGGTCCGTGTACTTGCGGATCGTGTCCAAGGGCATCCCGGACGAGCGGAACTTGATGCACATGTTCAGCCAGTCCACATCGTCCTCGGTGTAGACCCGCCGCCCGTTCGATTCCCGCCGTACCGCGTCCGCCAACAACCCCTCACGCTCGTAGAACCGCAGCGCGTGCACACTCAACCCGGTCCGCTCCGCCACCTGCCCGATACTCAAGCCAGCCATATCAGCAGCTTAGATGAAGGGCTTCAGCGCCGAGAGGGCTTTCTGTACGTCGGCCCGCGTCGTGTAGATGTGGAACGACGCGCGGAGCTTGCCGTCGCGGACCGCCGCGCGGATACCGGCCGCGGCGAAGGCCTCCTGCGCGCCGGGCAGGTTCGTGCTGACGATCGCGCTGTCTGACGGTTCGAGACCGAGGCCGGCGCGGAACTCGTTCGCGAGCTCCACGTTGTGCTGGTTGATGCTGTCGACACCGAGCTGCTCGACCAACTCGAGCGCCGGCGCGGCGCCGACGAAGCTGAACCACGCGGGCGACTGGTCGAAGCGGCGTGCGCCCGGATCGAGCTCCATCACCGGGCCGTAGTACGAACTGTGCACGTCACGCGCGGCGTACCAACCGGCTGCGGACGGTCGGCAGCGCTCCTGCAACCGTGGTGACAGGTATCCGAGCGTCGCGCCGCGTGGCGACATCAACCACTTGTAGGTGTGGGTGATCAAGGCATCGATACCGTCGACGCGCAGCGGCAGCCAGCCCACGGCCTGGCTCCCGTCGATCACCACGAGCGCGCCAATCTCCTTGCTTGCGGCAACTACTGCCGGCAGGTCGAGGACGGCACCGGTCGACGACTGCACCGCGGACACCGCGACCAGGTCGATCCCGGGCGTGATGGCTGCGACCAGGTCTTCCGACGGTACGGCGACCACCTGGACGCCGCGGTCCGCGTGCACCTGCCACGGGAAGACGTTCGACGTGAATTCCACGCTGTCGGTGAGCACCTTCGCGCCGTCCGGCAACGCATTCGCGATCGGCGCCATCGCCGCGGACACCGTACTCCCGACGAACACGTCCGCGACGTCCGCACCGACCAGCCGCGCGAACGACTCCCTAGCCCGCGCCGTCGACTCGTCCCACGGTTCCCAACTGGTCGCACCGACTCGCCAGTCCGCCAAGGCAGCCTGCAACGCGTCCCATGCCACTCGCGGCGGCAACCCGTACGACGCAGTGTTCAACCAGCCCGGCTCCGCATCCCACAACCCTTCGATGTCCACAGGCCCACCCTACGGACCTCGCCGGGCGCCGACGGCCCGCAGTGGCCACGCGGCGATCGCACCGGCGGCGCTGCAACTCAAGGCCGAGATGGCAAGGATGCTTGCGGGGCTGGTGTGGTCCAGCGCCAGCGCTCCTGCCGCGGCGCCGAGTGGAGAGGCGATGGCCAGCAGCGCCCGCTGGGTCCCGAACATCGCTCCGTGCGCCGCCGGATCGACCCACCGCTGGAGCGCGGTCGTCTCGATCGCGGAGTACGGGCCCCAGACCGCCCCCGACACAACGAAGATCGCCACCGCGGGTGGCAGCGTGTACATCGAGACGATCGGCAGGGTGACCAGACCCCACACCAGCGCACCGATCGCGTTCACCAACCCCGGTCGGCGCCGACCGAGCCAGGACGCGAGCGGTACGGTCGACAACGCCGCCACCCCGAAGGCCACCCACAACACGGTGTAGCCCGACACCCCACTGCGCAGCTGGTCGCGGGTGAAGTGCGGCAGGACGCTCTCGAACGGTCCGTACGTGAAGTAGTACACGGCGGACAAGGCGATCAAGCCCACCACCGGTCCCTTCGACCAACGCACGCGCGGCACCTCGGCGGTCTCAGGACTGGTCGTACGACGGCGCGGTAGGCGGATGGCGATCCCGGCGACGATCAGCATCATCGCGAACGGCACCAGGAACGCGCGTCCCGGGCCCAGCAGGCCGAGCGCCGGCCCTGCCAGCACGGCGCCGAGCACCATCGGCAGCTGATCACCGATCCCCAGCCACGCGTTGACGCGCGGCAGCGACTCGTCGTCGACCAGTAGTGGAGTCAGCGTTCGGGAAGCCGAGTAGGCCAACGGTGGCGTCGTACCGGCGGCCGCGCACAGCCCGATCACGACCCAGAGCGACGGGTGCTGACCCCAGCCCGCGACCGCCAACGCGCCCATCAGGACGACCCGCGCGCCCCCGTCGGCGATCAGCATCGGGACCGGACCGAACCGATCGACCGCGCGGCCACCGAGGATGCCGCCGGCAACCGTCGGGACCCGAGCAGCCACGACCAGCAGCGCGGTCTCCGCACCGGTCCAGCCCTGCGGACCGGCGATCCACAACAGCACGAACATCACGAAGTTGTCCGCCGTCGAGGCCAGCGTCCAGGCAACCGCAAGCCCAGCGACCGGCCGGCTCACGGTGACGCCTCCACGGACTCATCCACCGGGCAGGCCGAGCAGGCCGGCCAGTCGCAGAATCGGCAGGTCGCATCGGCGACCGAACGAGCCCGCGGCGTACGACGCAGGGCCGTCGACAGCAACTCGGTCAACTGCCGCCGCTCATCCGCCGTCAGCGCATCCAGCACCTCCTCCCCCGCAGAGTCCCGGGCCGCGGTCCACGCCGCGAGCAGCTCACGCCCCGCGGCCGTCAGCCCGAGCGCGAGCACCCGTCCGCGGCGCGCACGATCGACGTACCCGAGGCGCTCCAGCCGGTCGATCAGCCGGACCGTGCCGGACTGTGTGAGCCCGATCCGCGCGAACAGCCAGTCCGCCGAGCAGCCTTCGTGCGCGGCGAGCAGGGTCAGCGCGGCGAGGTCGCGCGGGCCCAGGCCCGGCGGCATCACCTCGGCCACGGCGGCGGTCAACGCGTCATGACTGCGCAGGGTCCAGGCGGCCCAGACGTTCGCTTCGGACATGATCCATTCATATGACTGGATCATGTATCGCGCAAGGCCCTGGAGTCGTACCGTGGGGACAACGACGAGCGGCACGGAGGTGCCATGAGCTTCGACAGGCCCGGACTGCCACACCCCGGTCACGAGATGGATCCCGCAGTCGAGGACACCCTCCGCGAGGAGGGCCTCGAACTCGACAAGGACGACGAGCCCGACATTCCCGACCACCCGGGCAGCAGGTCCCTCGGCCCCCAGCCCAACCCGCCACGCCGCCCACCGCACGACCCCCAGGGCTGACCTCCTCAGTTACCGTGACGCCATGGCGGTGACGATGCGCGACGTCGCGCGTGAGGCCGGCGTGTCTCCGAAGACCGTCTCGAACGTGATGAACGGGTACCCGTACATCCGCGAGGAGACCCGGACCAAGGTGCTCGCGGCGATCGACCAACTGGGCTACCGGATGAACATCTCCGCCCGGAACCTCAAGTCCGGGCGGACCGGGGTGATCGGGCTGGCGATTCCCGAGCTGAGCCTGCCGTACTTCGGGGAGCTCGCCGACCAGGTCATCGAGGCCGCCGACGAACACGGCCTGACGGTGATGATCGAGCAGACCGGCGCGGACCGCGACCGCGAGCTGACCGTACTGGCCCGGCCCCGCGGCCACCTGGTCGACGGCCTGCTCTACAGCCCGCTCGGCCTCGGCCAGGAGGACATCGATCAACTGAAGTCGAACACGCCGCTGGTGCTGCTCGGCGAGCGGATCTTCCACAGCCCGGTCGACCACGTGATGATCGACAACGTCAGCGGTACGAAGGCCGCCGTCGAGCACCTGCTGGCGATCGGCCGCCGGCGGATCGCGGTCCTCGGCGTCCATCCCGGCGAGAAGATCGGCACGGCCGCGATCCGGTACGGCGCGTATGCCGAGACGCTGACCGAGCACGGCCTCGAGGTACCGTCCGAGCTGGCGTTCCCGGCCGGCCGTTGGCACCGCGCGACCGGCGCCGAGGCGACCGAGCGGCTGCTCGCGTCCGGCCGCACGTTCGACGCGGTCCTCGCGCTGAACGACACGCTCGCGCTGGGTGCGCTGCGGGTGCTCGCCCAGCACGGCATCCGGGTCCCCGACGACGTCGCGGTGGCCGGGTTCGACAACATCGACGAGGCCAGCTACAGCAATCCGAGCCTGACCACGGTCGATCCGGGGCGCACCGAGATCGCCCGGACGGCGGTTGACCTGCTGGTCCGCCGGATGGCCGGTGACGACTCCGAACACCAGGAGATCGCCGCCCGGCACGAGCTGCACATCCGCGAATCCACCACCGGCACCAACTGACGTCTTGACGGTCCTCAGGCGGCCGTGCAATCTTTCTACACCGATGTAGTACATCGGTGTAGAAGCGTGCTCCACTCCGCCTGGAGGACAAATGCCCCCTTACTCCCCTGGGCGTCGAGCAGTACTTGGTGGCCTGCTCGGCGCGTTCGCTCTGACCGGCTGCGGAACCCTCCGCGGCAAGCCCAAGGTCCGGGAATGGAACCTCTTCGGCGGCGGCGACGGCGCCCGCCTGCTGCAGATCCATCAGCAGTACGTCGCCGAGCACCCGGACGTCGCGTTCCAGGCCCACACGCTGGCCTGGGGTCCGCCGTTCTACACCAAGCTCGCGATGTCCGCGGCCGGCGGCCGGGCGCCCGAGGTCGCGACCATGCACATGTCGCGGATCAAGGGCTTCAGCCCGACCACGATGCTCGACCCGATCCCGGTCGAGCTGCTGAACGCCGCCGGCATCCAGCAGTCCGACTTCCTGCCCGCGACCTGGGACCGCTGCGTGGTCGACGGCAAGTTGTACGCCGTACCGCTCGACCAGCACCCGTTCGTGCTCTACTACAACACCGAGATCTGCAAGAAAGCCGGGTTGCTCGGGCCGGACGGGAAGATCAAGCCGGTCAAGGGCGTGACGGCGTTCCTCGACATGCTCCGGGCGGTCAAGTCCGTCACCGGCAAGTACGCGGTCTCGGTCGACACGACCAGCCCGTGGCGGCTCTGGTACACGCTGTACGGCCAGCTCGAAGGCAAGTTCTTCAACGAGGACAGCACCCAACTGGTGCTCGACGACGCCAAGGCGCTCGAGGCGCTGGACCTGATCGCGAAGCTCGCCAGTGAAGGGCTCACGCCGCGGTCCGCGAACTACGCGGCGCTGGTTGCCCAGTTCAGCAACGGCGACGCGGGGATGAGCTTCAACGGCGAGTGGGAGGTCACGACCTACCAGACCGCGAAGCTGCCGTTCAGCATGGCGCCGTTCCCGGTCGTGTACGACGTACCGAAGTTCCAGGGCGACTCGCACACGTTCGTCCTGCCGCACCAGTCGCACCGGAACGCCGACGACACGAAGGCGACCATCGAGTACATCGCCTGGATGCTGAAGCACAGCGCCGAGTGGGCCGCCGGCGGCCACATCCCGGCGTACCAGCCGGTGGTGAAGAGTACGGAGTACCTGAACCTGAAGCCGCAGGCGGAGTACCGCAGCGTGGCGCCGAACGTGCTGTACGACCCGGACGCGTGGTTCAGCGGCTCGGGAGCCCAACTGGAGAACGAGGCGGCGGCCGCGTTCAGCGGGATCGCGAGCGGACAGGCCACCCCGAAGGCCGCCCTCGCGCAGTTCAAGGCCGCCACCCAGAAGCTCCTCGACACCCCGTCCCCGGTCTGACAGGAGGACCCTCTGATGGAAAAAGCGGACTGGAAACAGCGCTGGGGCGGGCTGTTCTTCGTGGCACCGTTCCTGCTGCTGTTCGTCGTCTTCATGCTGTGGCCGGTCATCTCCGGCTTCTGGAACAGCTTCTTCAACACCAGCCTGGCCGGCGTCAAGCACGAGTTCCTCGGCCTGCAGAACTGGCGCGATTTGTTCGGTGACCCGGCCGTCTGGTCGTCGCTGAAGAACACGCTGGTCTTCACCGCGATGAGTACGCCACCACTGGTGATCGTGGCGCTCGTGATGGCTCTGCTCGCCAACCGCAAAGGCCTGCTCGGCTGGCTGCTGCGGTTCTCGTACTTCGCTCCATTTGTCCTCCCGGCCACCGTCGTGACGCTGATCTGGGTGTGGATCTACCAGCCCGGGTTCGGCCTGGTGAACGGGCTGCTGACGGCCGGCGGCTTCGCCGAGATCGACTGGCTGAACACGGACAACCGCGCGATGCTCGCGGTGGTGATCACGACCGTCTGGTGGACGGTCGGGTTCAACTTCCTGCTCTATCTGGCTGCCCTGCAAGGGATTCCGGAGCAGGTGTACGAGGCGGCCCGGATCGACGGCGCGAACGGACTTCAGCAGTTGTTCCGGATCACGCTGCCGTTGCTGAGCCGGACGACCGGGCTGATCGCCGTACTGCAGCTGGTGGCGTCGCTGAAGATCTTCGACCAGATCTACCTGATGACCAACGGCGGGCCGAACTACGCGACCCGGCCGATCATCCAGTACATCTACGAGTCCGGCTTCACCAGCTACCGGATCGGCTACGCGTCGGCGATCTCGTACCTGTTCTTCGCGATCATCGTGATCGTCGCCGTGGCGCAGTTCAAACTGTTCTCCGGACGGGGGGAGTCGGCATGACCGCCTTGCTGGAGTCGACGTCGGTCTCGCCGACGACCAGGCCCGCGCGCAGCGGACCGGTGAAACCACGCTGGACCTTCGCCGGTACGGCGACCACCGTCGGCGCGGTGATCCTCGCGATCGTCTGGCTGGTGCCGTTGCTCTGGGCCCTCGATACGTCGCTGAAGCCGGAGCCGGAAACCACCCGCGCGCCGATCACCTGGTTCCCGCAGTCGCCGACCATCGGTGCGTACCGCAGTGTCATCGACCAGGGCGACCTGATCCGCTGGTTCCTGAACAGCACGATCGTGTCGATCCTCGTGACCGCGCTGACCCTGGTCGTGTCGGTGCTCGCGGCCTACGGCTTCTCCCGCACGACGTTTCCCGGACGGCGGGTGCTGTTCGGGATCATCATCGCCGGCATCCTGGTACCGCCGCAGGTGCTGATCGTGCCGTTGTTCCAGGAGATGACCCGGCTCGGCCTGGTCGACACGTACTTCGGCATCGTGCTGCCGCAGGTGGTCGCGCCGGTGATGGTGTTCGTGCTGAAGAAGTTCTTCGACGGCATCTCCCGCGACTACGAGGACGCCGCCCGGGTCGACGGCGCGTCCCGGTGGCGGATCGTCTGGAGCGTGATGGTGCCGATGTCCCGGCCGATCCTGGTTGCCGTCGGCATCTTCACCTTCATCGGGGCCTGGAACAACTTCCTCTGGCCCTTCATCGTGACCACCGACCCGTCAATGATGACGATCCCGGTCGGCCTCGCCAACGTGCAGGGCTCGTACGGCCTGCGCTACGCCCAGATCATGGCCTCGGCCGTGCTGGGCGGTCTGCCCTTGCTGATCGTCTACGCCTTGTTCCAGCGCAACGTCGTCCGCGGTGTCGGCGACGCGGGGATCAAGGGCTAGACACCTGATGACAGGAGCCATCCGGTGCCCTCTGCCACTCTGACCATCGACCCGGCGTTCACGATCGCGCCGGTGAACCGGCGGACCTTCGGGACGTTCGTCGAGCACATGGGCCGGTGCGTGTACACCGGCATCTACGAACCCGGCCACGCGACCGCCGACGAGAACGGTTTCCGTAAAGACGTCCTGGAACTGACCCGGGAGCTCGGTGTTTCCGTGGTCCGGTATCCCGGCGGAAACTTCGTCTCCAACTACCGCTGGGAGGACGGCGTCGGGCCGCGCTCGTCCCGGCCGCGGCGTCTTGATCTCGCCTGGCACAGCATCGAGACCAACGAGTTCGGGCTGGACGAGTTCAACCAGTGGTGTGCCAAGGCCGGTGTCGAGCCGATGATGGCGATCAACCTTGGTACGCGCGGCGTCCAGGAGGCGCTCGATCTACTCGAGTACACCAACCACCCCGGCGGCACGGCCATCTCGGATCTCCGCGAGTCACACGGCGCGTCGCCGTACGGGATCAAGCTGTGGTGCCTCGGCAACGAGATGGACGGGCCGTGGCAGGTCGGGCACAAGACGCCGACCGAGTACGGCCGCCTCGCGGCGGAGACCGCGCGGGCGATGCGGATGATCGAGCCGGATCTGCAACTGGTCGCGTGCGGTTCGTCCTCCTCGAAGATGCCGCTGTTCGGGACCTGGGAGCGGGACGTACTGCGGGAGACGTACGAGTTCGTCGACTACATCTCGTGCCACGCGTACTACGGCAACGACGACGGTGACACCGCGTCGTTCCTGGCCTCGGCGGTCGACATGGACCACTTCATCGACGCGGTTGTCGCCACCGCGGACCACGTCGGCGCAGAACTCAAGAGCAGCAAGAAGATCGGCATCTCGTTCGACGAGTGGAACGTCTGGTACGGCGAACGCTCCCGCCGTACCGACGGCCCCGGCGACCAGTGGGAGGTGGCACCGCGGCGGATCGAGGACGAGTACAACGTCACCGATGCGGTTGTGGTCGGCAACCTTCTGATCTCGTTGCTGCGGCACAGCGACCGGGTCGGCGTGGCGTGCCTCGCGCAGCTCGCGAACGTGATCGCGCCGATCATGACCGAGCCCGGCGGCGCGGCGTGGCGGCAGCCGACGTTCCACCCGTTCGCGATCACCTCCCGGCTCGCGGCCGGCCAGGTACTGCGGATCTCGCCCGACTCGCCGACCGTCCACACCGCCCGGTACGGCGAAGTGTCCGCGGTGGACGCGGTGGCGACGTACGACGACGGCAAGGTCGCGCTGTTCGCCGTGAACCGCTCGACCGAGGGGCCGGTCGAGGTCACGATCGATGTCAGCCGGACCGGGGTGACCTCGATCGACGAGGCCTTGATCGTGCACGACGCCGATCCGCTGGCCACGAACTCCGCCGCCCAGCCGGACCGCGTTACCGCACAACCGGCCGACGCGGGGCTCGTCGACGGGCGATTGACGATTACGCTACCGGCGATCAGCTGGACAGCGCTTTCTCTGCGCTGACCAGGGCTGATTGGTTCAGACTGGGTGCCCGTGAGCACCCAGTCCGACCAGCCCTCGTCCGGCCCGTCCGATCTCGCGGAGACGAATCGGCTCGAAGCGTTCAGTGACGGCGTTTTCGCGATCGCCATCACCCTCCTCGTGCTCGAACTGCACGCACCCAAGCTCGAGGAGGGTCAGCGGTTGTGGCCGGCACTGCTGGACGAGTGGCCGCAGTTCGCGGCGTACCTGGCCAGCTTCGCGATCCTCGGCATTATGTGGGTCAACCACCACTCGATGTTCCGGCAGATCCGGCGCGCCGACCGCGGGCTGATGTTCCTGAACCTGTTGCTGCTGCTGTGGGTGACGCTGCTGCCGTTCCCGACCAGCTTGTTCGCCGAGCACCTCGAGGACGACAACGGGCACGTCGCCGGCGCGGTCTACAGCACCAACCTGACCCTCGCGGCGATCGCCTTCAGCCTGATCTGGTGGTACGTACTCCGCCACCATCTGGTCGACCACACCATGTCGAAGGCGGAGATCCGTCGGTCGCTGGTCCGCTACTCGGTCGGCACGGTGATCTATGCGGCGACGATCGGGATCTCGTTCGTTTCCGCGCAGCTCACGTTGATCGTCGTGTTCCTGCTGGCGCTGTACTACGGGTTCGAGCAGGTCAGGACCCGCGGCGGAACCGCGTGATGTAGATGCCCGGGGCAACTTCGACGTCCGCGGTCTTCGTGTAGCCGCGGGACAGGTAGAGGTTGACGGCCGGGGTGTTGGCGGCTCCGGTGGAGACCTCGCTGACCGGGCGCGGCTCGAGCTCGTCCAGGTGGTCGAGCAGCGCCCGGCCGTGACCGCGCCGGGCGTGCTTCGGGTCCACGATCAGCCGGGAGATCTCGACGGTGCGCTCGTCGGGCAGTTCGTACGCGACCGCGCCGACGAGGTGCGACCCGTCGTACCGGCCGAGCCAGTGCTCGGTCGAGGCCATCAACTCGTGTAGATCCTCCTGCAGCGGTGGGATTCCGTCGAACCCGATCAGTTCGGCCTCCACGGCGTACGCGGCGTGCTGGATCTCGAGCAGCCGGGTCGCGAGTTCGTGATCGGTGACGTCGAGCGCGGTGATGAGTTGACGAGGCACGGCCGGAACCCTACCCGGCGTCAGGGGTGGAGTTCGCCGAGCAAGGCGGCGCAGGCCGGTACGAGGTCGGCGCCGTCGCGGTAACAGATGCTGATGCTCCGCCGGCCGAAGCGGTCGTCGGGACGTACGACGACACCGGGATGGCGGAAGGCGGTGAGAGCGGCCTCCGGAAGCAGCGTGACGCCGAGACCTGCGGCGACCAGGTTCTGCCGGACCACGTAGTCGTCGGTCGTGTGCCGCTCGATCGGGGCGAAGCCGGCCTCGCGACACAGCTCCAGCAGGTGTGATCGGCAGCGTTCGCAGCCGACGATCCAGGGCTCACCGGAGAGGTCGACCAGGCTGACCGGCCCGGCCGCGTACGGGCTCGTCGGGGGCACGATCAGATGCACCGGCTCGGCTCCGACGGATCGGCGGCGCAGCCCGAGGCCGAGGTCCGTCGATCGGTCGTAGCCGAAGACCAGGGCCAGGTCGATGTCGCCTCGTTCGAGGAGTGCCAACGCTTCCGGTGGCTCGGCGTCGACGAGCGTCACGTCGATGTCCGGGTACCGGTGGTGCACAGCGGCGACGGCTTTAGGAACGATGGTTGCGAGCGCGGACGGGTACGCCGCCAGTCGTACGCTTCCTCGTCGCAGTTGGGCGATGGCGGCCAGTTCCTCGTCTGCCAGGTGTAGCTGGCCGGCGACCGTGTCGGCGCGGGCCAGGAGCAGGCGACCGGCCTCGGTGATCTCGACCCCGCGGGGCCCGCGCAGCAACAGCGGCGTACCGACCTCACGCTCCAACGCAGCCAGGTGCTGGCTGACCGCCGGCTGGGTCCACCCGAGCTCGCGCGCGGCGGCGCTGATCGAGCCGGCTCTGGCCACCGACCGGAAGATCATCACTCGACGTAGATCCACAGCCATAAGTCTGGCTTTGAGGTGACCCAGGAACAACAGGGATTCTCTTCAAGCTCGGTCGCTCCGAGAATCGACGCATGATGACCATTGGGCTGATCGGCGGGCTGAGCTGGTACTCGACCGTGGAGTACTACCGGGTGATCAACGAGGAGACGCAGCGCCGGCTCGGTGGGCACGCCTCGGCGAAGATCGCGCTGCAATCACTCGATTTCGCCGAGGTCCGGCGCTATCAGCAACTCGGCGACTGGGCCGGGGCCGGACGGCTCCTGGCCGAGGCGGGCCGTCGCTGTCAGTTGGCCGGCGCCGACATGATCCTGATCTGCTCGAACCTCATGCACAAGAACGCCGAGGCCGTCGCCACCGCGGTCGACGTACCGCTGCTGCACGTCGCGGACGCCGTCGCACGTCGCGCGGTGACAGACGGACTCACAAAGGTCGGACTGCTCGGCAGCTGCTGGGTGATGGAGGAGGACTTCTACCTCGCCCACCTGCGGTCCGCGGGCCTCGAGGTCGTCGTCCCCGAGCCGGCCGACCGAGAGCTGGCAGACCGAATCATCTTCGACGAACTCACCCAAGGCCTGATCGTGGACCGCTCACGAGTCGCATACACCACCATCATCAACCACCTCGCCACCCAAGGCGCCGAAGCAATCATCCTCGCCTGCACCGAGATCGAACTCCTGATCAGCCCCGCGGACTCCCCCTCCCCCTCCTCGACTCAATGCAACTCCACGCCCAAACAGCCGTCGACGCCGCCCTCCAGACCAACACCCCCGCACCGGCGCACACCGCACACTGACTCACCAGCCAGCGAGAATTGGGGTTGGGATTGGGGGTGGGTGCCGTAGGTTGGGGATCTGTCTGATTGAAGTGGGGATCTTTTGAGCGCGAGGGTGTTTCGGGATGCGTACGGCGTGCCGCAGTTGGAGGCCGGGGACCCGCTCGCGCTGGTGTATTTGCAGGGGGTGAACGCGGCCCGGGACCGCGCCTGGCAGATTGAGTTGGAACGGCGGCGGTGTCTTGGGACGACTGCTGCGTTCCTCGGGGTGGAGGCGGTCGGGTGGGACGTGTTCGCGCGGCAGGCGCGGTTGGCGGACACCGCACGGCGATGCTTCGAGGCGCTCGACGCGGCGACCCAGGAGTGGGTGTCGGCGTACGTCGACGGGGTGAACCACGCGCTGCCGGGCGGAGCGCGGCGGGCCCCGGAGTTCGCTGAGACCGGGTTGACGTTGGAGAAGTGGGAGCCGTGGACACCGCTCGGGATCTGGCTGGCGGTACATATCCTCTTCGCGGGGTTCCCGTCGAAGCTCTGGCGGACGCATGTCGCCTCGCTGCTGGGCGACGAGGCGCTCGAGTTGTTCTCGTCGGAGGGTCCGCATGGTGCCGGGAGCAACGGTTGGCTGATCCCTGGTTCGCACACCGCTTCCGGGGCGGCGATCGTTGCGGGTGATCCACACAGGTACGTCGAGAGCCCGGGCGTCTATCAGCAGATCCGGCTGACATGTCCGGAGTACGACGTACTCGGGCTGGCAGTGCCGGGAATTCCGGGGCTCGCGCACTTCGGGCATACCGGGACGGTCGCGTGGTCGATCACCAACGCGATGGCCGATTACCAGGACCTGTACGCCGAGCGGCTTCGCCGGACGTCCACTCGTGTAGAGGCGCTCGGCCCCGGCGGATGGAAACCCGCCACCGCACACGCGGAGATGGTGGAGGTCGCGGGAGCGGACCCGATCGAGATCGAGGTGATCGAGACGGACCGCGGCCCGGTCATCATGAGCGGCGCCGGCGAGGACGGAGCCGAGGGGGCTGTTTCGTTGCGGTATCCGGCGCGCGTCAGCGGCCGGCTTGGCTTCGAGGCGATGGAGAGGTTGCTTCGGGCAACTAGTGTCGCCGACGTGGACGCGGCGTTCGACGGCTGGGTGGAGCCGGTCAACGTCGTACTGGCCGCTGATACCGCCGGCGGTCTGCTGCACCGGACCGCGGGCGTCGTGCCGCGCCGGGACCGGGCGAACATGTTGCGGGTCGTACCGGCCTGGGACGCCGGGCATGAGTGGAACGGTTGGCTGGACCTGCCGCGGGCGGACGTGCACGGGCCGGCGGTGATGGCCAATGCGCGCGAGCTGGCGGCGCCGCTGGGCGTGGAGTTCGCGGCACCGTATCGCGCAGACCGCATCCGCGAACTGGTGAACGCCCGCGACGACTGGTCCGTCGACGACATGCCCACCATCCACCGCGACACCTACCTCGGCTCGGCCGGCTCCGTCCTCGACCTGCTCACCGGCCTCACCGACCTCTCCGCACAGGCCATTGCCCTCCGCAACGAACTGTTCGCATGGGACCGGCGGATGGACGCCGACAGTACGACGGCCTCGTCGTACGCCGCTCTGCGCAAGGCGCTGATATCACGGCTCACCGACCACTTCACGGTACTGGAGAACGCCGACGTCGCGGACATCTTCACGCCGTGGATGGACCCGCTCACGCACGTCTCGTACGCACTGGAGAACCTCATCGCGACGGATCTCCTCCCGCAGATCAACGTCAGCTGGCTCGCCCGCGAGGCACTGGAGGAGGTCGCCGCGAACGGCCCGCGACCGCCCTGGGGCGAGACGCACCAACTCGCGCCCTTGCACGCTCTGCGCGGTCCACTGTTCGCGCCGGCCGAGGAACCGATCGACCTCGGCCTGTCCGGCGACCACCACTGCGTGATGTCGACGTCGAGCCTGCCGGGGCTGACCGACGTGTGCATCCGCGCGTCGGCGGCCCGGTACGCCTGGGATCTCGCGGACCGCTCAGCCAGCCGCTGGATCGTCCCGCTCGGCGCCTCCGGCGTACTCGGCGATCCGCACCACCACGACCAACTCCCGCTCTGGCTGAACGGGTCGCTGGCGCCCGCCCTCGGGCCAACGACGCGGGAGAACTCAGGCTTCCACCTCAACGTCGACAACTTCGGCACAGTCCACATCGGCGAGGCAGATCCTGAGCGCGACCTGGACCTGATCCACGAATGGGTCACGGCGGACCGCGCGGTCTTCTGGGGCATGCAGTCGCTGTCGCGGGACGAGATCGCCGCGACGTACCGGTTCCTGGACTCGGTGCCCACGCATCACGTGTACGTCATACGGCTCGACGGCGCGCCGGTGGCGTTGCTGCAGACGTACGACCCGCAGGCGGATCCGGCCGGGGCGGCGTACGACATCGAGCCGGGCGATCTCGGCGTACAGCTGCTGATCGCCTCGGGCGACCGGCGCCCCGGCTTCACCGGCCACTTGATCGACGCGCTGGCGACCTTCGTCTTCGACCACCTCGGCCACCCGCGCATCGTCGTCGAACCGGATGCGCGCAACGCCGCCGCCGTCAACCGCCTCCGCCGCAGCGGCTTCACGCTCGGCCCCGAGTCGAAGATCAGCTACCCCGACGGCACCACGAAGGCGGCACAGTTCGCCTTCCTGACCAGGACGACCAGGACGACCAGGAAGGTCAGTCCTTGACCGCGAGCACCGCGGCGATCAGGCGCTGGTAGTCGGTCAGGTCGTCGGGCTCGTCGTCGTTGCGCCACTCGATCGCGGGAACCAGCCCGGGCTCCAGCACGGTGAAGCCGTCGCCGTACAGCGCGAGGATCTCCTCGTCGGTACGCCAGCGGCCGCGACCCAGCGAGCCCTGGAGGACCTTCTCGAGTTCCTGGCTGCGGGGGTCGTTCTCGCTGCGGAAGTGGCTGATGAAGACGTGACTGCCGGAGGCGATCCGGTCGCGCCAGAACGCGACGATCGCGGCCGGGTCCTCCTCGTCGTTGACGTGGTGGAGCACCGCGCTGAAGATCACGCCCACCGGCTTGCCGAAGTCGATCAGCCGGAGCGTGTCCTCGTTCTCGATGATGGTCTTCGGGTCGCGCAGGTCGGCCTGGATGACGGTGGTGTTGTCGTTCTCGGCCAGCAGCGCGCGGCCGTGGGCGAGCACGATCGGGTCGTTGTCGACGTACACGATCTTGGTCTCGGGCGCGTACCGCTGGGCGACCTGGTGGACGTTGTCCGCGGTCGGCAGCCCGCTGCCGAGGTCGATGAACTGGCGGATCGGCGTCGTCCGGACGATCTGGTCGACCGCGCGGACCAGCGCGCCGCGGTTGTCGTACGCGATCACCCGCGAGCCGGGCAGCTCGTTGATGAACCGGTCGCCGAAGGCGCGGTCGACGGCGAAGTTGTCCTTGCCACCGAGCAGGTAGTCGTAGGTCCGGGCGATACTCGGCTTGGTCGTGTCGAAACCGGGGAACGGCGGCTTGTCTTCTGCGTCGGCCATCGCGCGGGGGTCCTTCCTGGTCGTGACTGCTGTCACTCTATGCGACCCAGGAACTACCTCGCCCCCGACCCCGGCCTGTCTCGCGCAGCGCCCCCTGGCCGGCGCCCAAAAGCCACCGGCCGGCACCGCAAAACCCACCGGCCGACGCACAGGAACCACTGGCCGGCGACGTCGGCCGTCGCCGGCTGCTGGACGTGTGGACTCAGTTCAGTGTGTGTTTCGGTACCGCTTGGTGGCCGGACGGACGGCGCTCGTGAGTGGTCGAGGTGGTCGTCTCGTGCACCGTGTGGTCCGGGGTGCGTGGCGCCGGGCAGACGGGGCCGCGGTGGATCGGACCACCGCCCAGCTTCCGGCTCTTCCACTGCTTTTCTTCGTAGTCGTAGTAGGTGTCTACTCCTCCGACTGTCATCCGGTCCTCCCGTCTAACCCCCCGTCCCCTGCTGGCCAATCCACAGTCGGTCACGAAAGACCAGCAAGACAAGTGATTCCGGAAATCACCACGGATCAACATGCTCGAACGCCGGGTTCTGTTGGAATGACCCACAAACGTGCGGTTTGTCCGGTAAATCTCAGACGGCGACGATCGCCACGCCGTGACCCGGCAACCAGACGCCACCGATCCCGAGGTCGGCTTCGCCGAAGGACATCACCAGGTAACCCTCGGCCGTCTCGAGCGGAACCACCGCCTCCGTGGCAGCCAAATTGGCCACCACGCGCAGGCTGCCGCGCTTCACCACCAGATAGTTCTGCTCGTACTCGATCTCGACCGAGGTCAGCGAGTCGTCTCGCAACTCCGGCATCCGCGCCCGGAACTTCAGCAGATGCCGGTACCACTCCAGCAGCTCCCGGTGCGGCGCCTCGTCCGGCTCGGACCAGTCCAGCACCGAGCTCCGCCAGGTCTCCGGGTCCTGCGGGTCCGGAATGTCCTCCGCGTCCCACCCGAACTCCGCGAACTCCCGCCGCCGCCCGGTCCGGACCGCGTCCGCAAGCTCCGGCTCCTCGAAGTCGGTGAAGAAGCGCCAGGGCGTCGAAGCACCCCACTCCTCCCCCATGAAGATCATTGGCGTGTACGGCGATGTGAGCACGAGCGCGGCGCCGATCGCGACCTGTCCCGGCGTCAGCTTCGGCCGGTCGCCGAGCGCGCGGTTCCCGATCTGGTCGTGGGTCGCGGTGTACGCGAGGTACTGGCCGCCGCGGTGCGTCCGCGGATCGACCGGATGCCCCCACACCTTGTGCCGAAAGGTCGAGTACGTCCCGTCGTGCATGAACACCTTGGTCAGTGTCTTCGCGAACGCCGCGGGCTCGCCGAAGTCCACGTAGTACCCGAACCGCTCTCCGGTCAGCAGCGAATGCAGCGCGTGGTGGAAGTCGTCGTTCCACTGCGCTGTCATCCCCTTCCCGCCCTCCGACACCGGGTCGACCGTGCGCGGGTCGTTGAGGTCGGACTCGGCCACCAGGCCTAGGGGTCGTCCGAGCTGCGCGGACAGTGCTGCGGTTTCAGTGGAGAGCTGCTGAAGCACGTGGACCGGGCTGTCGTCCACCAGCGCATGTACGGCGTCCAGCCTCAGCGCGTCGATGTGGAACTCGCGAAACCAGCGCAGGGCGTTGTCGCAGATCCACCGGCGTACCTCGTTGCTCCCGGTGTCGTCGAGGTTCACCGCCGGGCCCCAGGGCGTGTCGTGCTTGCTGGTGAAGTACGGGCCGAAGCTGGAGAGGTAGTTCCCGCTCGGGCCCAGGTGGTTGTAGACCACGTCCAAGCAGACAGCGAGTCCCGCGTCGTGGCAGCGGTCCACGAAACGCTGCAGCGATTCCGGTCCGCCGTACGGTGCGTGTACGGCGTACAGGTCGACGCCGTCGTACCCCCAGCCATGGACGCCGGGGAACGCGGCCACCGGCATCAGCGAGACCACCTCCACGCCCAGCACGGCCAGGTAGTCCAGGTGCTCGGCCGCGGCGTCCAGGGTGCCTTCCAGGGTGAACGTGCCGATGTGCAGCTCGTAGAAGACCGATCCGCGGATGTCACGGCCGGTCCAGCTGTCGTCGCTCCATTCGAAGCGGGCCGCCTCGAAGACCCTGCTGAACCCGTGCACCCCGTCCGGCTGCCAGGGGCTGCGTGGATCGGGCAGAGGATCGCTGCCGTCCACGGAGTATGCGTAGTCGGTGCCGTGGTGCGCCTCGGCCACCTGGCGTTCCCACCAGCCGTCGTCGACCGAGCGCATCGGCAGTACGCCGTCCCGCAGCACCAGGTCGACATTTGTTGCTTCGGGCACCCAAACGCGGAACGTATGCATGTCAGCTCCTGACGAGCAAGGCGACGGGCAGGTCGGTCAGCAGGTCGGCGATGACGGCTGCGCCCTCGACTTCCCGCCCGGTCAGCACGTTCTTCCACCGTCCGCTCGGCAGTACGACTGTACTGTCGCCCCAGCCGCCTAACCGCTGCAGCGCTGCGGGCAACCGGGTCGCCACCGTGATCACGGCGTCGCCACGTGCGAACGCGACCGCATGTCCGTTGGACGTAGGCAATGGCGTGTAACTGCCTGCGAAAGCGTCCGGGTACTGCCGGCGGAGGCGGAGCGCCCTGGACGTGACGAGCAGCTTCTCGTCGGACAGGTCGACGGGCTTACCTCCTGCATCCAGGTGCTGCAGCCGCTCGATGCGACGCTCGTAGTCCACGGGCCGCCGGTTGTCAGGGTCCACCAGCGACAGGTCGACCAGTTCGGTCCCTTGGTACACGTCAGGTACGCCGGGCATCGTCAGCTGTACGAGCTTCTGCCCGAGCGTCGCCGCTCTCACGAAGTCCGTCTGCTCGTCCGCAAAACGCCGTACTGCTTCAAGAACCGTGTTGTCGCGGAGGACCGCCGTAGCGAACGCTGCGACGGTCTGCTCGTACTCCTCGTCCGGGGAGGTCCACGAGGTGAGCTGCTTGGCCTCTCGCATCGCCTTCTGCAGATAGCCCTGCATACGGTCCTCAGCAAGCGGACCGTTGTCCCACGTGCCGAAGAGGGTCTGCCAGAAGAGGTACTCCGTACTGCCGTCCAGCAACGGACTGCGGTGGTCCTCCGACAGGCGGCGCCACTCGCGCACGGCCTCCGCCCAAGCGGCCGGCTGCTCGGACAGGACACCCAGCCGCGCACGTACGTCCTCAGAGCGCTTGGTGTCGTGCGTGGACAGCGTGGTCATCGTCTTCGGCCAGTGCGTGTTCAGCCGGGACGCGTACGCGTGGAACTCCTCCGGCGAGACACCGAAGTGCTCCGGATCGCCACCGACCTCGTTGAGCGACGAGAGCCGCAGCCACCGGTAGAACGCGGTGTCCTCGACGCCCTTGGCCATCACTGGACCACACGTCTGCTGGAACCGGACGACCAGCTCGGCCCGGGCCTTCTCGTCGATCGTGCTGCTCTCCCGCCCGAGCAGTAGATGCAGTACGACGTCCAGCGTCTCCTGACGGTCCTCGTCGAGATTCGCCCGGGCCTTCTCGGCCGCCCGCTCCATGGCGGCCACAGCCGTAGCGGGCGCCTCCTCACCAGGGACGACGTACGCGCGGTAGATGTCGAACTGGACGAGCAGCTCTGCCACGACCTCGTGGAACGCCCGTCGGGTGTGGTCGCGCAGCCGGACGTCGTCCTGGCAGATGCGAGCGAGCAGCTCGACCAGGCGGTGCACCTCGGCGTACTGACCGTGCTGGACGATCTCCCGCTTCGCCTGCTCCACAACCTGCCCGAAATCGGCCGGTGCACCTGTGAGCTCGGAGTGGAGTGCCGCCAGCGGTGCCGCGCCGGCAGGGTCGATGAACAGACCGCCGACTCTCAGCAGAGCGTCGTACCCGGTGGTGCCCGCGCAGGGCCAGTCTCGTGGGAGCTCCTCGTCGCCTTCGAGGATCTTCTCGACCACGACCCACGCGCCACCGGTGCGCTCTGCCAGGCGGCGGAGGTACCCACGGGGGTCGGCCAAGCCGTCCGGGTGGTCGATGCGGTAGCCGTTGAGCTTCCCTTCGTGCAGGAGCTCCAGCAGCAGTTGGTGCGTTGCGTCGAAGACCTCCTGCGTCTCCTGCCGTACTGCGGCGAGCGTGTCCACGTCGAAGAAGCGCCTGTAGTTCAGCTCCTCGTCCGCGACCCGCCAGTGCGCCAGCCGGTACCACTGCTCGGTGACGAGCTCTTCGATCGGCAGTCCCTCGGTGCCCGGGCGTAGCGGGTACTCGTGGTCGTAGTACCGCAGTACGTCGCCGTCGACCGACAGCTCGTTGTCCGCCAGCACCTTGCCGATCCGCTGCCCTAGTACGGCCATCAGCAGGGGCTGGTTCCCGGCGCCCCAGTCCACGTCGAACCAGTCCGCGTACGGCGAACCGGGCCCGAGCCGCAGCACCGACCACAGGGCCTTGTTCAGGCTTTCCGGCGTCGGTACGGCGACGTGGTTCGGTACGACGTCCGCGACCGCGCCGAGCCGGTACTGGGCCAGCCGTTCGGAGAGCCGGTCGAAAGCGGGCCGGCCGCCCATCGGCTCGGACAGCCGGCTGTGGTCCACCACGTCGTACCCGTGGGCGGAGCCGGGTGCCGCTTGCAGGATCGGCGACAGGTAGGCGTGCGAGATCCCCAGGCTCGACAGGTACGGGACCATCGCGGCGGCATCGTCGAAGCCGAACTCCGCGCGGAGCTGAAACCGGTAGGTGGCCTGCGGGACCTGGTTCATCCGGCGGCCTGCCGCGGGCGGGTCATCACCAGCATGCTGCGGGCGTCCAACTCGACCGTCGAGCCGGCGGCGTGCGCGTCGGCGTCCCCGGTGCCGGTCGGCGTGGTCGTGTCCACCACGACCGTCCAGCTCTCGCCGTACTCCTCCGGTGGGAGCAGGAAGTCGACCGGCTCGAAGTTGCCGTTCAGCAGCACCAGGAACGAGTCGTCGACCACCGGCTCACCCCGCGAGTCCGGCTCCGAGATCGCGTCGCCGTTCAGGAACACCGCGATCGCGCGGGCGTCGTCGCGCTGCCAGTCGCCGTTCTGCATCTCTTTGCCGTTCGGCGTGAACCAGACCAGGTCGCCGAGCCCGTCGATCCCGGTGTCGCCGTGGAAGAACCGGCGCCGACGCAGTACCGGGTGGTTGTTGCGCAGCCGCACCAGTGCCCGGGTGAACTCCAGCAGGTGCTTCTGCGGTTCCTGCAGGTCCCAGTCGATCCAGGACAGCTCGTTGTCCTGGCAGTAGACGTTGTTGTTGCCCTGCTGGGTCCGCCCGAGCTCGTCGCCGTGCGCGATCATCGGTACGCCCTGCGAGATCAGCAGGGTGGTCAGGAAGTTGCGCTCCTGCTTGGCGCGCAGCCGCAGTACCTCGGGGTCGTCGGTCGGACCCTCGACACCGCAGTTCCAGGAGCGGTTGAAGCTCTCGCCGTCGTTGCCGCCCTCGCCGTTGGCCTCGTTGTGCTTCTCGTTGTACGAGACGAGGTCGCGCATGGTGAAGCCGTCATGGGCGGTGATGAAGTTGATGCTCGCCAGCGGCCGGCGGCCGTCGTCCTGGTACAGGTCCGACGAGCCGGTGAGCCGGGACGCGAACTCGGCCAGCGTGGACTTCTCGCCGCGCCAGTAGTCGCGGACGGTGTCGCGGTACTTGCCGTTCCACTCGGTCCACAGCGGTGGGAAGTTGCCGACCTGGTAGCCGCCGTCGCCGATGTCCCACGGCTCCGCGATCAGCTTCACCTGGCTCACCACCGGGTCCTGCTGGACCAGGTCGAAGAACGCCGACAGCCGGTCGACCTCGTGGAACTGGCGGGCCAGCGTGGCCGCCAGGTCGAAGCGGAAGCCGTCCACATGCATCTCGGTGACCCAGTAGCGCAGCGAGTCCATGATCAGCTGCAGTACGTGCGGGTGACGCATCAGCAGGCTGTTCCCGGTACCGGTGGTGTCGTAGTAGTGCTGCTTGTCCTCGTCCACCAACCGGTAGTACGCCGCGTTGTCGATGCCCTTGAAGGACAGCGTCGGACCGAACTCGTTCCCCTCGGCGGTGTGGTTGTAGACGACGTCGAGGATCACCTCGATGTCGGCCTCGTGCAGCGCTTTCACCATCGCCTTGAACTCGGTCACCTGCTGCCCGCGGGTCCCGGTGGACGCGTAGGCGTTGTGCGGTGCGAAGAACCCGATCGTGTTGTACCCCCAGTAGTTCGACAGCCCGATCTCCTGTAGGTGCCCGTCCTGGGCGAACTGATGCACCGGCATCAGCTCGATCGCGGAGACCCCGAGCTCCCGGAGGTGCTCGATGATCGCGGGGTGCCCGATGCCGGCGTACGTACCGCGGATGTTCTCCGGCAGCCCGGGGTGGGTCTTGGTGAGGCCCTTGACGTGTGCCTCGTAGATGACCGTCTCGTGGTACGCGTGGCCCGGCGGGCGGTCGTTGCCCCAGTCGAAGAACGGGTTGGTGACCACCGAGAGCATGGTGTGCTCGCGGTTGTCCATGGTGTTCAGCTCGTCCGGCTTCTCGAACCGGTAGCTGAACAGCGACTCGTCACCGTCGATCTGGCCGTCGACGGCCTTCGCATACGGGTCCAGGAGAAGCTTGGAGGGATTGCAGCGGTGCCCGTCGGCCGGGCTGTACGGACCGTGCACACGGAAGCCGTACCGCTGTCCGGGCTGCACACCCGGTAGGTAGGCGTGGAAGACGAACCCATCCACCTCGGTCAGCGGAACCAGCTGTTCGGTTCCGTCGTCGCCGAGCAGCGACAGGTCAACTCGTTCGGCAACCTCCGAGAACACTGCGAAGTTCGTCCCGGCGCCGTCGTACGTGGCGCCGAGGGGGTAAGGACGACCAGGCCATTTCTGCACCTGACGACAGTAGCCACCCGGACCCCCAGGCACCGCATGGCGGTCGGTTTCAGTTCTGAGAATTCGTCAGATACGGGTCGTACGGAAGTCTGCGGGCGCAGGATTCGCTAACCTACGGCGATGAGAATCTCACGCGGAGTACTTGTTGTCGCTGGACTGCTGACGCTGACGTCCGGCGCGAAGCCGTGCATCGTGGGCGGGACGGTGACCAGTGTCACCGAGGCGCCATGGGTGATCGCGCTCAACACCACGCAGTCCAACTCGTCCAGCGGGCGGTACTGCGGCGCTGCGCTCGTGAAGCCGGACAAGATCGTCACGGCTGCCCACTGCATGGACGAGGCGACCTCGACGTACTACGCGGTGCAGGGCCGGGCCGACCTCGGAGACCCCACGGTCGGACGGGTGTCGGCGATCAGCAAGGTGTGGATCCACCCCGGGTACAACACGAAGAACAACCGATACGACATCGCCGTACTGACGCTGGCGAAGCCGTTCACCGGGGTGCCGGTGCTGCCCTTGGAGACGCGGGCCCGGGCTGACGCGGCGGGCGCCGTACCGACCGTCTACGGCTGGGGCGAGACGCAGGACACCGGGCCGGACGAGACGCTGCAGAAGGCCGCCGTACCGGACCTTGGCGACAAGACCTGCTTGGCGAACAAGAGCTACGTCGCGAACGGGTACGCCGCTGCGACGAACGTCTGCGCCGGGTATCTGCAAGGCGGCACCGACGCGTGCCAGGGCGACTCCGGTGGACCGCTGGTCCTCAACGGCCGGCTGCTGGCAGTAGTGTCCTGGGGCGAAGGCTGCGCCCAACCAGGCAACCCCGGCGTCTACGCCGAGATCGCACCCGTCGCCAAAGCACTCGAGGCGCAGCTTCGGCAGGATCGTTGAGCCCGAGTCACAAGACCGCGCCTCGCGGCGCGAGCTCCAACCCGGCGACTCCCCGCGCGAACAACACGAGAAGCCGGTCACCATGTCTGCACCGGAGCACACCGGCATCGCTCGCCAGCGCTGCCACGGCGCGCTCGACCACCTCGTCATCCGCCACATCGGCCTCCTCGTAGGTGACATCAAGCTGGTCACCGCTGACGAGCCGAACCCGCAACACGATATGTGCCATCTCAGCAGCCTAGGGCCTCGACCTCTGCACACCGGCCTTCTCGCCGGAGCGCCGCCACGGCAGACTGACGGTATGGCTGAACCTGTTCGTGTGATCAAGGCCGGCGACCTGGTCGCCGCCGACCCGACGTCCGGCATGCTCCGGATGCGGGCCTTCGAACTGCCGATCCTGTGGGCCGGCCAGGTCGTCACCGAGCCCGGCGCGATCTCCGGCTGGCACCACCACGACAAGAACGAGAGCAGCCTCTACATCGTCTCCGGCGTCCTACGCCTCGAATTCGAAGGCTCCGACAACTACCTGGACGCGGTCGCCGGCGACTTCGTCCACGTCCCCGCCTTCACCATCCACCGCGAAAGCAACCCAGGCCGCACCCCGTCCCTCGCCGTCATCGCAAGAGCAGGCGGCGGAATCCCCACCGTCAACGTCGACGCACCGCGCTAAGCCCTCAGTTGAAGCGTTCGTAGGCGGGTTGGGTCAGGAAGTCGACGTAGTCGTCGGCTAGGGCTACTTCGAGGAAGAGGGAGCGGGCCGCGGTGTAGTGGTCGGGGGTGCCTAGTTTGGCGATTTCCTCGTCGGCGATTCGTTCGACGAGTTCGGTGGTGACGGTGTCGCCGGTGTCGAGGACGACTTCGTTGCGGCGCCACTGCCAGATCTGTGAGCGGGAGATCTCCGCGGTCGCGGCGTCCTCCATCAGGTTGAAGATGCCGACCGCGCCGGTGCCCTCGAGCCACGCGGCGAGGTACTGGATCGCGACGCTGACGTTGTTGCGCAGGCCCTCCTCGGTCACCTCGCCGGGCGTGGCCGCGACGTCCAGCAGCTGCTCGGCGGTCACCGAGACATCCTCACGGAGCTTGTCGAGCTGGTTGGGTTCGGAGCCGAGGACCTTGTCGAAGACGGCCTTACAGGTCTCCACCATGCCCGGATGTGCGACCCACGAACCGTCGAAGCCGTCGCCGGCCTCGCGGGTCTTGTCGGCCTCGACCTTCGCGAACGCGACCTCGTTGACCGCCGGGTCCTTGCTCGGGATGAACGCCGCCATGCCGCCGATCGCGTGCGCCCCACGCTTGTGGCAGGTCCGGACCAGGAGCTCGGTGTACGCGCGCATGAACGGCACGGTCATCGTCACGCTGTTGCGGTCGGGCAGCTGGAACGCCTTGCCGCTGGTGCGATGCGTCTTGATCACGCTGAACATGTAGTCCCAGCGGCCCGCGTTCAGGCCGGCGGAGTGCTCGCGGAGCTCGTAGAGGATCTCCTCCATCTCGAACGCCGCCGGGTACGTCTCGATCAGCACAGTCGCGCGGATCGTCCCACGCGGGATCCCGAGTGCCTCCTGCGCGGTCACGAACACGTCGTTCCACAGCCGCGCCTCGAGGTGCGACTCCATCTTCGGCAGGTAGAAGTACGGTCCCTGGCCGCGGTCGAGCTGCAGCTGCGCGCAGGCTGCGAAGTACAGCGCGAAGTCCACCAGCGAGCCGGACGTCTGCTCACCGTCGACCAGGATGTGCTTCTCCGGCAGGTGCCAGCCGCGCGGCCGGACGACGATCGTCGCGAGCTCGTCGTCCGGCTTCAGTGCGTAGGTCTTGGTGTCGGTGCTGAAGTCGATCTTCCGGGTGATCGCGTCGAGCAGGTTCAGCTGGCCGCCGACGACGTTCTCCCAGGTCGGGGTGTTCGCGTCCTCCTGGTCGGCCAGCCACACCTTGGCGCCCGAGTTCAGCGCATTGATCGTCATCTTCCGATCGGTCGGCCCGGTGATCTCCACCCGCCGGTCGACCAGCCCCGGAGCCGGCGGCGCGACGCGCCAGTCCGGATCGTCCCGGATGTCCTTCGTCTCCGGCAGGAACCCGAGCTCCGTCCCGGCCGCGATCGCCGCGACCCGCTCGGCCCGCCGCTCGAGCAGCTCCCGCCGACGCCCGTCGTACGCCCGGTGCAGCGTCTCGATCAACCCGAGCGCACGCTCACTGAGGATCTCGTCGTACCGCTCGTGCATCGGGCCGGTGACGTCGACTGACACAGGGGACTCCTAACTGAGAACGACGATCTCGTGATCCGTTATCCGGTATACCAACACCGTAATCCAGCCGTCGCGCTGCTGCACGTCCGCCTGCTCTCGTGAGACGAGCAGCTGCGCCCGGGACGCCTTCACCCTGACCGAGACCGCGAACGGTCCCGCGGGCGTGAGCTCCTCGAGACGGCCGCGCCAGGCACCGCCCTGGTCGAGGTTGACCAGGTGCAGGATGTGCCGGTCGCCCTGCCGGTACAGCTGGCAGTCCAGTACGCCGGCGCCGTCGACGCGCAGCGGGATGCCGTCGTGACGTACCAGGTTCGCGAGCAGCCGGCCGTGGTCCGGATGATGGTGCTTCGCGTACAGCCGGTCGAGATCCGCCGCCAGGTACGCCGTCCGCTCACCGAGGACCAGCGCCGGTACGGCGGTCCGCGGCTCCGCCATCCACGATTTCTCCGGCGGGTAGATCGGGAACGGCGGAATCCAGGTCAGCGCTTTCCTGGCGTCCGTCTCCACCACCTCGAGCTGCCCACCGAACGGCAGGATGTCGGTGTCTCCGTCGAAAACGGCGCGATCCTCGATCCGCAGGTAGCTGTGCGAGTCGTACGTCTCCCAGTCGCCGACCGAGCCGTCACCGAACCGTTTTCCCTGATGCCGGACGCCCAGCAGTTCACCCAGCGCCCAACGGTCCCGCCGATCACCCCACTCGTCGTAGAGCCCGGATTCCCCAGTCACGACGAGCTTTCCACCGCCCGCCACATACGCCGCCAGCTGAGCGCACTGCTCATCGGTCAGCACACCCACGTTCGGCACCACGAGTACGTCGAACCTGTCATTCACCACGTGCGTAGGCAGGTACGGGATCCGCGCTCTGACCAGTGCGTCCACCCAACCCCGGTACGGCAGTTGACTGACCTCGACCGGCGCGTCCTTGCCGTGGAAATCCACACTCAACTGGCTCCACAGCAACCCGACCGTAGCAACGGGCTCCCGGTCGATCAGGTACTCCTCGTGCTCCGCGTGCCACTCGAACAACGGTTGGGCGGTCGCGTACTGCCGCCGGTCCTCGTGCACCGACCCGATGTGGTGCCACCACGGCTGGATCCCACCGGCCCAGCCCTCGATCGCCCACAGCCGCGCCTCCGGCTCAGGTTTGCTTCCAAGCCGGAACGTCGGTGTCCCCGCGTCGTACATCGCCGTACTCTCCGGGATCAGCGTGTCCCACCCGAGCAAGCCGTGCAGCCGTTTTCCGGAATCCGCGTTCGCCTGGAACCCGGACTCGTCGTGCCGCCACTGTGAGTCCAGCAGGAAGATGCGCGCCCGCCGGCAGATCTCCTCGTCGTCCCGCAACCGCTTGCTCTGGGCAACGACATCGCCGCCGTTCATCCCGATCCACAGGCAGTCCGGACCACCTGTCCTGGTCGTCACCGCGTTGTTCAGGTCCCACACCTCGAGCCGCCGGCCGTAGCTCCACCGGATCCACTGCTTGTAGACCGGATCAGCCCAGTCGACCGCCCGCGGCAGATCCTCGCCGAAGCTTTCCCGGCAGTTCGGGCAGTAGCAGATCGAGTCCCGGCCGAGACCGCTCCAGCTGTTGTCGGTGATTCCGTCCGGAGCGGTCCGTTCGATGATCTCCTCGAGGATGCCGGTCAGGAACTCCTTGTAGTACGGCCCGGTCACGCAGGCGACGTACAGCTCACCGGCTCGATAAGGGTTGCCCTGGGCATCGATCGCGAACCAGTCCGGATGGGCTTCGTACAACGGCTGGTGCGCCCGGTTGGAGTCCATCCGCGCCAGCACCGTCAGCCCGTCCGCGCGCGCCAGCTCGACGATCTCGCCGTACAGGTCGCGGTCGCCGAGGTACTCCGCCCGGTGCTGCAGCTCGAACTTGCTCGGGTAGTACGCGACGATGCCGCCCGCGTTGACGATCACCCCTTGTACCTTCGTCCGGCGCCACTGCTCCCGCCACCACTCGGCGTCGTACCGGGCCGGGTCCTTCTCGGTCAGGTTCGTCTGTGCCCACCGGAAAGTCCTTCGGTACCAGGGTTTCACGACAGTCCCCGGACCGCGTCTCCCGCGCCGGAAAGGTTGTCCAGCAGCATTTCCGAGTATTTCCGGCTCAGTACGACGCCTTCAGCGCCGCCGGCGAACGCGGCGAGCGTCGCGTCCCGGACCGACTCCCGGGTGCACCGGGTCAGCTCACCCTCGTTGTCGTCCCAGTTGATCTTGGTACCGACGTCGCGCGGCGTCTCCAGCCCGCGCTGCCGGGCGACCCCGACCGGGATGTCGATGTCGATGCCCGGGTAGATCTTGCTCTGACCACCGACGCCGGCGACGGCTCGTTCGGTCTCCCGCCGCACGTAGTCCGCGGTGAAGCCTGTCTGGGGCAGTTTCTCGTACGAACCCTCGTCGAGCTGCAGCAGCTTCATCATCAACGGGTACACGTCTTCCGGCTCGGCGTCGGCGAACAGGGCGCCGCAGATGCTCTTCACCCAGGTGAAGAACCGCGGCCCGGCGCAGTTGTTGTAGATCACCACCTTGATGAAGTCCGAGAACTTCGCCATCTCGGTGTAGTCCTGGTCGGCGCGATAGAACGGGCTGAACGAGATGTTGTGGTAGACATGCCAACCCACCTGCACCTCGGCGGAAATCGCCTTCGCCACCCCGTAGATGTCCCGGTAGAGCTGCCGCTGGCTCTCGGTCCACAACGTCTGCCAGGCCAGTACTTCGGGGAAGTTCAGCAGGATCCGCCAGAACGTCACGAAAGCGCCGTCCACCGGCCGCTCGCCGGCCCCGACCCGCTGGTTCCAGTCGACCAGCTCGCGGTACCCCTGCATCGCCCGGTTCACGTCGATGCCGCGCTCACGGCCGACGGCCCGGCAGTGCGGACAGAAGCAGCCGATCTCGGACACGTCGACCGTGCCCTGCATCAGCATGTTCAACGGCCCCGGCCGCTCCGAGCACCACGCGAGACCGTCGAGCTCGTAGCTCTGCACATAATCCTCGACGAAACCCAGGTGCCAGTTGCGGTAGTCGGGGTTGTTGAAGCACGGTCGCCGTCCCGGCCGGCCCCAGGCGTCCACCTCGAGCACCTTGGCGAAGTTAGGATACGTCCGCAGTTCGCGGGCACCGCCGCTCTCCTCCATCCACGCGAACGACTGCATGCCACGCTCGCGCGCCTTCGGGATGACGTCGCCGAGCAGGTCGAATTCCGGATGTTCGGGCGCTTTTCCGGCCGCGCCGAGCACGGTGTTTCCGTAGTACTGCGGGTGCGGCGTCGCGTAGTTCCCGCCGACCCAGCCGAGGTCGTACTCCTGGACACCGTGGTCCGGGATCGGGTGCCCCGGGATCTGCCGGCCACCGGTTCCCCGGGTCCAGGTCGGCGTGGCCAGGAACAGCGCGTTCACCGCGCCGCGTTCGGCCAGGATGTCGAGTGTCCGGTCGACGCCTTCGTCGACGAACGAGATGGCTCCGATCTGCATGGCAACGAGCCGATCCGGCACGGTGCTCACCCCTTCATTCCTGTCATCGTGATGCCCTGGATGAAATAGCGCTGCGCAAAGAGGAAGACAGCGATCACCGGTACGACGGACACCGTCGCACCGCACATCAGCAGACTGACCTGGGTGAAGTACTCGCCCTGGAACTGGGCGAGCGCCACCGGCAGCGTCTGCAGGTTCTCGGAGTTGATGTAGATCAGCGGCCCGAACAGGTCGTTCCACGACTCGAGGAACGTGAACACCCCGATCGCGGCCAGTGCCGGTTTGGTCTGCGGCAGCATGATCCGCCAGTAGATGCCGAACGTGGAGGCACCGTCGATCTTGCCGGCGTCCTCGAGCTCCTCCGGCACGGTCAGGAACGACTGCCGCATCAGGAACGTCGCGAAGACCGGTGTGAGCACCTTCGGCACCCACAGCGGGTACTGGGTGTCCACCCACCCGATCTGGCGGAAGACGATGTACTGCGGGATCAGGTACGCGATACCGGGGATGATCGAGGTCGCCAGCAGCACCATGAACGCGGCGTCCCGGCCGGCGAACCTGAGCCGCGCGAACGCGTAGCCGGCCATCGACGCGACGATCAGGATCCCGATGACGTTCAGCCCGGCGAGCTTCACGCTGTTCCAGAGGAACACCGGGATCAGCTCGAACACCTGCCGGTAGTTGTCCCAGTGCGCGTCCGTCGGCAGGAACTTCGGCGGCACGCTCAGCACCTTGGCCTCCGGCCTGAGCGACGCACTGATCATCCACACCAGCGGCGCGAGGAAAACGACGGCGAACAAGGACATCACGACGTACTGCGATGTCTTGGAGACGATTCTCATGTGTAGAACACCCACCTCTTCTGCAGCTTCCACTGCAGGTAGGTGACGGCCGCGATCACCACGAACAGGATCCAGGCCATCGCCGAGGCGTAGCCGACCTTCCCGTAGCTGAACGCGTTCTGGTAGATGTTGAAGATGTAGACGCTGGTGGCATGGCCGGGACCGCCCTTGGTCATCACGTAGATCAGCCCGAACACCTGGAACGACGAGATGAACTGCGTGATCAGCAGGAACAGGAAGTGCGGTGTCAGCAACGGCAACGTGATGAACCGCAGCCGTTGCCCCGCGCTCGCGCCGTCGAGCTTCGCGGACTCGTAGAACTCGCTCGGCAAACCCTGCAGGCCGGCCAGCAGGATGATCATCGGGTAGCCGATGCCCTGCCAGACGCTGACCATGATCACCGCGGGCATTGCCCAGCTCGAGCTCGACAGCCATTGCGGGCCGTGGATCCCGAGCTGGTTGAGCAGTCCGTTGATCACGCCGTCGTCCGGCTGGAAGAACCAGAACCAGACGAACCCGATCGCCACCACGTTCGTCACGTACGGCGCGAAGTAGGCCGTCCGGAAGAACGCAACGCCACGGATCGGGCGGGCACACAACAACGCCAGTACCAGCCCGATGCCGATCGTCAGCGGAATGCTCGCCAGCGTGAAGTACACCGTGTTCTTGAACGTCTGCACGAACAGCGGATCGTTGCCGAACAGGTCGGCGAAGTTGTGCAGGCCGACGAACCTCGGTGCGGAGATACCGTTCCAGTCGGTCAGCGAGGCGCCGATCGAGACCAGGATCGGGAAGAACTGGAACGCCACCACCCCGACCACGATCGGGCTGATGAACAGCCAGCCGGTGAGGTTCTGCTTGCGTCGCGCCCGGCGGATCTCGGCCCGACGGATCGGGCCGGCGGTGTCGCGGGCCATCGTGATGGTTGCCATCGACATCAACCCTTCAAGGCGTTCTCCACCTGTGGCTTGACCTGCTGCAGAACCTCGGCGACCGGCTTCTCGCAGTTGTACGCCGGGTCCAGCGCGGGCCGGTACAGCTCGCGGGCGCCGATCGTGTTCTTGGTCTGGTTCGTCGCGGTCAGGTGCTTCGCCGCCTCGGCGAACAACCCGATGTGCGCGGGCGCCTTACCGTTCGGCGCGAGTTGCGCCGCGGCCTGCAGGTTGATCGGCGTGAACGCTCCGCCCTGGAGCAGGATCTTGCCGCCCTCCTCGCTCGCCAGGTACTTCAACAGGTCCCAGGCCGCGTCCGGGTTCTTCGCCTTCTTCGGGATGCAGAACACGATCACGCTCGACTCGGTCTTCTGCTCCACGTCGGCAGGCGGCGGAGCCACGTCCCAGGTGAAGTCCTTGATGGTCTGGCGCATGTACGGCACCGTGCCGAAGGTCGCGAACATCATCGCGATCTTGCCTTGGGCGAACATCTGGTTCTGCACGTTGTCCTGCTGCAACGCCGACCACGGCGGCTGGACCTTGTCCTTGCAGGTGAGGTCGGTCGCCCACTGCAGCGCCTCGGTCTCCTTCGACCCGGCCAGCGTGAACTGCGTGCCGTCCTTGGAGAAGATGCCGGTCTGGCCGCCGTGGTTCACCGTGAACGTCTGCTCGTAGCCGGTGTCCAGGTAGACGAGCGCGCCGTACTGCTTCTTCGCCGGGTCGGTGAGCTTCTTCGCCCGGTCCTCGAAGTCGGACCACGTCCAGCCGTCGGACGACCAGGTCGTCGGCGGCAGCGGTACGCCGGCCGCCTTGAACAGATCGACGTTGTAGAAGATCAGCCGCGGCTCGTACCCGAGCACCCACGCGGTGTGCGAGCCGTCCGGCTGCACCGGGAAGTCGAACGTCTCCTTGGCGAACTGAGACGTGTCCAGTTTGTCCTTCTCGATGTACGGCTTCAGGTCCAGGAGCGCGCCCTGCTGGGAGAAGCCGCGGACGAAGTCGTCGTTGATCCGCATCACGTCCGGCGGGCTGCCGCCCGCGATCAGCGTGCGCATCTTGGTGTCGTACTCCTGGGTCACCGCCGGCTGGATCGTGACCTGCGTTCCGGACTGTTTCTCGAACGCCTGGATCGCCTGCTCCAGCGGGTTGCCCTTGACCTGCTCCCAGTTGAGGAACGTCAGGCCCTTCTTGCCACCACTGCTCGCGTTGCCGTTGCCACCACAGCCGGCCAGCAGTCCGGCGGCCGTGATTCCCGCGGTCAGTCCCGTCAGTCCGGCGAGAAACCTGCGGCGGTTCAGGTCAGGGAGTTGTGTCTGCACCGGAATCTCCCATCCACGTAGGGATGAATACGTATACATTCGACCAATGAATACGTATACACAGCTCGATCGGCCCGGTCAACGGCTCGAGCGCAGACTCTTGAGTAGGGTTCACATCCTGGAATCCACGGAGGCGACAGATGTCACGACCACCAACCAGCCGCGATCTGGCACGTATGGCCGGGGTGTCGCAGGCGACCGTGTCACGGGTGCTGACCAACAGCCCGAAGGTCACCGCGGAGACCCGCGAGCGGGTCCTGCAGGTCCTGAAGGACGCGAACTACACACCGAACGCGCTGGCCCGCGCGATGAAGACCGGCCGGACCGACACCATCGGTGTCTTCATGACCCGCGTGACCAGCCCGTTCCACGCAGAGCTGCTCGACGAGATCGGCCGGGTGCTCAGCTCGATGGGTCTGCACATGATCCTCTGGAACATCGAGCACGACCAGGAGGAGACCATCGCGGAGGTGCTGCAGCAACGTTTCGTCGACGGGTTCCTGCTGACGTCGGCGACGTACGACTCGAAGCTGCACACGATGGCGCTCGCCTCCGGAACGCCGACGGTGCTACTGCACCGCGGCATCGACGGGCTGGACTGCGACCAAGTGGTCGGCGACAACTGGCAGGGCGCGTACGACGCCGGCCGGTACCTGGTCGACCACGGGCACACCGACATCGGCCTGGTGACGCTGACCCACACCGGAAACACCTCCCGCGACCGCGACCTCGGCTTCCGCGCGGCGCTCGCCGACGCCGGTGTGAAGATCAAGCCGGGCAACGTCGTCTCGGTCGACGTACCGCACTCCGCTGGGCACGCCGCGGCGATCAAGCTGCTCTCCCGGAAGAAGCCACCGACCGCCATCTACGCGGTCACGGACCTGCTCGCGTTCGGCGTCCTCGACGGCGCACGGGCGCGCGGCGCTCGGGTGCCCGACGACGTCTGGGTGGTCGGCTTCGACAACACCGAGATGGCCGCGTGGGAGGCGTTCGACCTGACCACCGTGGATCAGCCGGTGCACGGCATCGTCGAGACCGGCATCCAGCTGCTCCGCGACCGGATCAACGACCCGGACCGCCCGACCGAGGTGGTGACGCTGCCCTGCCCGCTGGCGATCCGCGGCTCGACCGCGAACCGCCACTAGGTCCTGGGGCGAACTGCCGGCTCAGGACACTAACCGAGTTTCGGGAGTACCTCGCGGAGTACCTGGGCGTGGTCTTCCGGGCGCGTCAGCCCCAGGTTCATCGTGTTGACGCAGAGGTGGGTCGCGCCGAGGTCGCGCCACCCGTCGGCGAAGGAGCGCCAGTCCTCTTCGGGTACGGCGCCGAGGGTGAGGCGGGCCTCGATGCCGATGGTGGCCGGGTCGCGGCCCGCAGCCTCGGCCGATTGCCGCATCAGGGCGATCTGACGGCGGGCGTTCTCGTCCGGGGCGGACTGCGGCATCCAACCGTCGCCGATGCGGCCGGTACGGCGAAGTACCGCGTCCGCGGTACCGCCGAACCAGATCGGGATCTCGCGGCCGGGCAGCGGGTTCAGACCGGCCTCGTCGACGTGGTCGAACCTGCCGTCGTACGAGATCACCGGGTCGGCCCAGAGCTTGCGGAGCAGGTCGACCTGTTGGGTGAGCCTGGCGCCGCGCTTCTCGAAAGGTACGCCGAGCGCGTCGTACTCGACCTGGTTCCAGCCGATGCCCACACCGAGCCGCAACCGGCCGCCGCTCAGTACGTCGACCTCGGCCGCCTGCTTCGCGACCAGGGCGGTCTGCCGCTGCGGCAGGACGAGTACGCCGGTGACGAGCTCGAGCGTCGTCGTGATCGCCGCCAGGTACCCGAACAGCACGAAAACCTCGTGGAACAAGGACTTGTCGGTATACCCGGTCCAGCCGGGCCGGTTCGCCGGGTCCGCGCCGAGCACGTGGTCGTAGGCGAGCACGTGGTTGTACCCGGCCGCCTCGACCGTCGTCGTCCAGTCCCGGACCACGGCCGGGTCCGCGCCGATCTCGAGCTGCGGAAACACCGCGCCGATCTTCACATCGCCTCCAGCAGGTCGATCAGGCCGTTCACCGCGAGGTCGAACGGTTCGGTGGAGTCGGCCGCGCGGGCGAGTACGTACCCGCCCTGCAGGACGGCGGCGATCGTCGCCGCGATCCGCTCCGGGTCGAGCGTTTCCGGGTACTCTCCGTTCTGCTTGCCTTCAGCAACCACTTCGGCGATCCGTTCCCGCAACCAGGCAAAGGTTTCCGCGAGCGGTTTCCGGAGTTCCGGATCGGCGACGACTTCGGGGTCCGCGGTCAGCCGACCGACCCGGCACCCCTTCAGAACGTCCCGCTCGCGACTCAGGTACGCACCGATCCGCTCCCCCGCCGTACCGTCACCGGCGAGCTGTTCCGCTGCGGCCGCGCGCAGTTCCTCCGCCGACCGCTCGATCGCCACCTTCGCCAACTCCGCCTTCCCGGCGAAGTGGTGATACATGCTCCCCTGCCCGGCCCCCGCCTCCCGCTGAATAGCCTTCGGCGAGGTACCGACGTACCCGCGTTCCCACAACAGCTCCTGCGTACTACGAATCAACCGCTCGACCGTCTCCACCCCCTCACTGTACCCAGAGGTACAGCGAGGAGGTGGCCGCCTGTCTCAGCTGACGGTGACGATCTTGGTCGGGCTGTAGTTGGTGGCGTGGTCCGCGTCGGCCGGGAACCAGACGCGGTAGGCGATCTGGCCGCGGACGGCCGGCTTGATGCCGAAGGCGTACTTGCCGGAGGTGCTGAGCTTCACCGACGCGATCGACTTCCAGACCTTGTTGCCGTACTGCTGGAGGTAGACGAGCTTGCCGGCGTGCGCCGGGGCGACGTAGCCGCTGAACGCGGTGGTCTTGCCCAGCTTGATGGCGGTCGGCGACAGCACAGCCGAGATGGCCGGGCGCACCTGGACGGTGACGTCGGCGGTCCGGGTGCCCATCAGGTCGGCGTTACCCGGGAAGGTCAGCATGTACACCGACGACACCGTCGGCTTCGCGGTGACCGCCAGGGTCCCGGTGGACGACGTCTTCAACGCCGCGAGCAACGTGAACTTCGACGACGTCTTCGGACGGACGTACACGTTCACCGGCAGCCCGGCGTACGCCCTGTTGTCGATCCGCAACGTACTGCCCTTTATGGTGACCGCCCCGCCATACGTGACCAACGTCGACGTGACCGCAATCCCCGACTTCATCCCCAGCAACTGCTTCACCGCGATCGGGCTGTAGTGCCCGGTCCGGTCAAGCACCCAGGCCCCATACGTGTACGTCGTGTTCTGCGCGAGCCCGGTGTTCTTCACCGAAGAACCCATACCCGCATACACGAGCGTCCCGGTCGTAGCCGTCGGCGCCTTACTCCCAACGTTCCGCCGAACGATCACCTCGTCAAGGTCGTTCGTCGGCGGAATCGTCCAGGCCAGGCTGGCGGCCAGGTACGCACCACTACCGGTGAACGTGGTCAACGCCTTCGGCGCGAGGTCAGCCGTGGTGAAGACCGTGTGGAACGGTTGCACCTGCGTGCGGTTCGCGTCCATGAGGTACAACGTGCACTCGATCACGTACGAGTGGTTGTCGAGGAGCGGCTGCTGCGGGGTGATCGTGGCCGTCCGCGTTGCAGCGTCGTAGGTGGTGGACGCGCTGACATACGTGTTGTTGCCGGCGTCGCGTAGCTCCATGGACCCGGTCACGGAGGCCGCGTCCATGTCCCGCGCGAACGTCACCTTGGGGGTCACCGACGCCGGCACACCGGACGCCCGGTTCGCCGGGGACACGTCCCGGAGCCCGTACGCCCAGCCAGTGGCGGTCACGCCCGAAGTGCTGCTCGCCAGCGTCAGCCTGTACGGCCGGGTCACCTTCGAACCGTTGTAGTTGCGGACGGCAACGTACGTCGTACCCGCGCCCGACTTGACGTCGACCGCCGCGGTCAGCGGACCCCAGAGCGGACCCTTGACCGGGTCCACCACCGGGAACTCGTTCTCCGCATGGCCAAGGAACTGCAGATCTGTGTCGTAGACATCGACGACCGGACCGACGTTCGAGTAGGTGGTGCGCTCGTCGTAGCTGGGCCCGGTGACCGCGACATGCACGTCCTGGGCCGCGGCGAGGTCGATCGAGTACCAGTCCACGTCACCCTCGGAGTCGAGCGCACCCGTGGTCGAGCCGAAGCCGGTCAGCTTCTGCGCGCGGATCGGCTGGTCGTTACCATCCGCGACCGCCGTCGGGAAGTCCGGGGCGAAGCGGCCGCCGAGCGCGGCGTACGCGTCGAGGTTGCCGTAACCGTAGTAGTCGTCGATGCCGCGCGGCCCTGCGTCCCGGGAGGACCCTTCGAGGCGCTGCGCGACCTGTGCCGGCGTGAGCGACGGCCACTTGTTCCGTACCAGCGCCGCGACGCCGGCGACGATCGGCGTCGAGCAGGAGGTGCCGGTGCAGTACCAGTAAGGCTCGTAGCCCGCGGGAGTCAGGTTCCGCGGTCCGGTGCTCAGGATGTCCACGCCAGGTGCCGCGATGTCCAACCAGTAGCCGAACGAGCTGAAGTCGGTCAGCGAACCCGTCGCATCGGTCGCCGCGACCGCGATCACCTCGGGGTACACGGCCGGGTATTGGCGGTCGCCGCTACCGTCGTTCCCAGCAGCGACCACGGTCACGACACCGCTGGCGTACGCACGCTTGATCGCGTCGTACAGGACCGGGTCGTTGTCGGGGCCGCCGAGGGACATGTTGATGACCTTGGCGCCGTGGGCGACGGCCCAGTCGATGCCTTCGGCGATGTCGGAGTCGTAGCCGCTGCCGTCGGCGCCCATCACCTTGACCGGCATTGCCTTGACGTTCCAGCCGACGCCGGCGACGCCGACGCCGTTGTTCGCGGCGGCGGCAATGATGCCGAGCGTCATCGTGCCGTGGCCGTTGTCGTCGACCGGGTTCGGCCGAGTGCTGGAGACGGCGTTGTAACCCGGGACCAGGTGACCTACCAGATCCGGATGACCGGCGTCGACGCCGGTGTCGAGGACGGCGACGATCTGGCTGCCGGTGGACTTCGACAGATCCCACGCCTGCGGCATGCGGACGGTGTTGAGGTACGTCTTCTGATCAGTGGCGTAGTACTCGTCGTTCGGAACGGCCGAGACGTAGCGCTTGTAGTTCAGCGAGGCGAGCTCGACCGTCGGGTCGGCCTTGACCTTCTTGAGCAGCTCCGGCGCCGGTACGTCGCTCTTGAGCTTCACGACCTTCGACGCCACCGAGTCTTCGGCCGTCGCGCCGTACTTCGACACCGCGGCCTTCCGCGCCGACGAGGACGCCTTCGGCTTGAACTTGATCAACACCGAATTCGGCTCGAACTCCGACTTGGCACCGTGGTGCCCGGCGGCGAAGGCCGGCCGGTACGGCTTCGGCTCGGCCGCCGACCCGCCCGACCCGGTGACGACAACCACGCCCCCCGCGATCATCGCCGCGGGCACGACCAGCCGCAGCAAACGCTTACTGAACACCACAACCCCCAAGGGCTTCGACAGGGCGGAAAAGACCACATTCGGTCCAGTCCTCAATCGTTGGGAGGCACCTCGGCGTTACAGGATCGCGCGGCCCGTCGGCAACCGTGTCCGGACCGAGATGTCCGAGCGCCAGCCCAACGTGACCGGGCCGGATCCGCATCAACAGGTGCGCGCGGGCGCGCGTACCGACCTCGCGCGCCCACGACTCCTCGTGCCCCCGCACCCGCTCGTCCTACCACCCCCTCACGGCGGCGGCGCGGTGGGCGCGGCTGCCGGGTTACTTCATCGCTAGCGCTTTACAACCCGCCAGCAGTCACACAAGCCGCCATGTGGGCGGCCCTGCCGGCTCCCACCCACTTCCACTGAACAGCCCCGACCCCCGTACGCCGCACCACGCCCCCCTGCCCCCCTACCACAGCACCTCGCGGCACCGCAGCACCCCGCCACCACCTCCCCGTACTGCCGAAGGCGCAAAAGACAGCCGCCGCGAAGCGGCGTCCGCTCCGGAGACACCAGCAGCACCCACCCACCACACCACCTCGCGGCGGCGCGGCACACCGCAACCACCTCCACGGCCGCCGAAGGCGCAAAGAACTACCGCCGCGGAGCGGCGTCCTTTTTGCGGGGGGTTGGAGGGATGTCACACCTGGTGGATGGGCGGTTGCTGGGTGGGACCGATAGTCTCGGGCGCCATGAGCACCTGCGTCGCCATTGCGGTGATTACCTTCAGGCGACCTGCTCTGTTGCGGGGGTTGTTGACGAGTTTGCAGGCGCAGGAGTTGGCGCCGGGGTCGGATTACTCGGTCCGGATCGTCGTGGTGGACAACGACGCGGAGGGGTCGGCGGCTCAGGTGCTACGGGAGTTCGGGCGCGGTACGCCGTACCCGATCGAATCGGTGGTGGAACCGGAGCCGGGGATCCCCTTCGCCCGCGAGCGCTCCGTGGAGCTCTGCTGGAACGACGACGCGCTGATTTTCGTGGACGACGACGAGGTCGCGCCGCCGGGTTGGCTGCAGACGCTGCTCCAGGCGTGGGAGACCACCGGCGCCGACGTGGTCACGGGCCCCGTGAAGGGCAACCTGCCCCCGGGCGCGCCCCAGTGGAACGCGTACAGCGACGTGCACGACTCCACCGGCCGGCACACCACCGGCGAGGAACTGCGGAAGGCGTACACCAACAACACGCTGGTCAGCCGCAGGGTCTACCACGCTGTCACGCCCGGCTTCCACCCCGCGTTCCGGTACACCGGCTCCAGCGATCTGCACTTCTTCCTCCGCGTGCACCGCGCCGGGTTCCGGATCGTGTGGTGCGAGGAGGCGTGCATCGCCGAGGACGTCCCGGAGGCCCGGACGACACTGCGCTGGCTGGTACGGCGTGCTTTCCGCTCCGGCAGCGGCGACACGATCAGCCGGCTGCTGATCCGCCCGGGCGTGATCAGCTACGTCCTCGTGCTGGCCTATGCTTCGGCCCGGGTGATCTCGGCGTTCGGGCTCGCCCTCGCCGGGCTGCTGCTCGGGCGGAAGACGCACCTGCTGAAGGCAGTCCGCCGGTTCTTCTCGGGCGTCGGTAGTCTCGCCGGGATAGTTGGGATCAACCATGACGAGTACCGGGAACGGCACGGTGCCGAGCACTCCGCCGACGGTGGCGGAGTTGTGCCGCGCGATCTGGACGGTGGAGCGCGACCTGGAGCTGCTGAGCTGGCAGCTGAAGGGGATGCATCCCTGGCCGATCATCCGGATGCGCGTCTTCCATGAGCTGACCCGCCGCGCGCGCATCCACGGCGCACCCCATCCGGTACGTCGTACGCCGTACGACAAGGCCGCCCTGGTCGGCAAACACGTCAGCGGCATCGTCACCCGCAGCCCGTTCCCCGGCCGGTACGACGCGCTCGTCGTACCGCACCCGCGGAAACCGAACGGTGTCGAGATCTACACCGACGAGCTCCGCGCGATCCTCGGCGACAACGCCCTGATCCTCGACTCCGGCATCAACGGCGTACCACTCGACGGCAGCAAGAACCTCGACTTCTTCACCTCGGCCGCCGGCGCACTGCATCGCCGGACCGTCGACGACCGCGGCATCCAGGAAGCGCTGCAGAAACTGACCGGTGTCCGAGTCCCGATCGGTGCGCTTCTAGCCCGCGAAATACCGAAGCACGCAAGACTGCGAGTGCTCTACCGGGCGCTGCTGAAGAAGCACCGGATCAAGACGGTGTACCTGGTCGTCGCGTACTTCCACCAGCACATCGTCGGCGCTGCCCGCGACCTCGGGATCCGCGTGGTCGAGCTGCAGCACGGCGCGATCAGCCCGTTCCATCTCGGCTACAGCTACCCGGGACGCCCGGCAGTCGCGGATCAGCCGGACGAGCTGTGGTGCTTCGGCTCGTACTGGACCGACGTCGCGGATCTCCCCGCGGGCATGCGCACCGAGGTGATGGGCGCCGCGTTCCTACCGAAGCCAGGCCTCAAGAAGAACCAGGCCGTGTTCCTCTCCCAAGGCACGATCGGTGCGGAACTGATCCACACCGCGGAGGCTGTCGCCAAGCAGCACCCGGACATCGAGGTCCTGTACCGGCTGCACCCGAGCGAACGCTCTGACGACTACACGATTCCCGACAACGTCCAGCTGTCCACAGGCGGCAGCACACTCGACCTGCTAGCGACCGCGACCTACCAGGTCGGCGTCTCGACCACAGCACTCTTCGAGGGCATGGCGCTTGGCTGCCGTACGGCGGTGGCGCACCTCCCCGGCCACGAGTACCTGGAGCCCGCTGTCGCCAAGGGCCACGCTCTACTGATGCACGACCCCGCGCAGCTCACCCAGGCGCCGCTGTGCGACGACCCCGGCAGCTACTACGCGCCCAGCGACCTCTCACGGCTCACGGCCCAGCAACCCGAGTAGACGGTCCTGGAGCGGCGCGTCCGCCGCAACCGGTACTTCAGCGCCGTAGACACTCTCGCGGTACTTCTCCATCAGCTCCGGCGGGATCGCGACCGCGATCGCCCAGAGCCTTTCGATGTCGACCGGGTCCATCAGCTCGTCCTGGCCGGTCGCGCGGGCGAGGTCCCAGCCGTGCACCACCAAGTCGTCGGAGACCACCGAGTCGATGTGCTGCTCGGTCGTCATCCGGCCGGTCGGGGTGTCGGTCTCGGTCAGCGCGGCGATCGGGTCGTCGAGCACGTCCTCGATCGCGGCGCGCGCCTCCTGGAATGCGGTCAGTGGGTGGTCGGCGGGCTCCAGCTTGCGCGCGACCGGCGGCAGCATCGTGGCGTGCAGCGACACCACGTGCTCGACCACGTCCCGCGCCGTCCAGCCGGCGCAGGGCGACTGGTTCGCCCACTGGTCCGCCCTGACCGCGGCGACCTTCCGCTCGAAGGCGTCGGCCCGCCGGCGGTACCGCTCCGCGATCTCACCCATCCCCGCATGGTGACGCCTGACCAGGCCGCACGGAAGACCGGGCATATGACAGTGCCGACCGGGTACCGGGATCGTTCCACGAACGAACGAGGAGGAACGCACGATGAGTGGCATCACCCAGTCCGTCGACGTCGACGTACCGATCACGACGGCCTACAACCAGTGGACCCAGTTCGAGTCGTTCCCGCAGTTCATGGAGGGTGTCGAAGAGGTTCGCCAGCTCGACGACACGCACACCCACTGGGTGACGAAGGTGGGCGGCGCGCAGCGGGAGTTCGACGCGACGATCACCGAGCAGCACCCGGACGAACGGGTGGCCTGGCGATCCGACTCCGGGCCGCAGCACGCCGGCGTGATCACCTTCCACGAGCTGACACCGCAGCGCACCCGCGTCACCGCGCAGATGGAGATCGACCCCGAGGGGTTCGTCGAAAAGGTCGCGGACCGGTTCGGTGTGATCGAGGGACGCGTGAAGGGTGACCTGGAGCGGTTCAAGAAGTTCATCGAGGAGCGTCCCGGCGAGACGGGCGCGTGGCGCGGAGACGTACCGCGCTGATCTTGTCGGTGGCGCCTTCTACCGTCTGGAGGTATGCGGACGGTGGAGCTGGGGCGGACGGGGTTGCGGGTCAGTGAGCTGGGCCTGGGGCTCGCGTCCGTCGGCGGGATGTTCGCACCCGTTCCGCAGCGGCAGGCGGTGGCGACGATCGATCGCGCCTGGGAGCTCGGCGTGCGGCTCTTCGACACCGCGCCCCTGTACGGGTACGGCCTGTCCGAGCAGCGCGCCGGGCTCGCGCTCCGCGGGCGGCCGCGGCACGAGTTCGTCCTGTGTACGAAGGTCGGCCGGCTGATCGAGCCGGGCGGCCCGGACGGGCAGCCGATCTGGGCGGAGCCACCGCCCAGGGTCGGACCGCGGCTCGATTACTCGTACGCCGCGACGATCCGCTCGTTCGAAGCGAGCCTGGAGCGGATGGGGATCGATCGCGTCGACGTGCTCCACGTCCACGATCCGGAGTTGGACTTCCCACGTGCGGCGACCGAGGCGTTCCGGGCGCTCTGCGAACTGCGCGGGCGCGGCACGATCCGGGCGATCTCGCTGGGCGTCAACCACGCCGACGTCGCCGCGCGGTTCCTGCGCGAGACCGACGGCGGCCCGGACCTCGTCCTGCTCGCCGGGCGGTACACGCTGCTCGACCAGACCGGCGCCGACGAACTGCTGCCGTTGTGCGAGAAGTACGGCGTCGCGGTGCTGGCGGCCGGCGTGTTCCAGGGCGGGGTACTCGCGGAAACCGCACACGGCACGCCCGACGGGTACGCGCGGGTCCCGCGGGACGTACTGCGGCGGATCGACGTACTGCGTGACCTCTGCCGACGGTACGACGTACCCCTGCTGGCCGCTGCGCTGCAGTTCCCGCTGACGCATCCCGCCGTACCGGCCGTCCTCGTGGGTGCACGCAGCCCGCGCGAGATCGCCGACGCGGTGGCGTGGCATGCGCTCGAGATCCCGCCGGCGTTCTGGAGCGCACTAAGGTCAGCGCTATGAGGTACATGCTGCTGCACAAGACCAACGACAATCTGGAGGCCGGGAAGCCGCCGGATCCGGAGATCCTGGAGCGCGCGGACGCGGTGCTCGAGGAGATGCGTCAGGCCGGGGTGCTGGTGCTCGGCGAGGGGCTGATGCCGAGCTCCCGTGGGGCGCGGGTGACGTTCCCGGTGCCGGGGCAGCCTCGGGTGATCGACGGGCCGTTCGCGGAGACCAAGGAGCTGGTCGCGGGCGTCTCGATCATCCGCGTCGACTCCAAGGAGGAAGCGGTCCGCTGGGCACTCCGCTTCGCCGAGGCCGATCCCTACACCCCGATCGACATCCTCGAGGTCGCTGACTAGACCTTCATATGCAAAATCGGGTAGGGCTTGCCGGTGGAGTCGTGGGTACTGCGTGACACGACACGGAAGCCGTGGTGTTCGTAGAAGCCGATGGCCTGCGGGTTCTGCTCGTTGACGTCGACTGTGGTTGCCGCGAAGGACGTGAACGCGTGCCGCAGCAGCAGGCTCCCGCCGCCGCGACCGCGAAACGACGGGTCGAGGAACAGCATCTCGACGTTCCCGTCCTCGACCCCGATGAACCCGACCAGCCGCTCGCCGTCCCGGAGGCCGGCGAGCTGCGCGATCTCACCGAACGACGCGCGGACGAGCGGCCGGAAGACGTCCAGGTCCGCCTCGGTGACGAACGCGTGCGTCGCCCGCACCGACGCCTCCCACAACTCGGCGGCCCGGTCGTACTCGTCCGGCCCGATCTCGGTGATCTCCATGCCGCTCACGGTCGCACCGCCCGCCCCGGCCTGTCAGGCGAATTACGGCGCGCTGACGCCTTCCTCGGCGACCACCAGCGAGTCGATCGCGGCGAAGAACCGGGCGATACCCGGCAGGTTCGCGCCCTTCTCCCGAGAGGCGGCGAAGTCCTCCGGGGTCGCCCAGTCGACGATGTCCAGCCATTCGTTGTCCGGCAGCTGCACGAGGCGCGCGCCGAGGAAGCCGGCCCGGTCCGCCTCGAAGTCCTTCAGCATGTCCGCGCGTGCTTCGAGCAGCTCGGCCGTGTTGGCCGGCAGGACGCGGAAACGGGTCAGTTCGACGGTCGACATCGAGATCCTCTCAAGTGATGTTGGTGGCCGCCCAGCCGCCGATGTCCTCGTGGCGGATGGCGGCGGCCATCAGGTCGGGGAACTTGTCCGGAGTACACGCGAACGCCGGTACGCCGAGGTCCGCCAGCGCGGCCGCGTTCTCGGCGTCGTACGACGGTGAACCCGAGTCCGCGAGCGCCAGCAGCGCGATCACTTGTACGCCGGACTCCACCAAGGAACGCGTCCGCCGCAGCATCTCTTCCCGGACGCCGCCCTCGTACAGGTCCGAGATCAGCACCAGTACCGTGTCCGCGGGCTTGGTGATCAGCGCCTCGCAGTACGCGAGCGCCCGGTTGATGTCCGTCCCACCGCCGAGCTGGGTCCCGAACAGCACGTCGACCGGATCCTCCAGCTGATCGGTCAGGTCGACGACGGCCGTGTCGAAGACGACCAGCGACGTCCGCAAGGTCCGGATCGACCCGAGCACCGCGCCGAACAGCGACGCATACACGACCGACTCCGCCATCGACCCGGACTGGTCGATCGCGAGCACGATGTCCCGCTGCACGCTGTGGTTGCGCCGCGCGTACCCGACCAGCCGATCCGGCACGATCGTCCCGAGTGCCGGCGAGAAGTGCTTGAGGTTCGCCCGGATCGTCCGGTCCCAGTCGATGTCGGAATGCCGCGGCCGGGCCGTCCGCCCGGCCCGGTCGAGCGCGCCGGTCACGGCCGCGCGGGTCCGCTCCGCCAGCCGCGCCTCGAGCTCGGCGACGACCCGGCCGACCACCTCGCGCGCGGTCTGCTTGGTCTCCTCCGGCATCACCTCGTTCAACGCCAGCAGCGTGGTCACCAGGTGGACGTCGGGCTCGACCGCGCCGAGCAGCTCCGGCTCCATCAGCATCCGGGTGATGCCGAGCCGCTCGACGGCGTCCCGCTGCATGACCTGGACGACAGTGCTCGGGAAGTACTGCCGGATGTCGCCGAGCCATCGGGCCACCCGCGGCGCGGACGACCCCAACCCGGAGGCCCGCTGCGTCCCGGAACTCTCGCCGGCGTCGTACAACGCGGCCAACGCGGCGTCGACGGAACGGTCCTGGGACGACAGCGTCGTACCGGTCTCCTCCTCCGCCTCGGAGCCGAGCACCAGCCGCCAGCGGCGCATTCGCTCGTCGTTCATCCGACCCCCAGCAAGCGCGCCACCACCGGCAACGGCGCAACCGCCAGCTCGGCGTCCAGGTCGTTGTCGTCAGCAACAACAACGGACGACGGGTCGGCCAGCACCCGCGCCCGGGCGCCGATCGATCGGCGTTCCGGCGCCGCGAACGTACCGAACGTACGCCGCAACAACGGCAACACCTCGACGAACGCGTCGTCCGGAATTCCACCCAGCCACGCGTCGACCAACGCGAGCAACCGCTCGTCGTGCACCAGCAACAACCCGCCACCGGCGAGGAAGCCCTCGACGTACCCGGCCGCGTCCGCCGTCGGCGTACCGGGCGACAGCGACCTGCCAAGCCGAAGCTCTACCTCATGATCCGGCAACCGCGACGTGTCCAGCATCAACCGCGTCAACCGCCCGCGGATCAGCGGCGGTACCGAGGCGCGATCGCTCAACCCCTGCAAGGTGTCCAGCCACTCCGCCCGCACCTCCTCGGCGAGCAACGCGGTCGCGTCCTGGACGCCGTCGATCAGCTCCTGTACGGCGGCAGCGGCGTCCGGATCGAGTCCGTGGACGGTCCGTGCGAGGCCCGCACACACCCGCGACACCATCCGCCCGGCGACCGCGGCCAGTCCGGCCGTATCGGTTCCGCGTACGTCGCCGTACCGCGAAGCCCGTGCCAGCGACGGGAGCGCCGCCATCAGGTGCCCGACGTCGGCGTCGGCCGCGGCGCGGGTGTCGATGCCTTGCAGCAAAGGCGGTAGCGCGTCGGCGAGGTCCGCGAGCAGCGACTTCTCGAGCGCGGCAGTGACGTCGGCCAGCGTGGTCGAGTCGGCGGCCTTGAGCATCACGGTCGTTGCGGCGCCGAGCACGGTCGTACCATGGGCACCGGCCGCGACGAGCTCCACCTCCAGGCCGGGGTCCCATGCCAACCGCCACATCTCGCGGAACGTGCCCTGGGCCCGGCGCTCGTCCGTGGCCGGTACGCCCCAGTGCACCCCGAGGATACGCAACCGGTGCAGGAGTCTGGACTTGTCGAGGTCGTTCGGCTTCCGCAGGTCGAGCTCGATCACCCGCTCGGTCGCGTCCCGTTTCATCCGCAACCGCCGCGCGTGCGCCGCGAAGTCCGCCGCGACCGGCGCCTGCGGCGTCTCACCGGGAACCGATCCGAGCAGTTCACCCACGACCGCCTCGCGGGTGACGAGGTCGAGAAGTACGTCGTTCCCGCCGCAGAGGACTGCGCGCGTGGCTTCGGTGACCTCGCTGAGGCCCGCGAGCGGACGTTCGCGCATGGCGGCGAGCGTGTCGGCGAGCCGGACCGCTTCGATCACGTGCGCGCTCGACACGGGCAGGTCCTCGGCACGCAGTACCTGAGCTACCTTCGTCAGCCAGCGCGTGGTGATCTGGTCAGGGGCGGTGAACAGATGGTGGTACCAACCAGGCGAGGTGATGCCGGCGCCGTACCCGCTCGTCGCCGCGAGCCGGCCGTGCGTCCACGGGACCCAAGTGCAGGCGATCTTCCGCTTGGGCAGGCCTTTCAGGATCCGTTGGTCATGTGTTGCCGGAGGCAACGGTAGCTCCAGGGCGGGTACGTGCCAGGCGCCGCAGACCACGGCGATCCGCTCGAACCCTTCGCGCTGGGCCTTGCGGATCACGGTCCGCATGTACGCCTCGCGCTGGGCTTCCCGGCCCGTTGCCTCCTCGCCGTGGCGGAGTTCGCGCATCGCGTCGGCGATCACCGTGAACGGTTCGGCGCCGTCGCGGCGGGACTCGATCACGTCGTCCCACCAGCGTTCCGGGTCGTCGTACCCACCGGCCGCGGCCAGCGTGCCGATCGGGTCCATCGACGAGGACCGCCCGCCCGACGACGCGAACTGCTGCGCCGCGGGCAGGTCGCAGAACCGCACCGGCACCCCCGCGGCCAGCCCGTACTTGATCGCCTGCCACTCCGGGCTGAAGACGGCGAACGGCCAGAACGCCGCCCGGGTCGAATCGTCGACGGCGTACGCGAGCAGCGCGACCGGCGGTTCCATCTCCTCCGACGCGGCCAACTCGACCAGCTTGTCCGCCTCCGGCGGCCCCTCGATCAGCACGATGTCCGGCGCGAGCTCGGCCAGCGCGGTGGCGACGGCGCGCGCCGAGCCCGGCCCGTGGTGGCGGATCCCGAGGAGGTGAACGGTCATCCGGAGATCTCTCGGCAGGCCCGGTAGAACGGTGCCCAGTCGTCGCGTTCCCGGACGACGGTTTCGAGGTACTCCGACCAGACCACACGATCGGCCGACGGGTCCTTGACCACCGCGCCGAGGATGCCGCCGGCGACGTCAGTGGGGCGCAGTACGCCGTCGCCGAAGTGCGCTGCGAGCGCGATGCCGCCGGTGACGACGCTGATCGCCTCGGCGGTGGAGAGCGTGCCGGACGGGGACTTGACCGCCGTCCGGCCGTCCTCGGTGCGGCCGGAGCGGAGCTCGCGGAAGATCGTCACCACCCGGCGGATCTCGTCGAGCGCGTCGTCGGGCTGCGGCAGCTCGAGCGCGGAACCGAGCTGCGCGACCCGGCGGGAGACGATCTCCACCTCGTCCTCGGCGGAATCGGGCAGCGGCAGGACGACCGTGTTGAACCGGCGGCGCAGTGCGCTGGACAGTTCGTTGATGCCTTTGTCCCGATCGTTGGCGGTGGCAATGACATTGAAACCCTTGCGGGCTTGGACTTCGGTGGCCAGCTCGGCGATCGGCAGCGTCTTCTCGGACAGGATCGTGATCAGCGCGTCCTGCACGTCGGACGGCATCCGGGTCAGTTCCTCGATCCGGGCGATCTTCGCCTCGGTCATCGCGCGCTGCACCGGGCTCGGTACCAACGCCGCCTCACTGGGGCCTTGGGCAATCAACTGGGCGTAGTTCCAGCCGTAGCGGATCGCTTCCTCGGCGGTGCCCGCGGTGCCTTGCACGAGCAGGGTGGAGTCGCCGCTGATCGCCGCGGCCAGGTGCTCGCTGACCCAGGTCTTCGCGGTGCCCGGTACGCCGAGGAGCAGCAGCGCGCGGTCGGTCGCGAGGGTGGCGACGGCGACCTCGATCAGCCGGCGCGGACCGACGTACTTCGGGGAGACCTCGGTGTCGCCCGCCTTCCCGCCGAGCAGATACGTGACGACCGCACTCGGCGACAGCTCCCACGCGGGCGGGCGTGGTTTGTCATCGTTCGCACGCAGAGCCCGCAACTCGTCGGCATACTCGACTTCCGCATGCGGGCGCAGTACCTCGGTCATGTCAGCTCCTCGTACATTTCACGGCGGAAGGCCAGGGTTTCCACGAGGCGGCGGCGCCAGGTGTCCTCGTCGCCGGTGGGTTCGCGGGTGATCGGATGGTCGAGTACGTCGGGTGGTACGGCCCGCGCGGCAATACTCGCAAGCCGCGCCCAGGCCCGGTTGGTGCCGACCTTTGCCAGCTGGTCAAGAATCATCGCGCCGAGCGCCGGCGGCCACGGCACCGTCAATCCGCCCACCAACTCCGTCACATCCACGGTGCTCCGCAACGCCTCGACGGCCTGCGCCCACTCCTCCCGCGGCAGCAGCCGCAGGAGCTCAGCCGGATTCCTACTCCCCGTGTCGGCATTCGCCACCAACAGCTCCCGCGCCCACTGCGCCGCGCCTTCGCGGATTGTGGCTTCGGTCCAGGCTGACTGCAGTAACTCAGGGGCGCAACCCTCGACCGGCAGTTGCAGCCAGGTGAGATCCATCTCCGAAAGGGGTGTGTTGGCAACGATCTGGTGGAACCACCAGGCCCGTTTGCCAATGCCTTCCGGGTTCTGGGAGTCGATGCCGTCGCGCTCCATCGACTGCGTCAGCGTCCGCGGCAGCTCCACCGCCAGCACACCCTGCGTCGCCGTGAGATGCGCATGCAAACGAGCCGCCATCCGTACGCCGTACTGCGACCCCGGCAACCGCGCGAGCAGCCGCGCCGCGACCCGGCGTACCTCCCGCGACCGATCGTCGAGCGCCGCCTCCAGGAACTCCTCGTCCGCCGCCGATAGCTCCTCGGCGAACAACCCGAGGAACTCGGTCCGCGTCAGCGCCGACTCGCTCGGCCACACCTCGGCGAGCGCCTCGCGCGCAGCCGCCGGATCCCGCCAACGCAACGCGCGCAACCAGGTACGCCGCTGGACCGCGTTGCCGTGCGTCCACAACTCCGGATCGTTGCTCTCGACATCCGCCGCGTACAGGAACCGCCACTCCGGGTTCAGTTCCGCCAACCAGCGCGCCCGCCGGCCGGCCGCCGCGATCACCAGCGGACGGTACTCGGGCCTGTTGCGCGCAAAGTCCGCCAGCGCCGGCAACTGCTCCGGCGGTACGCCCCACCCGTTCGCGTCGGCCGTCCGCAACCATTCGCCCAGCGCCGCGGTCTGGAACCCGCCGAGCATCGCCGCCAACCGCCGCACCGCCCCGGACCGCGGCAACGGCCGGTCCTCGCCACCCGCCGCCTCCAAGGGCTTGAGGTCGCGCAGCGGTTTCCGCCCCGCCCGCTTGTACAGGGTCGCGAGCGCGGCTGCATCGAGCAGACCACCGTCGCCCAAGCGTTCGCGTACCGGCTCCGGCAGCTCGTCGAAGTCCGCCGGGCGCCGGTCCGTGCCCAGCAGCATCGAGCTGACCAGCCCGTCCCAGCCCTTCACAGCGTCACCGGCCGGTCGAGATGCCAGCAGGTCATCGGCCGCAGGCCGGCGCGGTTCCACTCGGCGGCGACGGTGATCGGGTCGCCGGCGGACACCGCGAGCAGTTTCAGCGGATCCCAGCCGGCCTGGATCTCCAGTCCGTCGCCGGCTTCGTCCACCAGCGCCCAGCCCTCGCCGTGGCGCGCGGGGCGGACGTCTTGCAGGACGAGCGGCCAGCGTTCGTTCCACGGATCGGCGGCGAGGGCTTCGACGTACGACGCCAACGCCTGGCGGACGGTGCGACCGGTAGGGCGCGGGGCCGGGGTCCGCGGATCGGTCTGGGTGAGGAGCGCGCGCATCGGGAGCGCGCCGGGGTAGAACGAGAGGTCGCCGGGGACGTACTCGCCGGGGCGGGCCGGGAGCGGGTCGAGCGGGCGACCGGCGGCGGCGAAGGTGAGGATCAGCCCGATCCGCCCGGTAGTTGCTCCGCGCAACCATACGCGGCGGACGGTGAGCCGGTCGTCGGGTTCGACGACGCGGCCGAGCATCAGCCAGTCGTCGTGGAGTTTCTCGCCGTTCGCGAGTACCCGGGCGGTTTCGGTCGGCCAGCCGATGCGGGTCTGCACGGTGTCGGCGAGAGACGGTGGCAGGTCGGGCAGGTGCGCGTGCGCCGAGACGATCAGGTGGATGAGCGAGAGCTCCTCGAGTAGTTCACCCGGCCAGCCGTGGCCGCGTCCGACGACGTTTGCCGCTCGGCGTACGGCGCCTGCCACGCCGGGGGCCTGTGCGTCGACCATGCGCGCGGCGAGCCGGTTCAGTTCGCCGTACGCGCGCTGGTCGAACGCGCCGAGCCCTTGGCGCACCTGGTCGTCCAACCACCCCGCCAACTCCGCCAGCCCCGCCGAAACCCGATCCGCTCGCCGCGCCGCCCGCTCCTGCGCCGCCACCGGATCCACCACCTCGCCCGGCTTCCGCTCCGTCCGCGCCGCCCGCTGATCGATCCACCCCGACACCCACTCCGGCTCTTCCCCCGCCGGCACCCCGTCCCGCGCCCACAACACCATCAACCCGAGCGCATGCTTGCACGGGAACTTCCGCGAAGGACAAGAACACTTGTACGCCGGTCCGGCCAGTTCGACCGCTGTTTGGTACGGCTGTTTGCCGCTGCCCTGACACAGGCCCCACAGGGCGCGGTCGGTCGCGCCGGTGGACGACCACTTCTCCGGGCGGGCCAGCCCCTGACCGGCCTTCGCGGACGCAGGATCAGACGCCAGACCAAGCACCTGTTCCACGTCCCACGAACCCACACCACTCCTCACACCCGGCAGTACCCAAATCCTGCCACCCACCCCCGACAGCCGCTGGGTGGGTGGCGAGAACAGGCTGATCAGCCGAAGGGCTGGCGGTGCTGGTGTTCTTCCGGGTAACCGTTGCCGGTGGTGTGGGTGGGGGCATGGGTCTGGTGGGTGCTGGGTGCGTGCGCGGGCCGCCCGTCCGGGTGGGCCGATGGCGCCGGAGCGGCAGGCGGAGCGGGAGTGTCGGAGAGGTTGTCGCGGATGGTGCCGAGCAGGCGGCGTTCGACGGCTTCGAGCTCGGCGATGCGGCTGCGGATCTCCTGTTCCTCGGCGCGAGCCTCGGCCAGCAGGTTCTCGGCCTCGGTGCGGGCTGCCGTACGGAAGTTCTCGGCGTCGGCCTGGGCAGTCGAGCGGACGGCCTCGGCGTCGTTGCGTGCCGTTTCGCGGAGGTGGTCGGCTGTGCGTTGGCTGGCACTGAGGACGCTCAGTTCGTACCTGCGCAGCTCGTCGACCAGCTCACCCGCCGGGCGCTGCGCGTCCAGGATCGTGGCGACCGGCTGCGGGATCTCCGCAACAGGCAGGCTGCTCTCGAGCTCCGCGATCTGCTGGTCGACCCGGGTGAACAGGTCCGCGACGTCGGTCCGCATCTGCCGGATCGTGTTCGCCGCGGCCTGTACCCGCTCGCTGGCCTCGCGCTCACGTTCCCGGGCCGTACGTTCGGCCGACGTGATCACGTCCAGCGCGATCACGGCCGCCCGCTCAGCAGGGTCGTCCGGAACGGTTTCGCGCACCGGCCCCTCCGACGAGGCTTCCTCCGATGCCCCTATCGCGACCGTACGGCGCAGCGGGACCTCACGGATGAACAACATAGCGAGCAGGCTGACCACGGCGGCGCCGGCGGCGATGATGAAGATCCGTCCGGTGGCGTCGCCGTACGCGTGCCGCACGATCTCCTGCACCGGAGCCGGCAGCGCGTTCACGTCGAGGACGCTGCCCGACCCGCCCTGGGCAGCGGCGACAGCGGCCGGGCCGAGGGCGCGAAGGTGCTCGGTGATCAGGTCGGTCACCCGTGTCGCCAGGACCGCGCCGAGCACCGACACCCCGACCGCACCACCCAGGCTGCGGAAGAACGTGACCGTCGCCGAGGCCGCCCCGACCTCGCTGACGTCGACGGTGTTCTGCACCGCGAGTACCAGGTTCTGCATCGTCATGCCCATGCCGATGCCCATCCCGAGCATCCCCAGCCCGACGTACCAGTACGGCGACTCGTGGTCGATCGTGCCGAGTACGCCGAGGCCCGCGGTCAGGAACAGCCCGCCGATGACCAGGTACCGCTTCCACTTCCCGAACCGGGTGATCAGCTGACCCGACCCCACCGACCCGAGGAACGACCCGAACATCATCGGGATCGTCAGCAACCCCGCTTCGGTCGCGCTGTACCCGCGGGCGACCTGGAAGTACTGGCCGAGGAACACCGCGCTGCCGAACATCGCGAGTCCCACCGAGAGGCTCGCGAGGATCGCCAGCGCTGTCGTCCGCTCGCGCACGACCCGTACCGGTACCAGTGGCTCGGCCGCGCGCGTCTCGACGACGACGGCCAGGATCGCGAGCACCGCCGTACCGCCGAGGTACGCACCGGTCTGCCACGACCACCACGGGAAGTGCTCGCCCGCGAACGACACCCAGATCAGCGGCAGGCTGGCCGCGCCCGCGATCAGGATCGCTCCGAGGTAGTCCATCCGGACGCGCCGCTTCACGACCGGCAGGTGCAGGAACTTCTGCAGCACGATCAGCGACACCACGGCGAGCGGTACGCAGACGTAGAAACACCAGCGCCACCCCAGCCACGAGGTGTCGACGATGACACCGCCGACGAGCGGACCACTCACCGTGGCCAGCGCCATCACCGCGCCCATGTAGCCGGAGTACCGGCCGCGTGAGCGGGGCGGGATCGCCGCACCGACGATCGCCTGCGCGAGCGCCATCAGCCCGCCCATCGCGAGGCCCTGCAGGACCCGGGCGCCGATCAGGAACGGTACGTTCTGCGAGGCGCCGGCCAGCATCGAGCCGATCACGAACGTGACGATCGCGAGCTGGACCAGCAGCTTCTTGCTGATCAGGTCGGACAGCTTGCCCCACACCGGCGTGGAGACGGTCATCGCGAGCAGGCTGGCGGTGACGACCCAGGTGTACTGCGTCTGGGTTCCTTCCAGGTCCGCGATGATCGTCGGCAGCGCATTGCTGACGATCGTCGAGCTGAGCACCGCGGTGAACAGCGCCGCGAGCAGCCCGGCGAGGATCTCCAGGATCTCCCGGTGCGAGAGCTCGGGATTGCCGGCCGCGGCAGCCGGTGGCGCGGCCGGTGCAGGCTCCTCCGGATCGGCGAACCTGGAGCGGTAGTGCGTGGTCTGGGTGGCAGACATCAGCTTCCGTTTCGTACGGCGGGACGCGTCGACCGGGGCAGCGCGGTACGCACTGTCCCGGGGCGGAAACGGCTGACTTGGGATCCTCACCCAGCCCGATATTTGGTTGCAACTCCCAACTTTAATCCCGCGCCGTCAGCAACTCGTCACCGGGAGGCATCAAATGCTTGTCGGATGAATTATGAGACGAGGGCTCCTCGGAAGGCGATTTCCGCCGTACGATCCGGTGCTTGTTGAGTAATCAACACCCCCCGGTCTCCGGCGGAGCTGTCAGGGCCCGCCGGAGACCTTCTCACCTGAACGCCTCGATCAGCTCCCGCAGGCACTCCGGGGACCGGCCCGCCAAGGTCAGCAGATTCCCCGGGGCAGTTCTGGGTGGATTGAGCAGTCCCATCCACAAGGCACCTTCAGCGGCTTCACAGGCAGTCCCGTACACGACCGTCCAGGCCGGCGAGCCGGTCGACATCTCCACGACCGCCGCCTCGAAGTCGTCGATCGGCCGCCCGAGGACCGGCTCGAACCCGGCGTCCCGGCATGCGGCCACCAGGTGGTCGCGCAGCCACGCGTCGTCGGGCAACCGCAGCGGCAGGGCGGCGAGGTCGATCAGCTTCACCCCGTCGTCCGCGCGGTACGCGGTTGGTACCAGCACCGAGAGCGGGTCGCGCCACAGCTCGGTCACCTGTACGTCGGCGGCCACCACCTCGCCGCGGACGAACGCGACGTCCAACTCCCCCGAACGCAGCGCGGCCAGATGCTCAGCCGTGGTCCCAGAACTGAGTTGGACGGCAAGGTCCGGCGTTTGCTTTCGAAGGCCGGTCAGGCCTCGTTCCAGGCGGTCGCGGAGGCCGGGAGCGGTGCCGATGCGCAGGACGCCGGATGTGCCGGCGGCCAGGGCGGCGGCTACTTCTGTCGCCCGGTCGGCGGCGGCCAGGACCGCGCGCGCTTCGTGCAGCATGCGTTCGCCGTCGCCGGTGAGGCGGACGTGGCGAGAGGAGCGGTCGAGGAGTTGCAGGCCGAGTTCGCGTTCCAGCCGGGCGACCTGCTGGCTGACCGCGGGCTGGACGATGTTCAGTCGTTCGGCAGCCCGGCCGAAGTGCAGTTCCTCGGCGACCGTGACGAAGTACCGCAGTTGCCGCAGCTCCATCGGGCACCCCCGGCGATCACGATTCCTTATCGCTGCACAGCGTAACTGCGTCTGGGTCGGCGGTCCGATCAACCGTTCACTGGTCGACATGAGGATCGGACTGTGGATCGACGAAGAAGGCAAGACCATCGACGAGCTCGGCGCCGCCGCGAAGGCCGCCGAGGACGCCGGCATCGACCGGATCTGGTTCAGCCAGCGGCTCGGCTGGGACGCGCTGACGCTGATCGCGGGCGTCGCGCCGTACACCACGACGATCGGGTACGCGGTCGGCGTCGCGCCGGTGTACCCGCGGCATCCACTCGCGCTCGCTGCGCAGGCGCTCAGTGTGCAGGCGCTGATCGGCAACCGGCTGACGGTCGGGCTCGGCTCGGGCCACCCGCACCTGGTCGAGGGCATGCTCGGCCTGTCGATGGACCGCCCCGCTGCGTACGTCCGCGAGTACGTCGAAGCGCTCGGCCCGCTGCTCACGGGTGAGCCGGCCGAGTACGCGGGTGAGCGGGTGACCGCCCGCGGCCAGGTCACCATCCCCGGAACGGAGGCACCCGAACTCATCCTGGCGGCCCTCGGCCCGCGGATGCTCAGGACCGCCGGCGAGCTGACCGCCGGTACGACGACCAGCTGGGCAACCCCGCAGGTGATCGAGGGCTTCATCCGCCCCACGCTCGACCGGGCCGCAGCCGCCGCGGGCCGCCCGGAGCCGCAGGTCGTCGCGGGCACCTGCGTCGCGGTCACCGACGACCCGGACGCCACCCGCGGCTGGATCCGGGACCACTACGGCGCCGCCGGTTCGATGCCGGCGTACCGCGCCATCCTTGATCGTGGCGGCAACGCGGGGCCGGAGGACACCGCGGTGGTCGGCGACGAGGAGGCGGTGGCCAGGCAGCTCCAGCAGTACAAGGACGCGGGTACGACGGAGTTCCTCTTCTGCCCGGTCGGCACCGACGCGGAGCTGCGGCGCACCGTCAGGTTCGCGCTCGACTACGTGTAACTGACCGGGCGTCGTGATCGGTAACCTGGTTGCGAAAGCTTTTGCTGAAACCCTTTAGGGAAAGGGTTTTCAGCGGTCAGGAGGAGCGGACCGAGCTGTGGTCGACCCAGACGAGATGGCCGTGGTGACTGACGAGAACTTCGTCGGTCCCGGCCGTCCCGGTCCGGCGGCCCAGCTCCTGGCCGGCGATCCAGCGGCCGCCGATCAGGATCTGCACGGCGATCGGCCGCGCCGGGGAAGGGGCTACGGGCATGGCACCTGCTTCGGGACAGGGGCGGATGATGGAAGAGGAGGTTTGAGGGGCTGGCTTCCCAACCAGACGCAAGCCTACAACCGCAAGATGACCGACCGTTAGCCGTAACTCGAAATCGTACGGAGCCTCATGTCTGCACTGATGCCGCGACTCCGTCGCGGCGGGTCACGTGGCTGTGACTCCCGTCCTTCCCTCGTCGCTCCAGTCGCTACGCTCCCTGCGCTCCTCAGTCCAGGACGGGAGGCCACGTGACCAGTCCCATCTTCGTGGTGCAACTGCACGATGCCAGGCGGTTGCATTACGACGTGCGGTTGGAGGTGGATGGGGTGCTCAAGTCGTGGGCGGTGCCGCGGGGGCCCTCGCTGGATCCGATCGTGAAGCGGCTGGCTGTGTTCACCACCGACCACGATCTCGAGTACGCGTCGTACGAGGGCGTGCACCGGGACGCGCAGTACGGCAGCGGTGCGGTGATCGTCTGGGACGCCGGCGTCTACACGAACCTCACCCGCGACGACCGGCGCCGGCTCATCGACCCGGCGGAGGCGATCGAACGCGGACACTTGAAGGTGCAACTGCACGGCGTCAAGTTGAACGGCGCCTGGGCGTTCACCCGGACCAACGGCGACTGGCTGCTGGTCAAGGTGAAGGACGCGGACGCCGATCCCGGACTCGACCTGACCGTCACCGAGCCGCGGTCCGTGCTGAGCGGCCTCACCATCGAGGAGATGGCCGCCTCCTGATCACCAGCCGTCGATGTGCAGTACGTCGTCCAGCGGCTGGCGCGGTGCCGGCTTGAAATCGGTCCCGATCGAGTACGCGGTGGGGATCAGCACCGTCTGGCGGATGTCCTCGGGCAGCCCGAGCAGCTCCTGGACTTCCTGTTCGTACGTGAGGTGCAGCGTCGTCCACGCGGTACCGAGGCCGCGGGCGCGGGCCGCGAGCATGTAGCTCCACGCGGACGGCAAGATCGAGCCCCACAACCCGGACTGGTTCCCGGCGGACAGCTTGGCCGCCTGCAGGCACGGGATGACCAGCACGGGCACCTGGCCCATCCGCTCACCCAGGTACGCGACGCCGTCTCCGATGCGGCGCTGGATCGGCCCGCGGACCGGGTCGTCGGCGTACAGCTTCCCGGCCGCGCCGGGGCCCTCGAGGTACTTCTCCACAGCCCGCCGGTAGTACTCCCCGACCGCGGCACGCTTCTCGGCGTCCGTGATCACCACCCAGTGCCACGTCTGCCGATTGCTCCCCGACGGCGCCTGCAGCGCGATCTCGATGCATTCCTTGACCACCTCCAGCGGTACCGCCCGCTCGAGATCCAGTCGCTTCCGAACGGTCCGGGTGGTGGTCAGCAGCTCATCGGGGTTCAGGTCGAGTGTGTACGTCACCGGTCGATGCTCTCATTCGAACGGAGCCGGGTCGCCCGCGCCGACGCGGACCACCTCGGGGGCATCGTCGGAGAAGTCGATCACGGTCGTGGGTTCGATGCCGACGTCGCCCTCGATGACGGCGTCGATCTGGTTGTCGAGCTCTTCCTTGATCTCCCAGCCCTGCGTCATCGGCTCCTCGTGGCCGGGGAGCAGCAGCGTGCTGGAGACCAGCGGCTCACCGAGCTCGGCGACCAGCGCCTGGGTGACGACGTGGTCCGGGATGCGCACGCCGACCGTCTTCTTCTTCGGGTGCAGCAGTCGCCGCGGCACCTCCTTGGTGGCCGGCAGGATGAACGTGTAGCTGCCCGGCGTGGCCGCCTTGATCGACCGGAACACCGCGTTGCTGATGTGCACGAACTGCCCGAGTTGCGCGAAGTTCTCGCACACCAGCGTGAAGTGGTGCCGGTCGTCCAGCTGCCGGATCGTCCGGATCCGGTCGATCCCGTCCCGGTTCCCCAGCTGGCAGCCGAGCGCGTAGCAGGAGTCGGTCGGGTACGCGATCAACCCGTCCGCCCGCAGCAGCTCCACCACCTGCCCGATCGACCGCCGCTGAGGGTTCTCCGGATGGATATCGAAATACCTGGCCATGACGGCCGAGCTTAGGGCATGCCCTCACTGCGCCAGGCCGATCGGTGCGGCGGTCACCACCAGGTTGTCCTGGTAGCCGCCTTGGGAGCGGTTGTAGGCGCCGGTGCAGGTGATCAGGACGAGGCGGTGGGCGGTCGTCTGGTCGAAGGCGCCGCTCTTCGTGGCGAGGGCGTCCTTGCGCACGGAGGCGATCGAGGTGACCCGGTACGACGCCACGTGGCCGGAGCCGCGTAGTACGACGACCTCACCGACTCGTACGTCGAGCAACCGGGCGAAGAACCCGAGGCCCTGGGTCTTCGTGTCGATGTGACCGGCCAGCACGACCGAGCCGTACGGATCTCCGGCCTCGGCGCCGCCGTCCCACCAGCCGACGTTCTGCGCCTTCGCCGGCACCTGCAGCTGACCGTTCACGGTAGTTGCCGTGAGCACCGATGCGTTCGCGCCACCGGGCAGCACGACCTGCTCCGGTACGAACCGGATCCGCTGGCTGGGCGCGGGTGTACCGATCCCGCCCGGCGGCGCGGTGCGCGGCGTACTCGGCTGCGGGACGGACGGCGTACCGGTGGTCGCGAAGCCGAACGTGGTCGTGGGTGCGGGCGCGGCGCTGCCCACCCCGGCCGAGCACCCGGCCAGGGCGAGACAGCACAGCGCCGTACCCAGGAGCCCTTGCTTCAGCGACGTACCACCTTCCGCCCCGTCACGACCACGATCCCGAGCAGCGCGAGGAATGCCAGGATCCACAGTCCGGACTGATCAGCGGGGCTCTGCACCTGGTTGAGCCCTGCCGCCTGTCCACCGGTTCCGGTGTTCACCACACCGGGCTTGTCCGACCCGGACGCCGGCACCTTGATCGTGCCGAGCGCGACCGTCATCGTCTTCTGGCTCGGCGCACCGATCGCGAACACCCGGGTCAGGTAACCGGCCTTCACCGGCAGGTCGAGCGGCCCGAGCACCACCGGCGAGGTCGCGCCGGTCGGCACGATCTCCACCTTGTAGGTCGCGGCCGGAACCACCACGTCGAGTGATTCCCCGTTCGCGACGTTCTGGAAAAGGACCTTTCCGTTCACCCGGATGTCGGCCGGACCTACCGCCGCGTCATGCGCGACCCGCAAACCGGCCTTGTCCTTCGGTACCGCGGTGAGTTTGTTCGGGTACGTCGTCAACAGCGGCGCGCCACTCGGCGACACCGGCTGATGAATGACCACGTCCAGGCTCGCCCCGGCCGCGGCCGTCACTTCCCGCTGGATCACCGTCTGGCTGCCCTGCTTCGCGGTGATCATCCGTTTCCCGGCCGCCACCGCGAACGGCCCGACCAGCTTGCCACCCGCCACACCGGCAGCGACCTGACGCCCGTCCACGCTGATGTCCAACGTCTTCCCGGGCAGGCCCTGGACGAAGTACAGATTGGCGCCGGCGGCCGCCTCCGCGGGCGCGCTGAACATCACGGGTGCCGCCGCGACCATCGCCGCGAGTAGCAGCGGCAGCACTCTTCGAATTACCGGACCGGGAATTCTCGATAAATTCCCGCATACCGCGCGGAATTGCTCGGACACACTCCGTCTCCGCATTTGTCTCCCCCTCTTCGTGCACCGGAAAATACCGCCATAATTGTCCGTACCCACGAATTCAGGCGTATCCTAAACACCTGCTCGACCCGGCCGCCAGAGGACGAATCGATCTTGCAAAAGGTGGCCCCGGTCCGTCTACGTGGGGGTGACATCGGGGGTGCACGAGCGGGCCTGGTACCTGGCCACGGTCGCGCTGGTGCTGGGGTACAGCGCGACCGTGGCCTGTTCAGCGAACACGCCCGGACCGACCGCACCGAGTCCCGGTCTGGGCACCGTGCGCCCGACCGGGCCTGCGTCCGGGACCACTACGAGCCCGCAGACGAAGCCGGGCGTCGAGTTGACCGTCGTACCGCACAGCGACGGGTCGTTCGACATCACCGAGCGGGTGCTGCTGCCGCGCCCGACCGACATGTTGCAGTTGCAGCTGCCCGCCTCCGGTGACCAACTGCCCGGGATGATGGCGCCGACCAAGCCGCAGGTGACCAACCTCAAGGTGGTCGCCGACGACCAGTCCGTACCGCTCGAGACCACCAGCGTGCCCGGGGCCGACCTGATCCCCTTGACCGTGGCGGCCGCCGAACTCCAACTGACGTACCGGCTGTCCGGCTCCACGGTGTTCGCCTCGCCGTCGGCGACGAACCGCGCCGGCGCGGCGATCCGGCCGCTGACCGCGAACACCGACGGCTCGCTGCCGACAACCATCACCGTGACCAGCGGCCTGCTCAACGCGGTCTGCCCGCTGCTGAGCGAACCGCGCTGCGCGGTGGGCGATCCACCCCACCTGATGGTCAGGCCGGACATCCCGGCCGCCAAGGCCCTCGTGGTACTGCAACTCGATCTGCCACGCTGACCTACATGAGTGATGAGCGGATTGCCCTGGGTACGCCCCGCGGCCGGTGGGTGCTGGCCGCGACGGCGCTCGGGTCGGGCATGGCGTTCCTCGACGGCACGGTCGTCAACGTCGCGCTGCCGGCGATGGGCCGGGACCTCGACGCGGGCATGGCCGGCCTTCAGTGGATCGTGAACGGGTACATGCTGATGCTCGCCTCGCTGGTCCTGCTCAGCGGTTCGCTCGGCGACCGGCTCGGACGGCGGCGGACGTTCGTGGTCGGGGTGATCTGGTTCGCGGCCGCGTCGGTCGTCTGCGCGTTCGCGCCGAACCTGGAGGTGATGATCGCGGGCCGCGTCCTGCAGGGCATCGGCGGTGCGCTGCTGACGCCGGGCAGCCTGGCGATCCTGCAGACCACGTTCCAGCACTCCGATCGCGGCAAAGCGGTCGGCACCTGGTCCGGGCTGACCTCGGTGGCCGCCGCGGTCGGCCCGTTCGTCGGCGGCACGCTGGTCGACAGCGGGTACTGGCAGCTGATCTTCCTGATCAACGCACCGATCGCACTCGTCACCGTCCTGGTCACGCTGCGACACGTCCCCGAGACTCGCGACGAGGAGGCCGCCGGCAAGCTCGACTTCAACGGCGCGATCCTGGCCACGGTCGGCCTGGCGGGGCTCACGTACGGCCTGATCAGCGCGGGCGACCACGGCTTCGGCGACCCGATGGTCGTCACCAGTCTGGCGATCGGGGTTGTCGCGTTCGCCGCCTTCGTCGTGGCCGAACGGCGCGGCACGCATCCGATGCTGCCGCTGAACATCTTCGCCAACCGCCGCTTCACCGGCGCGAACCTGGTCACGGTCGTCGTGTACGGCGCACTCGGTACGGCGACCTTCCTGGTCGTGGTCTATCTGCAGACCGCACTGCATTACTCGGCGCTCTGGGCAGGCGCGTCGTTGCTGCCGATGACGTTCCTGATGTTCTTCCTGTCCGGGTACGCCGGCGGCCTGGCGGACCGGATCGGCGCGCGGATCCCGATGACGGTCGGCCCGGTGCTGATGGCCGGAGGCTTCCTGTTGATGCTGCGGATCGACGCCGATTCGAGCTACGTCACCGCCGTACTGCCCGGCGTCGTACTCCTCGGGCTCGGACTCGTCGCAACCGTCGCGCCGCTGACCGCGACCGTGCTGTCCTCGGTCGAGGACCATCACGCCGGGATCGCGTCCGGCGTGAACAACGCGGTCGCGCGGTCGGCCCAGCTGATGGCGGTCGCGGCGATCCCGATGGCGGCCGGCATCACCGGGGACTCGTACCGCAATCCCGTTGCCTTCCACAACGGATTCGGCAACGCGCTGATCATCTCCGCGGTGCTGGCCGCGGCCGGTGGCGCGATCGCCTGGTTCACCCTCGGCGAGCGCGGCACGCCGCGGCGGGTCCATCGTGTCGACCATCACGTGCACTGCGCGCTCGAGGCTCCGCCGTACAGCCGGACATCGAACTGATTTGTCGACTTATCGCCGCAAGGCCAGGTAGTGCTTGCGGCTGTCCGGGTCCAGTCGTTCGATCGCGTACCGCAGCATCGTGCGCGGCATCCGGGTGGCGTACTCGTCGAGGAACGCGCGCAGCTCGGCCTCGTCGACGCGCTTGCCGGCCTCGCGGAGCATCCACCCGGACGCCTTGTGGATCAGGTCCTCCCGGTCCCCGAGCACCTCGGCGGACAGCTTGTACGTGTCGGCAGTCTGGTCGCGGTTGATCAGGTACTGCGTGGCGACCAGGGCGATCCGCCGTTCCCACAGCGACGTCGAGCGGACGAGCTCGTAGAGCGGGTCGCGCGGCTTGTCGAGAAGGTACCCGCCGACGATCTGCGGTGCGCTGCAGTCGACGAGGTCCCAGTTGTTGATGTACGGCGTACCGCGCAGGTAGATCTCGTACAACGCGTGCAGCTCGGCCGGGTTCGCCGTACGAGGCTTGAGGGCTTGTGTCGCGCGGTCGGCCAGCAGGCACAGGACGGTCAGGCGGTGCTCGTGGATCGGGCTGGTCAGCGCCTGCTCGAGCTCGTCGAGCGGGAGCCCGGCGCGCAGGTACGGCTTGAGGATGCCGCGGATCGTGGACAGCTTCACGCCGATCATCCGGTCGCCGTGACCGTACTCACCCGGCCCGAGCTTGAAGTAGCGCGAGAGGATCACCGCCGTCGTCGGGTCGGCCGCCGCGTCAACCTCGGCGAGCAGTTGCTTCGTGTCCACAAGCGCCTTGTCTATCATCGGTTTGCTTGACTCCGACATCGCTGACAGCGCTTACATCCGGGCGAGGTCACGCTCCGGGGTCATCGTTAACGGAACCGTTGTGACGCCTGCGCGATCAGGCATACGGTGTGGGGGCAGGGCAGTTCCGTTCCGCCAGGACCCGCGTTCGTGGCGCTACCCGGGGGAGAAACCCGCGTGACCAGCATTCCCGAGCCGCGGGACGGCATGATCAAGACCACGTTCGACGCGGTCACCGACGAACTCGAGCCCGGCGTACTGCTGATCCGGATGTCCGGTGAGATCGACATCGCCAGCACCGAGTTCGCCGCCGAGGCGATCCGGGCCGCGGTCGCACCGCCGGCCCGGCTGGTGCTGATCGACGTGTCCGCCGTCACGTTCTGCAGCTCGGCCGGCCTCGGCAACCTGGTCGAGGCCCGCAACCTGGCGGGCCGGCACAACATCACGCTGGCCCTGGTCGGCGTCGGCCGCCCGGTCGACCGCCCGCTCACCGTCACCGGTCTCGGCGGGCAGTTCCGGATCTACGGCACGGTCACGGAGGCGCTCGCCGATCGGTGACCGGCTCCGGCCGGAGTGGAATCGATTCCAGGTGTGCACGTAGGGTGCCTCCGTGATTGTGCACACCATCGAGGACACCTGCCTGGTGTACCTCCTGGCCGACCCGGCGACCCGGTCCGCCGTGGCGATCGACGCCGGCAGCGGGCGCTGGCTCGAGCAGTTGGCGTCGTACGGCGTGGACGTGGTGACCGACGTACTCGTCACCCATCACCACCGTGACCAGGTCGAGGGACTGCCGTTGCTGGCAGCCAGCGGGACACGGATCTGGGTGCCGGAGAACGAGGCCGAGCTGATCGCGGACGCCGACCATCACTGGCAGCGACGGAATCTCACCAACAACTACGATCTGCACACGGACCGCTTCTCTTTACTCTCGTCGGTCCCGGTCGCCGGTGTGATGAAGGACTACAGCACCTCGGAGATCGGCCATCTGTCGGTGCAGACACTGCCGACACCTGGCCACACCCCGGGCAGCGTGAGCTATCTCATCGACGGCTACGCGTTCACCGGTGACCTCATCCACAGTCCGGGGAAGGTGTGGTCGGCCGCGGCGCTGCAGTGGTCGTACGTCGGTCTCGAGGGCGCAGCGATGACGATGGCGTCGCTCGTACAACTGCTGGACCACCAGCCACGGGCTTTGTTGCCCAGCCACGGCATCCGGATGGACGATCCGTCGACCGCCGTGAAGTCGACCTGTGCGGCGCTGCAGGACCTGATGACCGTACGGCTCGGGACACCGTACGGGCTGCTCGACAAGCTCGAGGATCCGTACGTCGCGCTCAGCCCGCACCTGCTGATGAACCGCACCAGCGAGTCTCGGAGCTACGCGCTGCTGAGCGACTCCGGTACGGCACTGCTGATCGACTACGGCTACGACCTGACCACCAACATCCCGACCGGTGGTCCGCGCCACGTCGTCCGGCCGTGGCTGCCGAGTCTGCGCGCACTGCACCGGGACTACGGCATCGAGCGCGTCGAGGTCGCGATCCCGACGCACTACCACGACGACCACGTCGCCGCCTTCAACCTGCTGCGCGAGGTACACGGCACCGAGGTGTGGGCCTCTGCTCCGGTCGCACACGTCCTGGAGAACCCGACGCACTACGACCTGCCCTGTCTCTGGTACGAGCCGATCCCGTGCGCGCGACACATCGAGAACGGCGCCGGGATCCGCTGGCGCGAGTACGAGCTGTCCATGCATGCGTTGCCCGGTCACACGCTCTACGCCTCCGCCATCGAGTTCGAAGCGGACGGTCGACGAGTACTGGCGACCGGCGATCAGCAGACCGGCACCTGGTCACCTGACGGTGTCGCCGAGATCCCGAACTTCCAGTACGCGAACGCCTTCGCCGCGGACGACTACGCGGCGTCCGCTGCGCTCTACCAGCGGCTGCAGCCCGAGCTGATGATCTCCGGGCACTGGGACCCGCTGCCCGTGACTCCGCCGTACCTCGACGAGTTGACCCGGCTGGGAGACGAGGTCGCCCGGGCGCACCGGGCACTGCTGCCACCGTCCGACCCGGTCTTCACGGGTCCCGTGCGGATCTCGCCGTACCGGATCGACGCGGTGAACGGGCAGCCGTTCACCGTGCAGGTCAGCGTGCCGGCCGATCTCGTGGTGCCGGCGGGGTGGGAGTGCCGCCGCGTCGACGCCAGAGAGTTCGTGGTGATCCCGCGGGTGGATCAACCGGTACGCCGGGCGCGCATCGCGGCCGGGATCACGCGGGACGGCCTCTACCTCGGTCAGCTGGCCGAGGCGCTCATCGACGTACACCTTTCCTGAGAGGAACCCTGTGGACTACTCCGTGGACGTTGACCTCCAGAAGGCGTTCGCCACCGTCAGCCGGCACGGACAGGAGCTGTTCCGGCTGCGGCTGTTCGCGTCCCTCGACACGATCGGCGGGCTCGACGAGAGCGCCTCGCTGGTGGTCGAGTCGCCGGCTGCCGGCGTGTGGACAGCGACCGCCCGCAGTTCGGCCTGGGAGAGCAGGGTGACGACCACGCGGTTCCTGCCGGACCGGATCGAGACGCAGACGACGGTGACCGGTCAGGGCCGGTTGACCGACGTCCATCTGCTGGGCGGCCGCCGTACTCCTCGTGGGTTTCTGCCGAGCGGCTCGGGGCTGCAGAAGGTGTACTCGCCCAATCCGGACCATCCGACCCGGGTCGTCCGGGAGGCGGTCGAGCCGGCGACGATCAGTGTCTGCGGTGAGGGTGGCGAGCCGGGGATCGAGCGCTGGTTGTTCACTCCGGCTCCGTGGTGCTTCGCGGCGACGGCCGACGCCGCGGAGTGGATCGGCTTCAGCCTGGTCGCTCCGATCGCGGAACAGAACTTCACCAGCTACCACTACCGGCCGGTGACTGCGGGGTTCAGTCTGCAGCTGGACTACGAGGGCCAGACCGCGGTCGACGGTACGTTCACGACGCCGCTGCTCGTCGTCCAGCTGGGTGGTAGCTCGCCGGAGGACGTGCTGGTGCGGCACCGCGCGTTGCTGGACGAGGCAGGCGCCGTGCCCCCACGTCCGGCTGAGCGACCGGAGTGGTGGTCCGGGACGATCTTCTGCGGCTGGGGTGCTCAGTGTGCGTTGGGGGTTCGGACGGATCAGCCGCCGCAACCGCTGGCGACTCAGGCCAACTACGACACCTTCCTGGCGACTCTGGCCAAGCAGGGGATCGTCCCGGAGACCGTAGTGATCGACGACAAATGGCAGGCGTCGTACGCGACCTGCCGGCCCGACCCGTCGAAGTGGACCGATCTGAAGGGCTGGATTGCGGCTCGGCACGCGGCCGGGCAGCGGGTACTGCTGTGGTGGAAGGCCTGGGACGAGGAGGGCGCCCCGGCCAGCGCCTGCGTGACAGATGTGTCCGGTGCACCTGTCGGGCTCGACCCAGAGGCCCCGGACTGCATCGAGCTCATCACCGACGCGGTCACGTACATGCTGTCGGCCGATGGTCTGGACGCCGACGGGTTCAAGATCGACTTCACCGCGCGGACACCGTCCGGTTCATCGTTGCGGCATGCCGGGCCTCGCTGGGGTACGGCGTTGCTGCACGAGCAGCTCCGCCTGGTCTACGACACCGCGAAGCGGGTCAAGCCGGACGCCCTGGTGGTCACGCACACCCCGAACCCGGCGTTCCGCGACGTGACGGACATGATCCGGCTGAACGACGTACTGCACGACCACTCGGCCGAGCCGGGATATGTGGCTCGTCACATGAGCTACCGAGCCGGTGTGGTTCGTTCCGTACTACCAGAGCTTGGTGTGGACACCGATGGCTGGATGATGCCCAGCCATGCGGAATGGCTCGCCTACCTGGAGATTCAGGACTCGCTGGGCGTGCCTGCGCTGTACTACGTGGACGGTACCGACACCGACCTGTACGACTTCCGCGCAGCGGACTTCGACGCTGTCAACGACACCTGGAGCCGGTACAGGGCGGCACGGAGCATCTAGACTTCGGACCATGAGTCCCCGGGGGCAGGCCGCGCGTGCAGTGTCACAGCCGGCACAGCAACCGGTACGGCGTCCCACGGTGCAGGACGTCGCCCGGGAGGCCGGGGTGTCACCGTCGACGGTGTCCCGGGCCCTGCACACCCGGGGGTACGCGTCTCCTGCCGTACGGGCGCGGGTCCGGGCGGCCGCGGAGCGGATCGGGTACGTCACCGACCACAACGCGCGCAACCTCCGCAGCCGGACGTCGACCTCGATCGGCGTGCTGATCTCGGACCTGCGGAACCCGTTCTACGCCGACCTCGCGGCCGGCATCGAGGAGGAGCTGCGCGCGGCGGAGTACCAGATGGTGCTCGTCAACGACAACGGTGACCCCGCCGAGGAGCTGCAGGCCGCCGAGACGTTGCTGGCGATGCGGGTGCCCGGCGTGATCGTGACACCGGTGACCGCGAAGTGCCCGCAGGTGCTGCAGGACAACGGCGTGCACGTGGTCTGCGCGGACCGGGAGCTGGGACGGTCGAACAGCGATGTCGTGCTGAGCGACAACAAGACCGGTTCGGAGGAGCTGACCGAGCATCTGATCGGGCTCGGCCACACCCGGATCGGGATGCTCATCGACGAGACCAAGTGGTCCACGGGCGCCGGGCGGCTGGCCGGCTTCCGGGCTGCGCACGCCGCGCACGACCTCGAGGTGGACGAGGACCTGATCGCCTACACCAGCTTCGACGCGGACGCGGCCCGGCGGACGACCCGGAAGCTGCTGAACGACCACCACGTCACCGCGATCATCTCGGCGAACAACGTGCTCGCGCAGGGTGCCCTGGCCGAGCTGAAGGACCGCAGGATCAAGATCCCGCGCCAGCTCAGCCTGGCCGCGTACGACGACGTGCCGTGGATGTCGCTGGTCCAGCCGGCCCTGACCACGGTCGACCAGAGCACCGTCGAGATGGGCCGCAGTTGCGCCCGGCTGCTGCTCGCCCGGATCCGCGGCGAACTCCCGCCGCGCCGCCGGATCGTGAAGGTGCCGGCGCGGCTCGTCGTCCGCGGGTCGACCGGTCCGGCTCCTCGCTGACGTTGTCCACAGGCTGTTCATCGACGCCTTGACGGGGTGTGCTCCGCGCACTTACGGTTCGTGCAATCCGGAAATGTGGCATCGATGCCACATTTTCCGCCGCTCGTCCCCCTGTCGACGTGAGGAGAATCAATGAAGCACCTTCGCCTTCCCGTGGTGCTCGCGGCCGGTGCGCTGGCCCTGACCGCCTGCGCGGGGGTCGGGAAGAAGGACGCCGGCGGCGGAAGCAGCGACCAGAGCTCGGCCGGCTCGACCCCGACCGGAACCCTGAAGGTGATGGGTTTCGGCGGTGACGACGAGGTCGCCCAGTCGCGCGTCACCGCGTTCAAGACCGCCTTCCCCGGTGTCACCGTGCAGAACAACAAGGGCGACTTCGACGCCCAGCAGTTCCTCACCGCGGTGTCCAGCGGCAACCCACCGGACGTGGTGTACATGGACCGCAAGCTGGTCGGCACGTATGCGGCCAAGGGCGCGATCCAGCCGCTGGACGACTGCATCAAGAACAATGGAATCGATACCACACAATATCGCGAAGCGGCGATGAACGAGGTCAAGCTGAAGGACAAGACCTACGGCATCCCGGAGTTCTACGGCGTCTCGACCAACCTGATCAGCGTCCCGGCACTGAAGTCCGCGGGCGTCGCGGTCAGCGACATCCAGACCGCCGACTGGGACAAGCTCGAGCAGACCGTGAAGAAGCTCTACAAGGCGAAGAACGGCCGGCCCGCGCGGATCGGCTTCGACCCGAAGATGCCCGAGTTCTTCCCGCTCTGGGCGATGGCCAACGGCGCCGAGCTGGTCAAGCCTGGCGGCGCGCCGAACCTGAACGACCCGAAGGCCGTCGAGGCCCTGCAATACACGATCAAGCTGATCAACGACCAGGGTGGTTGGGCGAACTTCAAGACCTTCCGCGACACCTTCGACCTGTTCGGCGCCAAGAACCAGTTCACCAAGGACCAGCTGGCCGCCTTCCCGATCGAGAACTGGTACCTGAACGTTCTCCTGGACTCCCGGCCGAACGGGTTGCAGCTGCAGTCGACGCCGTTCACGGATCGGCAGGGCAAGCCGATCAGCATGCTCGGCGGCTCCGCCTGGGTCGTGCCGAAGGGCGCGAAGAACCCGAACGCCGCCTGCCAGTGGGCCAAGACGATGACCTCGATCGCGACCTGGCACAAGGCGGCCGAGGCGCGGATGCAGACCGTCGCGAAGGACAAGACCTTCTTCACCGGCCTGTTCACCGGCAACAAGGTGGCCGACGACGAGATCAAGGCGCAGTACCTGAAGCCCACCGGCGATGCCGGTTTCGACGCGGCGATCAAGAACTGCTACGACGTGCTGGAGACCGCGAAGCCGCTGAACCCGTCACCGGCCGGCGCGGAGATCGACGCGGCCTGGCAGAGCGCGGTCGCCAAGGCCCTGGCCGGCTCCGCCACCCCGCAGGCCGCGCTCGACCAGGCGCAGGCGGACGCCAAGGCCGCCTACGACAAGGTCAGCCAGGGCTGACATGACGACAACCGTCGAGCGTTCGGCGGGGAGCGGGCAGACCCAGCCCGCGCCCCGCCGGCGACCGAAGCGCAGCCCGCTCGCGAAGCGGGAGGACCGGGCCGGTTGGCTGTTCATCTCGCCGTGGGTGATCGGGTTCGTGGTCTTCACCGCGGGACCGATGATCGCCAGCCTGGTGCTGTCGTTCACCGACTACCAGATGATCCAGGCACCGCACGCGGTCGGGCTGGACAACTACCGCCAGCTGTTCGACGACCCGCGGGTGCTCAAGTCGCTCAGCAACACCTTCGTGTACGCCGCGATGTTCGTCCCGCTCGGCACGATCTTCGCGCTGGCGCTGGCAATGATGCTGCAGCGGGTCGGCAAGGCCGGCGGCTTCTTCCGGACCGCCTTCTACCTGCCGGAGATGACACCCGCGGTCGCCGCGGGCGCGATGTTCCTGCTGTTGCTCAACGGCCAGCAGGGCCTGATCAACAAGGTGCTCGGCTGGTTCGGCATCAACGGACCGAACTGGACCGCCGATCCGAACTGGCTGAAACCGTCGCTCGCGATCGTCAGCCTGTGGACCGTCGGCGGCACCGTGATCATCTACCTGGCCGCGCTCAACGGCGTACCCAAGCAGCTCTACGAGGCCGCCGAGCTGGACGGTGCCGGTCCGGTGACCCGGTTCTTCCGGATCACCGTGCCGATGATCTCCGGGGCGCTGTTCTTCACGGTGATCACGCACACGATCGCCGCCATGCAGATGTTCGACCAGGCCTACACGATGTTCTACGGCCCGCAGCAGAAGGCGACCGCCTCGGACGAGTCGCTGGTCTACATGGTCTACCTGTTCCAGAACGCCTTCCAGTTCTTCAAGATGGGCTTCGCGTCGGCGATGGCCTGGCTGCTGTTCGTGATCATCATGCTGATCACGTTCATCCAGGTCCGGATCGGCAACCGTTACGTGTACTACCACGGGGACCGCTGATGACCGTTCCGTGGAGACGTCTACCGTTCTTCGTCTTGCTGGCGCTGGCGACCCTCGCCTTCGTGTATCCGCTCGTGTGGCTCGTGTCCGCGTCACTGAAGCCGCGGTCACAGGTCTTCGACAACCGGCTGATCCCCGAGATCTTCCAGCCGTCGAACTACGTCAAGGTCTGGGACGCCGCGCCGGTGCTGCGCTGGCTGCTGAACTCGCTGACCGTCGGCTTCATGGCCGCCGCGACCGTGACGCTGTCGAGTGCGCTGGTCGCGTTCGGCTTCGCGTACTTCCGCTTCCGCGGCCGGAACATCGCGTTCGGCATCCTGCTGTCGACGATGATGCTGCCCGGCGCGGTGACGATGATCCCGGTCTACCTGATCTGGAACAAGCTCGGCATGATCGACACCCAGATCCCGCTGTGGGCGCAGAACCTGTTCGGTTCCGCGTTCTACGTGTTCCTGCTCCGGCAGTTCTTCCTGGGCATCCCGCGTGAGCTGTTCGAGGCCGCCCGGGTCGACGGCTGCGGGTACTTCAGCCTGTTCCGGCGGATCGCGTTCCCGCTGTGCAAGCCCGCCCTGGTGATCGTGTTCGTCTTCGAGTTCAAGGCGAGCTGGTCGGACCTGCTGAAACCGCTGATCTACCTGCAGACCCCGGACTACTTCACGATGCCGCGGGGCCTGAAGCAGATCATCGACTCCTTCGCCCTGTCGGGGCACTACGAGTGGGAGATCGCCATCGCGGCCAGCGTTCTCGCCGTGGCGCCGATGATCGTCCTGTTCGCCTTCGGCCAGCGATACATCCTGGACGGCGTGGCCACGACCGCGCAGAAAGGTTGAGTGTGACCCAGCAACAGCCCGTCCTCGCTCTCGACGTCGGCGGCACCAAGCTCGCCGCCGGCGTCGTCGCCCGTGACGGCACCATCCAGTCCTACTGCCAGATCGAGACCGCGGTCGGCGAAGGCCCGACCGCGGTCGTCAAACGTCTGCTCGACCTCGGCGAACAGGCAGCCATCGAAGCCGGATGGTCGGGCCGGGGGTCCGCCGGCGCGGTGGAGGCCGGCGGGTCCAGCCGGGGAGCTGCCGAGGTGCCGTTGGCGGCGGTTGGGGTTGGTTGTGGCGGGCCGCTTGATCCGGCGACCGGGGTGATCCTCGGACCGCCCGGCCTGCCCGGCTGGGACGCGGTGCCGCTCGGTGCGCTCGTCGCGGAGCGGTTCGGCCTGCCGACGTACGTGGAGAACGACGCGACCGCGGCCGCGCTCGGCGAGTACCGGTGGAGCGGCTGGGGTGTCGAGAACCTCGTCTACCTGACCGTGTCCACCGGCTTCGGTGGCGGCATCGTTGCCTCCGGCAAGTTGTTCCAGGGCGCCGCCCGGCAGGGCGGCGAGCTGGGCCACGTGGTGGTCGACTGGCAAGGCCGGCAATGCGGCTGCGGCGCCCGCGGCTGCGCCGAGGCCTACGTCTCCGGTACGTCGATCGCGCGCCGCGCCGCCGAGGCCGTGGCAGGTTCCGACTCGACCCTGGCCGGACTGGCGATCACCGCCAAGGACGTCGCGGACCACGCGCGCGCCGGCGACCCGATCGCACGGGCGGTCTGGGACGAGACGACCGCGATGCTCGGGCGAATGGTCGCGGTGATCATCAACGTCTGCGAACCCGAGCTCGTCGTCCTCGGCGGTGGCGTCACCCGGGCCGGGGCGCAACTGCTCGACCCCGTCCGCGAGGCGGCGCTGCGGCAAGCGATGCCGCCGGCCGCGGCGGCCTGTGACGTCGTCCTGAGCAGGCACGGCGAGGCGGTCGGCGTGCTCGGCGCGGCCGCAATCGCCTACGAACGACTGGGAGAATCATGACCACCCGCCTGCAGGGACTCCTCGACGGTCAGCTCGACCGGCACTCGGAGGTAGCCGCGGCGATGCGGGCCCAACTGCCCGAGGTCCAGGCGGTGGCCGACGAGCTCATCCGGCGCCTGGACGCCGGCGGCGTGCTCTACACGTTCGGCAACGGCGGATCCGCAGCGGACGCGCAGCATCTGGCCGGCGAGCTGATCGGCCGCTACCTGCGCGAACGCCGCCCACTGCCCGCGGTCGCGCTGATCGGCGACGCCGCCGTGGTCAGCTGCATCGCCAACGACTACGCCTACGACGACGTGTTCGCCCGGCAGGTGACCGCGCTGGTGCGCCCGCAGGACATGGTCGTCGGTTTCAGTACGTCCGGGACCTCGCCTACGGTGGTCAAAGGCCTCGCGGCGGCCCGGGCCAACGGGGCCTGCACCGTCGCGTTCACCTCGCAGCGCGGCAAGGACCTCGCGGCGGACGCCGACCTGGCGGTCGTCGTACCGGCCGACGAGACGGCCCGGATCCAGGAAATGCACGTTCTCGCCCTCCACCTGGTCAGCGAACTCGTCGACCGCTGGGCCTCCGACTCCGACCCCCAGGAGCCTGCATGACCCCCCGTGGACCGCTCCACATGATCGGCAACGCCCATATCGACGCAGTGTGGCTCTGGCAGTGGCAGGAGGGCTATCAGGAAGTGCGCGCGACGTTCCGGTCCGCGCTCGACCGGATGGACGAGTATCCGGACTACGTCTTCACCGCCGACTCGGTCGCGTACTTCAGCTGGATCGCCGAACACGATCCGGGGCTGTTCGACCGGATCCGCAAGCGGGTGGCCGAGGGCCGGTTCGAGATCGTCGGCGGCTGGTGGGTCGAGCCGGACTGCAACATCCCGGGCGGTGAGGCGTTCGCCCGGCACGCGCTGTACTCGCAGCGCTGGCTGGCCGAGCACCTCGGCGTGATCGCGACCGTCGGGTGCAACGTCGACCCGTTCGGCCACAACGCCAACCTCCCCCAACTGCTCAGCAAGGCGCGTCTGGACTCGTATGCGTTTCTCCGACCGCAGGCGCACGAGCGGGAGCTGCCGGGCCAGAAGTTCTGGTGGGAGTCGGCCGACGGCTCGCAGGTGCTCGCCTACCGGATCCCGCACGAGTACTGCTCACCCGGCGGCGAGATCTCCGGTCACGTCACCAAGGCGCTCCAGCAGTTGCCGGTGACCACCGAACCACTGATGGTCTTCTACGGCGTCGGCAACCACGGCGGCGGCCCGACGATCGAGAACATCGAGTCGATCAACCAGCTCGCCCAGCGCGACCTGTACCCGGAGATGTTCCCGTCGACCATGCGCCGGTTCTTCGACGAGGCACGCACCTTCGACGGTCTGCCGGTGCACCCGACCGAGCTGCAACCACACGCGATCGGCTGCTACGCGGCGCACTCCGGCGTGAAGCGACAGAACCGGCTGGCGGAGCAGGCGCTGCTCGCGGCCGAGAAGTGGTCCACGATCGCGTCGACGGTGAGCGGCATGCCGGACGCGACCGGCGAGCTCGGGCACGCGTGGAAGCAGGTGCTGTTCAACCAGTTCCACGACATCGCCGCGGGTACCGCGATCGAGCCGGCGTACGACGACGCCCGCGACCAGCTGGGCGAGGCGAAGTCGATCGCAGGCCGGCTGGCGAATCGTTCGATCCAGTCGATCGCACGGCAGATCGACATCCCGGCCGAGTCCGCGATGGTGCCGGTCGCGGTGTTCAACCCGCACGCGTGGCCGGTGTCCACGACCGTGGAGCTCGAGCTCGGGTACCCGGCCCCGCTGCGAGGCGCGATCGAGCTGCGCGAAGGCCTCGACGGTCGGCAGCTCGACGTACAGGAGGTCCGGTCCGCGGCGACGGCGAACGGGCGGCGCCGGATCGCCTTCCGGGCCAGCGTTCCGCCACTGGGGTACCAGCTGTTCACGATGCGGCCCGGTGACGCGTCGTACCACCTCGGCGCCGCTGCCGACGACCGGCTGACCCTGGACAACGGCATCGTGCGCGCGGAGATCGACCGGCGGACCGGGTGGCTGAAGAAGCTCGCCGCGGGTGACGGTCCGAATCTGCTGGCCTCCGGGGTTCCGCACGCGCAGGTGATCGACGACGACACCGACACCTGGAGCCACGGGGTGCGGTCGCTGTGGAAGACGGAGGGTGCCTTCAAGGTCCAGCGGGTCCGGCGGCTCGCGGACGGCCCGGTGCGGCAGCTGATCCGGGTCGAGTCGGCGTACGGCGAATCCCGCCTGGTCGAGGAATTCGTGCTCGACGCCGAGTCGGCCGCGGTCGAGGTCCGGGTGACAGTGGACTGGCGTGAGCGACTGAAGGCGCTCAAGCTGTGCTTTCCGTTCGCAGTCACCGACGCGGTCGCGACGCACGAGATTCCGTACGGGTCGCTCGTGCGCGAGCAGAACCGCGAGGAGGTCCCGTCGCACGCGTGGGTCGATGTCTCCGGCAACGACGGCGGCGTCGCCGTGCTGAACGACGGCAAGTACTCGTTCGCCGTCGACGGGACGGTCGACGGGCGGTCGGTGCTGGCGATGACCGCGGTCCGGTCGCCGGTGTACGCCTGGCACGATCCGCGACGGCTGGACGACGACGGCGTGTACGAGTACCTCGACCAGGGAATCCAGCGCTTCACGTACCGACTGCTCCCCCACGCCGGAGACTGGCGCGCGGCCGCTGTGGTCCGCCACGCCGCCGAGCTGAATCAGCCGGCGACCCCGTTGATCGAGTGCTTCCACGACGGACCGCTGCCGTCGTCCGAGTCCTACCTGAGCGTCAACGGCAGCGATCAGATCGTCGTCGCGGTCCTCAAGCGTGCCGAGGACAACGATGGCGCCACGATCCTGCGCGCGTACGAGACGGCGGGGACGGCGGCCGAGGTCACCATCGACGTACCGTTCCTGGGCCGATCGATCGAGACCAGGTTCGGGCCGCACGAGGTGAAGACGTTACGACTTCCCGCGGACGCCGGTGCCGTCGCGACCGAGGTCGACCTGATCGAGTGGGACCCGAGCCGCCCGCCGCCGATCCCGAGCGCATGAGATGCGGATACCTCTCGACCGGGCGCCCTGGCGGGTCCGGGGGTTCCTCGGCGACGAGTGGCAACACCATCGCGTCTGGGGGCCGCTGCGAGACCGGGACGCGTGGCTGCCCGCGCGGGTCCCGGGCAGCGTCGTCGACGACCTGTGGCGCGCGAACGTCGTACCGGATCCGTATGCGGGCCTGAACACCCGCGCGATCGAGTGGGTCTCCGATCGGCACTGGGCGTACCGGCACGAGTTCCACCTGGATCCACCGGGCGATCGGCAGGCGCACCTGTGCCTGGACGGCGTTGACCACAGCGCGGTCGTCTACCTCGACGGTCAGGAGCTCGGACGGGTCGACGGCATGTTCGTCGCCACCCGGTTCGACGTCACGGAGCTGCTCCGGGACGCGTCCGATCACGTGCTGGTGATCGTCGTGGAGCCGGCGCCGGTGAGCGAGCCGCAGGTCGGGCACACGTCGAGCGTCCGCGTGCACAAGTCCCGGATGACGTACGGCTGGGATTTCTGCCCGCGCCTCGTCCACCAGGGCATCTGGCAGTCCGTGTACGTCGAGCTGACCGGACCGGCCCGGATCACCGGCGTCGACATCGGCCCGGACCACGTCACGGTCGATGCTTCCGGCAACGAAACCGTCGAGCTGGTGCTGACCGACGCCGCCGGTGCGGTGGTTGCGACCGGCGATCGTGTGCTGCGGGTGGAGCATCCCCAGCTGTGGTGGCCCAACGGCAGTGGTACGCCGTACCTGTACCACCTGACCGCTACGGCGTACTCGGGCGGACTCGTCAGCGATCGGCGCGAGTTCGACATCGGGTTCCGGACGGTGCGGTTCTTCCGGGCCGCGGGCGCGTCCGGAGACGCCGCGCCGTACGGGATGGAGATCAACGGCACGCAGGTCTTCGCCAAGGGCTGGAACCGGGTGCCGCTCGACCTCAGCTACGGCGTACCGCGACCGGAACGGCTCGCGCATCTTCTCGATCTCGCCGTCGACGCCGGCGTGAACCTGTTGCGCGTTTGGGGCGGCGGTTTGATCGAGACGTCCGACTTCTACGCCGCCTGCGATCGGCGCGGTCTGATGGTGTGGCAGGAGTTCTCGCAGTCCAGTTCGGGGATCTCGTCGACACCGTCCGACGATCTGGAGTTCGTCGCGTTGATGCGGGCACAGGCGGAGCAGCTCGTGCCGTCCCGCAAACATCATCCGTCGCTGGTGATCTGGGGCGCCGGCAACGAACTCCAGGCCGGCGAGGGCGAACCGCTCGCGGACGCCCCGGTACTGACGGCGCTCGGCGACGTCGTACGTCGGCTCGATCCCGAGCGGCTGTGGCTGCCGACCTCGCCGAGCGGGCCGGCGTTCCTCAACCGGCTCGACCTGATCCGCGACGCACCGGACGACCAGCACGACGTGCACGGACCGTGGGAACACCAGGGTCTGCGGGACCACTACACCTTGTACGACGCCGGTACGGCACAGCTGCTCAGCGAGTTCGGCGTCGAGGGGATGACGATGCCGCGCACGCTCGCCCGGGTGATTCCCGAGGCCGACCGCCGGCTGCCGACCCGGGGCCGCCCGGTGTGGGATCACCTCGGACGCTGGTGGAACAACGAATCCTTGGTCCAGGCCTCATTCGGCCACCGCATCCAGGACGTCGACACCCTCGGCCTGGCCAGTCAGTTCCTGCAGCGTGACGGTCTCGGGTACGCCGTCGAGGCACATCGCCGCCGCTGGCCGCGCTGCGTCGGGACGCTCCCGTGGCAGTTCAACGAGCCCTATCCGAACGCCTGGTGCACGGCCGCGGTCACTCACGCCGGGGAACCCAAGCCCGCGTACTTCGCGGTGGCCGCGGCCTACCGTTCTGTCCTCGTCGGCGCGACCTGCGCGCGGCAATCCTGGTCCGGCGAGCTCCGTTTGCCACTGTGGTTCCACGCCGATCAGCCGATCGAGCCGGCCACAGTTACCGCCCGCCTCATCGCTCCGGACGGCTCGGTGCTTGCCGAGGTCAGCTACAAGGACGTCGATTCACCGGACGTCGGCGAGCTGATCGCCCCGACGCCGCCGGGGCCGTTCGTGGTCGAGGTGATGCTGACGGCGGGTGAGGTACGGACGTCGAGGCGGTATGTGCTGACCGGCTCCGACGACTTCGCGGAGCTGCTCGACTGGCACCCCGAGATCGAGGTCGATCTGGTGGACGATCGCCTGGTGGTCCGGCATGTCGCCGGGCCGGTCGCGCCCTTCGTCCGGGTGCGCGACGGACGGCCGCTGTCCGACGACTCCGCCGGATGGTTGCGCGTCTCGGACAGCGGGTTCGTCCTGCTTCCTGGCGAGGAGCGGGTGCTCGACGTGCGGTGGGAGGCGGCAGGTGGTCACCGGCTGATCGCAGTTGACGGCCTGGGTCTCGACGAAAGATTGGTTCGATGCGACTGACTCTGGAAGCTGGTGACGGATCGCCGCTGAGCGAGGACGACTGGACCACGGAATTGCACGTCCGGCCGGGGGACCCTGACGAACAGGTCATCCGGCTGAGAGTGCGCTACCACGGGCCCGAGCCGATCGATGCGCGCCTCCGCTTCGAGGTGCCGGCGCCGGACGGTTCCCCGCACTGGCTGAAAGGTACTACGCCTCGGGTCACACCGCCTTCTGCCAGGGCCTCGCGTGCCGGTGGACGATGTCCGCGATCAGGGCGAGGCGGTCGCGGCAGGTCGTCGCCAGGACCGCGGACGGGTCGGCGGTCTCGAGGGCAGGTGTCCACAGCGCCCGTCCGGCCAAGGTGCCGGAGGCGCCGCCGCGGCAGGCGAGCTCCACCGCTCGCGGGAAGTCGTCGCGCGCAACACCGTTCGACAGGACGACCCACGGGCCCTGCACGGTTTCGGTGAGCTGCCGGCAGGTGTCGACGATGGCAGCCTCGTCCCCCAGGCCGCGACTAGGCACCTGGGCCTTGTAGAGATCAGGGCGAACCGGCGCGAGCGCCTCGGCGGCCTCCAGGATCGCCGTGTCCAGGTCGAAGTCGTGCTCATCGGCAGCCGGTTGTGCGACCGGCTCGAGAACGGAGAGCAGGCCTGCGTCGGTGCAACGGCGGACGAACTCCGCGGCCATCTCGAGGCGCCGGGTCTGCTGGTCGTCCCGTTTCCAGATCACGAGGAGTTTCAGCGCGACCGCACCGGCTTCCCGGGCCGCAGCCGGATCGATCGATTCGTCCAGGTGGGTGTCCGTCACCGGACCGCCACGGTCCTGTGTGAGTGCGTCGGCCGCCAGGATCCAGCCCGGTCGCGGCGGTGCGTCGTACCCCTGGTCGATCAGGAAGCCGGACGCCAGCGGCGCGAGGTGCTCGGCGACGGCCGCCTTGAACGAACGGATCGCCTCGGCGTCGTCCGGCCGGCCGTGCCCGGCCAGCATCGTGCGCAGGCTTTCACGCTGGTCCATCGCCACCATCGCGAAGGTGCCGTCGGGGTACGCGAGTGCATCCAGGCTCATGGCACCACCTTATGGAATCGATGCCAGAATGCGCCATCCCACTGCTCGGTCAGCTGTGGACAAACCTCGAAAGTCCTTGCCTGCAACGGCTCCGCCGGTTGCCCCGTGACCACCTCCGCCGCCATCAGCGCCGCTCCTTCCGCGGCGGTCGCAGGACTGTCGAGGACGGCGAAGGCGCGCCCACCGGACGCGGCGGCCTTGCGCAGCATCCAGCCACGCAGCCGTACCGGACCACCGAATGCGACCGTGCTCTGCCAATCGATCCCGAGCAACCGCGTCTGCTCCTCGGCCATCCAGCGCGCGTGGAAACTCAGCGCGTCCACCAGCGCCCGCATCTCCTCGGCCGGATCGTCCACCGGCCGCGTCGCGTCGTACGTCGGAGTGGGATCCGGCGACGGCGCCTGGCGGCCCTGTGGGTAAGGGGCGATGCTCAGCTCGCTGGGCGCACCAACGGGCTCGAGTACGTCGTTCAGCCAGTCGTACTCGCGGTTCAGCGAGGCGAGCCGTTGCTCGACCAGGCCGCCCGCTGCCCCGTTGCCGGACACCGCGCACCCGCGTACCCCGTCGACGTACCAGCCGGTGCTGATGCCCTGCTGCCGGAGTACGTCGTCCAGTACGAGGCCCTGGCTCGGTGTGATGATCGCCTCCGCCGTACCGAGCGAGTCCGCGACCTGTCCTGGATGCCGCACTCCGGCGGACCAGGCGCCGACCAGATGGTCGTGCCCGCAGAGCACCACAGGCACACCGTTCGGAGTGGTCGCGGCGACCGTCATCGGCTCGACTACGTCCGGCAAGCGGTCCAGACCGCCGTACCGGAGCAGCTCCTCGTTCCACTGCCGGCTCCGGAGATCGAGCGCCCCGAGGCGTTGCGCATGCGTGAGGTGCATCGCGTGTACGCCCGTCAGCGCGGCCAGGACCAGGTCGGGCGCACCGGTCCAGAGCCGGGTCCGCGCGAGCAGCTCGGGCCGCGTGTCCCGCAGCCAGCGCCACGTCACCACGGGGAGCTTCGGGCTGAGCCGCAGGCCGGTACGGGCGTACAGCTCGACCGGATCGAGCTCCCTGGCCTGCTCGACACCGGGCTGGTCACGCCAGGTGATCAGCTTGGTGAGCGGGCGGAAGTCACGGTCCAGCGGTACGCCGGTCTCGGCCATCGCGGTGATCCCGATAGCATCGACCTGCTGTCCCACCGACAGCTCCGCGACCAATCGCCGTACGGCGTGCTGCAGGGCTTCGGCGTCGTCCGGCGTACGCACCGAACGCACCGAGCCGTCGGGAACTCGGCACACCTTCAGGTTCGTCGTACCGACATCGACACCGAGAGCTGTCACCTGCACGACCCTAAACCGGCGATGCGATAGCGTCCGGTGTCTCCGACGAAGGAAAGTCATGGGTGAGCTAGCCAAGATCGTGGTCGTCGTACCGACCTACAACGAGCGGGAGAACCTGCCCGTGCTGGCCGGGCTGCTGTCCGACCTGAACCTGCCCGGCCTGGAGCTTCTCGTCGTCGACGACAACTCCCCCGACGGCACGGGCGACGTCGCCGACGAGCTGGCGAAGGCCTCGCCGGAGAAGGTCGGCGTACTGCACCGGACCGTGAAGGACGGCCTCGGCCGTGCGTACGTGGCCGGGATCACCCGCGCGCTCGACGAGGGTGCCGACATCGTCATCCAGATGGACGCCGACCTGTCGCACCCCGCCTCGGTCATCCCGACCATGATCGACATCCTGCGCACCACCGACGCCGGCGTCGTGATCGGCTCACGGTACGTCCCGGGCGGCTCGGCCGCCGCGGAGTGGGGCTGGCACCGGCGAGCGCTGTCCGCGTGGGCGAACTTCTACGTGAACGCGATCCTGCGCCTGCACGTGAAGGACGCCACGGCCGGGTTCAAGGCCTGGAAGGCCGACACACTGCGCTGGATCGACGTCGCTTCGATCGCCAGCAACGGCTACTCGTTCCAGGTCGAGATGAACTACCGCACGGTCAAGCGCGGCCTGAAGATCGCCGAAACCCCGATCCGCTTCGAAGAACGCACCGAGGGCGTCTCCAAGATGTCGCTCAAGGTCCAGCTCGAGTCGGCCCTGATGCCCTGGAAGCTCCTCTTCGGCCGTTAGCCGTAGCCGAGTTCGTGCAGCCGGGCGTCGTCGATGCCGAAGTGGTGGGCGATCTCGTGCACGACGGTGATGTTCACCTCGTCCACCACGTCGTCGAGGCTGTCGCAGATCCGCAGCGTCGGATTGCGGTAGATCGTGATCCGGTCCGGGAGTACGCCGCCGTAGTAGTGCCCGCGTTCGGTCAGCGGGATGCCCTCGTAGATCCCGAGCAACTCCGGCTCACCGGCCGGCGGCTCGTCCTCGACGAAGATCGCCACGTTGTCGAGCAGCGCGGCCAGCTCCTCGGGTACCTCGTCCAGCGCCTGGGACACCAGCACCTCGAAGTCGGCCCGGCTCATCTCGATCACGGTGCCAGCCTAGTAACCGCCTGGTGACCGCGTCGTGAGCTACAACCAGCCCTGGCGGGATGCCTGTACGCCGAGCTGGAACCGCGTCTGCGCGCCGAGCGCCTCCTGCAACCGGCCGATCCGGCGCGCGACCGTCCGCTCACTGACCCCGAACTCGCGGGCGATCGACTCGTCCGTGAGCCCGGCGCTCAGGTACGTCAGCAGCCGCTTCGCCTCCAGGCTGGGCCCGGCCGTGACGTCGTTCAGCTCGGTCCCGCCCGTGATCGGTACGGCGATCCGCCAGAGCGCCTCGAAGATACGTTCCAGGCCGCCGAGCAGCGGCGAGTCGTGCACCACCAGCGCGACGAACTCGGGCCCCCGGCGTACCTCGGCCCGCGCCCCGACCAGGGCCCACCGGTCGTCGACGATCGTGATGTTCAGCGGTACGTGCGGGAACACCCGGGCCTGCTCACCGGCCTCGATGCACGACTGCACCATGTGCAGCGCGTTGGCGTCCTGGAGTACGTGCGCGCCGTAGATCACGTCGTACCGGACGCCACGGCCGAGCGCCTCGAACATGCCGTCGACGATCCGCAGCTCGCGGGCCGCGAGATTGCCCACCGTCATCGCCCGGACCTGCTCCCGGGCGTCCTTCTGCACGGAGTTGAGGACCGCTTGGGAGGCGGCGTACGTCGGCAGCACCTCGACGTAGTCCTGCCGGCCGGCGGCCGCCTTCCAGAGCTCGGAGTACGCGTCGGCGCTCTCACGGGCGACCTCGGCCTGCTGGCTGTACCGCTCCGCCAGCGCACCCATCGCCAGCCGGGGCGGGCGGAGTACGACGTTGTCGCCGTCCTGCTCGACCAGTCCCAGCTCGAGCAGCTCCTGCACACCGGGACGGCTGTGATCACCGTCGCGGTTGTGCAGCAGGTCGAGGTAGAGGGGCTTCCGCTTCGGGCGAAAGACCCAGCGCCTGCAGCGGTTCCATGCCCCTGTGTACCACCGAGCGACAGATTCCCGCCATGCCGGATTCTGACAACGCCGGGCCTCGTAGTTGCCGCTCCTGGCTGCCGATACTGATGCCGCTCTCCCCCGTCCGTCCCCCTAGGAGCACTTGATGAGAAAGAGCATCGTCTGGTCGGCAGTCGCCGCCGTCGGCCTGTCGCTCGGTGTCGCGATCCCCGCGACCGCGACGCCCGCCCCCGTTGCGGCGCAGAGCGCCGTACCCCAGAACCTGTCCCCCGAGGTCCAGCAGGTCGTCGACAACCTGCCCGCGATGCGTGCCGCGGCCGAAGCCGGCCGGGCCAGGCTCGGCCTGGGCGAAAGCCCGGTGCGGGACGCCCTGCTCGCGGCGATCGACCCCACGCAGTACGAATGCTCAGCCGCGACCCCGCCGGTCGTCGCGGCGATCATGCCCGACCTGAGCACCTGGACGTTCGAGCAGCGGCTCGCGGTGCTGCACGTACTGCTTTTCGACATGGCACTGATGGACGCGGTCTACTTCCCGCAGACCGGGCCGTTCACCTACGGCGCGCGAGGTGAGTTCACTCACAAGGTCGAGAAGACGTTCAAGGACCTGAAGGGCTTCTGGGACATCGACAGCAGCGACATAGAGCTGGTCCCGGCACACGGCCGGGTGATGCTGGACGCCGACCGTGACTACCGGGTGTTCACCGTGCTCTACGGCGCCAACCCGGCCGCGTCGCGGGTCTCGGCCGACCTGGTCGCCCGGGAGCTCAACAGCGCGACGCTGGGGTACGGCGACCTCCCGCTGTTCACGTTCAACGCGTACGCCGCTCCTGGTGGCGAGGACATCCCCGGGTACGGGAAGTCGCCGCGGCGGATCGCTTACGGCGACGGCGTACTCGACGGGTTCAAGCTGGTCGGCCTCGACGACGTGGCACCGGCCGCGATCCTGGGGCACGAGTACGGCCACCAGGTGCAGTACGCCGACGGCCTGATGCGCCCCGACCTGCCGGCGCCTGAGGCGTCGCGGTGGGCCGAGCTGATGGCGGACTCGTTCAGCGCGTACTTCCTCACCCACGCGCGCGGCGAGGCGATGAACTGGCAGCGCGTGCGCGACTTCGGCCAGATGTTCTACCAGCTGGGCGACTGCGGCTTCACCGGCGCCGGCCACCACGGAACGCCGAACCAGCGGATGCGGTCGGCCGAGTGGGGATCCGGCCTGGCGGCAACCACCCTGCCCCGCGGCCACATCCTGCCCGCGCAGACGTTCGCCGGGCTGTTCAAGGCGTACTACCCGCAGCTGATCGCTCCTGACGCGACCAGCTGATTCCCGGGTGCCGTGCGCCGACCACCTGCGGCGCACGGCACCCCCCTTTCGCCTGTCCGGGAACTCGTTTTGGAAGCTGGCGCGGTCTCCTCTATGCTTACGGCTGTCCCTGGAGCTTCGGCTCCCGCGGGTCCGAGTCCCCATCGTCTAGTGGCCTAGGACGCTGCCCTTTCAAGGCGGTAACGCGGGTTCGAATCCCGTTGGGGATACGGCCGAAGGCCGGTGCAAAACCTAGCTCGAAGATGCTGTAAGATCATCGAGTCGCAAGGCCCAGTGGCGCAGTTGGTTAGCGTGCCGCCCTGTCACGGCGGAGGTCGCGGGTTCGAGTCCCGTCTGGGTCGCCAGGAGAAGGCGGCGGTGTCCAAACACCGCCGCCGAACTTTCTCCCCGGTCAGGTAGCTCAGCTGGTAGAGCGTCCGCCTGAAAAGCGGAAGGTCGGCGGTTCGAGACCGCCCCTGACCACCATCCACCCAGCGCTCGGCGAACTGCGGGCTACCGCCCGCGTTTTGCGCGCGTAGCGCGCGCCTCCACCGCCCCGCCGGCCACCTCCCACACCGTGAACCAGCTCACGCGAACTCGCGCTCACTCGTGGTGTCGAAGTTCATGCGCTTATCTTCTGGCGATGGAGTCCAGCGATTCCAGCAACACCAGCCGCTAGCCACAACCGCCGTACGACGGAAACCCTGTGTCAGCAGGCCATCTGTTGCCGCCGGTGGGATGTGCGGTCGAGCTGACGGCGGAAGGTCGGCGGTTCGAGGGCGTACCTGGCCAACCTTTAGTACCTGCGGTTTCTTGGCCGATTCTCCTGCTCGTCCAGCGATGTTGTCTGGCGATCCTCCGCGAGTTGGTGGGCGCCCGGACTAGATGGGGGTGCGGGGGTCTTTTGCTGGGCTGGGTTTGCGGGTTGGGTCTTGGGTTGCTGTTGGGGTGGTTGCTGGGCGGGCGATGTCGGCGGCGCGGGCTACGCCGGTCAGGCCGATGGTGGTGTCTGCGGCTGGTCGGGCGGTCGTGGCCTCGTGGAGTAGGGCGCGCACCACAGGGCGCGGGTCGCCGTACCGGGTGTCTCCTGCGACGGCGAAGGTGACGGGAGGTATCTGTCCGGGCGTCTCGGACACGACGCCCAGCACCCACTCGTCCGAGGGGAGCCGATCGGACGACCATGCCTGCTGCCTAAGGGGTTCCATCCCGGCGGGTGTCGGCACGACCGGGCGCACGCCGCCGTCCCACACCGGTCGCACGTCGCGGGTCTGCTGCGGCTCACCCAATGGCGTATACCGAAGCACTTCACCGCGTGTCTCGCTGGACGAGTCGGTCCAGAACGCCGCGTACCGCCAGTTTCTCGACGAGGGCTGGGCGCCGGTTCGCTCCCAGGCGCTCCGCGGAGTGAAGGTCGTGCCATCGGCTGCCAGTTCGTCCGGGAGCGAGGTCCGGCCGAGCCCGTTGTCCATTGCGCGCAGTGGGCCCTCGGCGCGTTCTAAGTGCAGCCGCTCGACGAGCGGTAGCGGGTCGCCCGAGCGCACAGGTCCGCACGGGGTGAACCGGTAGTGCGGAACCTCTCCGGGGTTCTCCGACATCACCGCCAGCACCCAAGTGTCCTCCGGCATCCGGTCAGACGGCCGTACGTCGGGGTTCGGTCGCGTATCGCGGTCGAAAATGGTGGCCGGGTCGGGCCTGCTCTGCCCGATCGACCGCAGGTCGCCGTCGAAGCGCGGTACGTTGTCACGCGAGCGCACGGACGGTCCGACCGGGGTCAGGTTGTACGCACCGGACTCGTCGCGCCACAACGCGGCGTACGTCCATCGCCCGTACATGCTCGGCCACGTGCGACTCTCGTAGTACGGCCGAGAGCTTTCGAAAGGCGCGTCGGTCATCGTCGTCCCTGTCTTTCCGGCGGGGGTCGCTCAACGACTACCACCGCTTCGGGTCAGGGCCGCGGTCCCCAAGGCGGCTACCGTGTTGGTGGTGATCGGCCGGAGAGAGGTAGCTCGTGATGCCGCAGTGAGAGGTGAAGGGCTGCCGCGCGGGGTTCTGGATGATGTAGGCAGGGCGGTTGGGGTAGAGGTCAGTCTTCTCGGTCGACTACCGGGAGGCCTCGATGTTGGGGCCATCCGGGTCCAGTTGGACGGCGAGGCAAAGGCGGTACTGAAAGCATGGCCTCGGGTGCGTTCCGACCAGTTGGACGAGTCATTGCGAGCGCAGCGAATTGTCGAGCACATGCGTGGGCGCGGTTATCCCACACCGGCCTGGCTCGCGGTGGGGGCGACGGACAGTCATGTGTGGCACTTGATCGACTTTGTTGATGGGAATCCCGTAAAAGAGCTGACCCCGTCCATCGTCGAGCAGTTGATGGAGATCAACGAACTCCAAGCCGGTCAAGCCTCCGAGCCCTACGATCATTGGGCGTATGCCTGGCGGCTCGCTACCGGGCAGGAATTCGGTCAGGACTTGGCCCCGAGCTTGTCGAGGGCTGTGGCGGGGCTTTCGGGGTATTCATCTGGGGTGTCAGGGCTCGTCGAGCGGCTGCGAGGCATGTGTGCCGACGCTTCGCCGCCAAGGGAAGCGCCTGACATGGTTCATGCCGATTTCAAGCCCGACAATGTCGTCGTCCGCGACGGGGCCGTCGTGGCGGTCGTGGATATCGGGAATGCCGGAAGCGGTACACGGGCAACGGATCTCAACACCCTGCAGTGGCACACGTTCGAGGATCCACAGCTGGACGGAGTCCGAAGGCGACTGTGGGAGACGATCCTCGACCTGGTCGGCTGGCACGGGGCCGCAGTACTCACGGCGACCAAGATCCTCCTGATGCTCGAGTTCCCCATCGGTCACGGGCGTCACGGTGTCGTTCCAGGGGTCGTCGAGCGCGGCCATCGGGCCCTCGACGAGCTGATGGCGCGGCGATAATGCGCTCATGTCATCGATACTCGGATTCGCTGCGCTGTCCGTGGTTCTCGTCATCATTCCGGGACCCGCGGTCATGCTCGTTCTCAAGAGTGCGGTCGCTCGTGGCCGCGGCCCGGCGCTCGTCACCGCGTTGGGCGTCCTGACGGCCGATCTGGTGTGGGCCTTGGCGTCGGTTGCCGGCCTGACCGCCGTACTCGTGTCTTCGCAGATCGCCTTCGACGTCGTCCGATACGTCGGAGCCGCGTACCTGATCTACCTCGGCATCAAGCTCCTGCTGACCCGTGGAACCATCACGTCCCCAGATACGGCAGTACTGACCGGCAAACCGCGAAGCCGCGTCCGCGCGTTCCGCGAAGGTCTGGTCAGCGATCTGTCCAACCCGAAGACCGTGATCGTCTTCACCAGCGTCATCCCGCAGTTCATCCACCACGGCGCGCGGCCGGTCGACACCCTGATTCTCGGTGCGGTGTTCGCAGGGATCGGCTTCCTGTCGCTGGTCTCCTACGCCCTGGTCTTCAGCGCCGCGACGAAACTCTTGCGCGATGCGCGGATAACGCGCGTGATTCTGCGCGCCGGCGGCGCGATCCTGACGGCCTTCGGTGTCGGACTCGCCGTCGAACGCCCCGCGGTCTGAACCCGTCAGCGGCGTGGCGTGTGGCTTCAGTTGGCTTCAGGTCGACTTCGGTACTACGGTAGAGCTACGGTGTACTACGGTCAATCGCCAGTTTGTCAGGAGCAATGGGGCGACGAACCGCGTGGCAGGGCCCAGCAGGCGTGCGACGGAAAGGCTTCCGGGTAACCCTCGGAGGCGTGCGGTACAGCAGGGCTCGGTGAAGTCGGTAGAGCTGGGTGTTGGCGCACCCACACTTGGTTGACCATTACGGGAGTGACAGTGGCGCCCTCTCCAGAGGCCGTACGACTCGCCAGGCGGCTCCGTGAGCTAAGAGAGTCCGAGCGACTCACGCAGAAGGAGTTGTCGAACGCCCTGAGCGTCGGCGACGGCCGGGTCGCGGTGGCGACGATCAGCTCGTGGGAGTCGCAGTCGAACCCGAAGCTCCCGCCGGAGGAGCGGTTGCGTGCGTACGCGCTGCTCTTCGCCAGCTCCCCGGCGCCGAAACGGGTGCCGCGTGAGCAGGAGCTGGCGCCCGCGCACCGCGAGCGCTTCAATTCGCTGCACCGCGAGCTGGTCAACCTGCGCGACGAGATCCGCCAGCACCAGACCGGACGGCCGCAGTCCAGCAGTTCGTACACCTTCGACTTCGAGTCCGGCCGGATCACGCTGATCTGTCCGGAGGTACCGGAGGACGGGCGCTCGAGCCTCGGCCAGGAGAACAACCCGAACTTCACCAAGCTGTACAAGTACGCCGACCTCGACGCGCTGATCGAGATGTGGGGACACGTCCGCGCCTCGAACCCGGAACTCCGGGTCCGGCACCGGCTGCCGTCGGAGGTCAGCGCGGACCACCTGTCCGGCCATCTGATCCTGATCGGCGGCATCGCCTGGAACCGCGTCACCAGCCGCCTGCTGCGGGTCCTCGACAACCTGCCGATCCGGCAGATGTCGGTCCCGGATCTGGCCGACGGTGAGATCTTCCGGTCCCGCGACGGCCGCGAGTACCGGCCGGTCTGGGAAGAGAGCAAGGAGCCGGTGGTCGAAGAGGCTCCTTCGAAGGCCGAGCTCGAGGCCGAGCAGGCCCAGGACGCCTGGCGCGGCGACACCCCGCGCGAACTCGTCGAGGACGTGGCACTGTTCGCCCGGCTCCCCAACCCGTTCAACCACAGCCGGACCATCACGATCTGCAACGGCGTCTACAGCCGCGGCGTCCTCGGCGCGGTCCGTACGCTGACCGACGACTCGGTCCGCGAGCGGAACGAGGCCTACCTGGCGAACAGGTTCCCGGGCGGCGTCTTCGGCCTGCTGATGCGCGTACCGGTGGTCAACGGCGAGGCGGTCACGCCGGACCTGGAGATTCCGGAGAACCGGTTGTTCGAGTGGTCTCCGGAGGACGAGGACGAATGAGCCGCCGGTCCAGACACATCCAGTCGTCCCACGCGGGCCTGCTCTGCGACGGCTCCGCCGCGCTACCGGCCTCCGCCAACGCCGCTCCCGACGCGATCGTCGTACCCGCCGCGCGCCCCGCGTCCGAGCTGCAGACCGTGATCTCGCTGGCGGCCCGGCTCGACGTACCGCTCGTCATCCTGTGCAGCCGCCAGGCGCAGATCGAGCAGGTCGTTCGGCGGGTGAAGAAGACGTTCGGCGCCCAGGCGCTCGTCATCGACGTACCCGAGAACTACCGGCCGCCGTGCGCGCCGCCGCTGACGTCGGCGGAGCGGTTCCAGGAGGCCTCGGCCAACCGCACCAGCGATCTCAGCGCGAAGCGCAACATCGGGCTGCTGCTGGGCCGGCTGCGCGGGTGGCACAAGATCATGTTCATCGACGACGACATCCGGGCGCTCAAGTCCTGGGACGTCCGGCGGCTGGCCGGCCAGCTCGACCGGCATCCGGTCGCGTCGATGGTGAGCCGGCAGTTCCCGGACAACTCGGTCGTCTGCCACGCGCGCCGACGGGTCGGGTTCCGGCAGGACGTGTTCGTCAGCGGTGCGACGCTCGGCGTCAACCTGCGCGCCCCGGACCTGTCGTTCTTCGCCGATGTGTACAACGAGGACTGGTTCTTCTTCGCCCGGCACGCCGCGGAGCGGGCGCTGCCGAAGATCGGCGAGGTCAGCCAGCTGCAGTACGATCCGTTCGCGGATCCGCTGCGCGCCGCCCGCGAGGAGTTCGGCGACCTGCTGGCCGAGGGCCTGTACGCCGCGCTCGAGAGCGGGCCGCAGGGTTTCGACGACCACCTCGTCACGGCGATGAGCGCCGGGCACTGGAAGGAGTACAAGGACGTCCGCCTCGACACGATCGAGCAGACGATCACCCGGCTCGAGCAGGTGGAGCACCGGCTGCTGCACGACGAGTACGACCGGATGCGGACGTCGCTGCTGACCGCGCAGAATGTTGCCGCCGGCATCTCTCCGGACCTGTGCGCCGACTTCATCGACAGCTGGCAGCAGGACGAGAAGCGCTGGCAGAAGATGTACCACCACCTGCCGACCGGCCTGAACGACCGCGACGCGCTGGCCGAGCTGCAGCTGCCGAACTGGATCTCCTGCGGGTACGGCCTACCGACCGAATCGCAGGCGGATCTCGCGCCGGCCGGAGCCGTCTGCTAGCAGCTGACGTTCTCCGGTGGGGCTGAAACCGAGACGCTCGTACACCTGCCGTGCGATCGCGTTGGTGTCGAGCACCCAGACCCGCCACTCGGTGACGTCCGGCTCCTCGTCGGCGAGCCGGCCGAGGATCGCCCGCAGTACGCCGTTGCGGCGGTACCGCGGGTCGACCCAGACCGACTCGATGTGCCGTTCGTACGTCGGCCGCCCGGCCACCCGGACCGAACTCGCCAGCCCGACGACGCGGGCCTCGTCCCGGGCGACGACCCACTGCATCCGGCGGAACCGTTCGCGCCAGCCGGCTTCACCGACGGTCACCTCGTCCTCGTAGTCGGCGAGGTACGCCGTCGGCGAGTCCTTCAGTGCGCGGAGGCGAACCTCCCGGGCGAGCGGCCAGTCATCGGCACCGAGCATGGCGAGTTCCAAGGTCCCGGACCCCTTCGGGAGATGGACAGCGTGTGCATCCACTCCAGTGTCGCCGTTTCGCCGGATCACCAAACCGATCAGTGCACAATGTCACCGGCGGTGACCGGTTTCAGTCGCAGATCGCCTGGTCGACGAACGCCTCGACCGACTCGTCGGGGTTCGTCCTGAAGTTCGGCGTGACCGCGATGGTGACCTGCCGCCGGGTGTCCTCGGTCGCGTACGAGTAAGCCTGGTACGCGAGCGCGTCGCCGTCGTTGCCGTAGACCTCGACCCCGCACGCGGTCCGGTGCCAGGACAGCCCGAGGCCGTACGTACCGCCCTCGACGCCCGGCTGCTTCATCTCGTGCAGCAGCGGCGCCGGGAGCAGCCGGCCGCCGAGCAGCGCGGCGAAGAACCGGTTCAGGTCGCGCGTGGTGGAGATCAGCTCGCCGGACGCGCCGAACAGTGACGGGTTCATCTCGGTGAAGTCGATCAGCCCGCCGTCCTTCGGTACGTACCCGTGCAGGTGCGGGCCTCGCAGGTACGTCGACGTACCGGGCATCGTCGTACCGCCGAGGCCGAGCGGGCGGATCAGGCGGCGTTCGATCTCCTCGCCGTACGTCCGGCCGGTGACGTTCTGGATGATTTCGCCGGCGAGCAGGTAGTTGGTGTTCGAATAGCTGAACTGCGTACCGGGTTTGTCGAAGACGGGTGGATGCGCGAGCGCCCGCTGGATCTGCTCGGCGGCGGTCCAGGTGCGGTACTGGTACGTGTAGAACTCGGGATTCGGCGGCATCGACAATGTGTTCTTGTAGTCGAACAATCCGCTGGTGTGGTTGAGCAATTGGCGCACGGTGATATTCGCGCCGTTCGGTACGACGCCGGGCAACCAGCGTTCGACGGAATCGTCGAGCCGCAACCGCCCTTCGCCGACAAGTTGCAGTACGACGGTGGCGACAAACGTCTTCGAAATACTCCCGGCCCGGAACCGTCCGTTCACCGGCACCTTCCGCGAAGACCCGAGCTCCGCGACCCCACTGCTCCCCCGCCAAACCTCCCCACCACTACGCACCTCAGCCACCGCCCCGATCCCCACCACCCCATCAAGCCCCCGCTGCAATTCCCCCGCCGGACCCCCCATCCCAAAAACCAAAGCCCCAACAGTCACCAATGCCGCCAACATCCCGTTCTCCCTCACTAGTCCGTTGCCCCACCCTCCCTTCCACAGCTCGTTCAAACATCAGGGATCACCCGGTAAGCCGACTACACAAACCACCCAGTTCTCCAGCAACGCCAAAGCAGCTGTACGAGAAGTCGTACAGCTGCTCAGCATGGTTGCCTGGGGCAATTAGGCGGCGACGGTAGCTTCGGTTAGTTGGGCTTGGGTGGGTTGGAGTTGGGGGGTGGCGAGGGTGAGGAGGACGTTGGCCAAGGCGAACACGGCGGCGGCCAGGAGGCCTCGTTCGTAGCCGGACTGGAGGGCTTGTAGTTGGGTGGCGCCGTGGGTGAGTTGGTGGGTGGTGTGGGTGATGGAGAGGGTGGTGACGATCGCCAGGCCCAGTGCGCCGCCCACCTGGTACATCGCGTTGACCACGCCGGACGCGGCGCCGGCTTCAGCGGGCCGTACTTCGGAGACCGCGTTGATCTGGCCCGGTACGCCGACTCCGATGATGCCGAAGCCGAAGACGATCAGGCCGGGGAGGAGCTGGCTCGCGTAGCTGCCGGTCGCATCGGCCTGTGAGAGCAGGAGCAGACCGCCGAGGCTCAGGACGGCACCGCCCAGCTGGACCGTGCGAGTACCGAGGCGCTGGACGAGTTGTGACGCGAGTACGGCGCCGATGATCGCCGCGCCGCCCATCGGGAGGAAGTGGACGCCGGCCTGGAGCGCGCTGTCGCCGCGGACCTGCTGCAGGTAGATCGCGGTCAGGAAGAACATCGACAGGAACCCGGCGCCGTTCAATGCCAGCGAAGCACCGGAGACACTCAACGCCCGCGACCGGAACAGCCGCAGCGGTACCAGCGGAGCGGCCGAGCGTGATTCCACGAAAACGAACGCCGCCAGCAGCAGCACGCCTGCAGTGAGTACGCCGATCACCTCGAAAGAACCCCAACCCGCGGGCTCCGAGCGCACTACGCCGTAGACGACCGCCATCAGCCCAGCAGTACCAAGCACTGCCCCGAGCGTGTCGAAGGTGCGCCGGCCGACGCTGTGGCGCAGGTCAGGCACGAAGAACGGGATCAAGACGACAAGAGCGATCACGATCGGGACGTTGACGAAGAAGACCCACTGCCAGCTCAGCGAGTCGACGAGTACGCCGCCTGCGACGACTCCGAGCGTGCCGCCCAATCCGGCGAGGCCGCCCCAGACGCCCATCGCGATGTTGCGTTCGCGGCCGTGGGCGAAGGTCATCGTCAGGATGGCAAGCGCTGCCGGGGAGAGCAGAGCGCCGCCGAGGCCTTGGACCGCCCGCGCTCCGATCAGGAACTCGGGCGAGTTGGACAGACCCGCGATCAGCGACGTGGCGCCGAAGAGCACGAGGCCCGCGGTGAAGACGCGGCGCGGGCCGAGCAGATCGGCCATCCGCCCGCCGAGCAGCAGGAAGCCGCCGAACAGCAGGGTGTACGCGTTGATCACCCACTGCAGGGAGTCGGCGGAGAACTTCAGATCCGCCTGGATGTGGGGCAGCGCGACGTTCACGATCGTCACGTCGAGCACCACGATGAACTGCGCGAGAGCCAGCACGGCCAGGGTGGCCCAAGGACTGCGTCGCATCGCCGTACCTCATTACCGTTAGTCAGGTCTACGCCGTATGTATACGCCGTAAGCTTACGGAGTAGACACTAGGTCTACGGTGTAGACTTGTCAACGTGATCACCAAGGAGACCTCCCGCCGGCTCGATCCGGAGCGCGTCGTGGACACCGCGCTGGCCATTGCCGACGACGAGGGCCCGGCCGCGGTCTCGTTCCGGAAACTGGCCGCGCAGCACGACGTCACCCCGATGGCGCTGTACCGGCACTTCAAGGACAAGGACGACCTGCTCGCGGCGCTGGGCGACCGGCTGCTCGCGGACGTCGTACTGCCCGAGCCGACCGACGAGCCGTGGGACAAGCAGCTGCACGCGCTGCTGACCGCGTTCGTCGACGCACTGCGTGCGCATCCGCGGCTGGCGGACCTCACGCTGCCGCGGATCCTGGTCGCGACGCCAGGTCTGGCACTGGCCGAGCGGGCACTGGAGCTGCTGATCGAGGGCGGCTTCTCGGTGGACGACGCGGCCGAGATCGGCCGGCAGTCGATCTGCTCGCTGATCGCGCTCGTCACCACGGACCCGGTCGCCCGCGAGGTGAGCGATCCGGAGGCGCGCGAGGCGTCGCTGCGCCGCAAGCGGGCCTCGCTCAGCGCGCTGTCGCCCACGCAGTACCCGCTGGTGACGTCGGCCGCCGGCGCGCTGATCTGCCCGTCGTCCCGCGATCGGTACTACGCGATCGGCGTCGACCTGGTGGTCGCCGGCATTCGCGGCGTAGTCGACCAGCCTACGCTGAGAACGAGTGTCTGAGCGGGACGAACCTGCCGGAGAGGACTACGCTCCGAAGCGGAGCCGATACCACTCTCTATGGAGGTACATCGAATGGCGGGGAAGTTCGAGCTGTACAAGGACAAGTCCGGCGAGTTCCGGTTCCGCTTGAAGGCGGGTAACGGCGAGGTGATCGCCACCAGCAGCGAGAGCTACGAGACCAAGGCCGGCGCGCTGAACGGCATCGACTCGATCAAGCGGAACGCCGCCGAGGCGAACGTCGACGACCAGACCGACTGAAACGTCAAGAAAACAAGGGGGTTTCTCCGAGGCACCGGAGAAACCCCCTTCCGCTCGAAGCAGTCAGACGCCTTCGGAAAAGACCACTCCGCGGATCTCCACGCCGAGCCCCTCGATACCCGCGTCCGGGATCATCGCGGCCAGCTCGCAGGCCCGCTCCCGGGACTCGACGTCGATCAGGTAGAAGCCGCCGAGGAACTCCTTCGACTCCACGAACGGCCCGTCGGTCACGGCCGGCACGCCGTTGCGCACCTTGACCACCGCGGACTCCGACGGCTGGGTCAGCGCGACCGTGCTGTGGAACTCACCGGACGCCTTGATCGTGTCCATGAACTTCTGGTGCCCGGCACCGATGGCCTGCTGCTCCTCCTCGGGCAGCGCCTCGAGCACCTCGGTGTTGATGTTGAGGATCAGTAGGTACTTCACGATGTCTCCTTCGGAGCTGGCGCCCGCCGATCGGGTGCCTTCAACCATCAGTACGGAGCGGGACGCCGCTTCTTGACATGCCCTAGTTTTCTCCCATGACCGGGCTGAGTCTCACAGATGTCCAGGCCGCCGCCGACCGGCTCGCCGGAGTCGCGCACCGTACGCCGGTACTCACCTCGCGGACGCTCGACGAACGGGTCGGGGCGCGGGTGTTCCTCAAGGCGGAGAACTTCCAGCGGATCGGGGCGTTCAAGTTCCGCGGCGCGTATAACGCGATCAGCCGACTCGGCCCGGAGCAGCGCGCGGCGGGCGTGGCGGCGTACTCGTCGGGGAACCACGCGCAGGCGGTCGCACTGGCGGCCCGCCTGGTCGGTACGCCGGCGGTGATCCTGATGCCGGAGGACGCACCGCCGACGAAGCTGGCCGCGACCCGCGGGTACGGCGCGGAGGTGGTGACGTACGACCGGTACACGCAGGACCGGACCGCTCTGGCCCACGAGTTGGCCGCCGAACGCGGGCGGACGCTGATCCCGCCGTACGACCACTACGACGTGATGGCCGGGCAGGGCACCGTCGCGCTCGAGCTGATCGAGGAGGTCGGGCACCTGGGTGCGCTGCTCGTTCCGGTCGGTGGCGGTGGATTGATGGCCGGCTGCGCGACCGCCGCGACGATGAAGTCGTCGGGGATCCGGATGATCGGGGTCGAGCCGGAGGCGGGTGACGACCACGCCCGGTCATTGGCGGCGGGTGAGCGGCAGCAGATCGCCGTACCGCGGACGATCGCGGACGGGCAGGCGGTCGCGACGCCGGGCGAGCTGACGTTCGAGGTGAACCGGAAGCTGGTCGAGTCGTTCGAGCTGGTCAGCGACGCGGAGATCGTGGCCGCGATGGCGTTCGCCTTCGAGCGGCTCAAGGTGGTGCTCGAGCCGAGCGGGGCCAGCGCCCTGGCCGCCCTGCTTGCCGGGCGGATCCACGGGCTGCCGGAGCGCGTCGGAGTGGTGCTTTCCGGTGGAAACGTGGGCCTGGAACGCTTCCGCGAGCTGGTCGGAACTAGCTGAACACGCAAGGACTTTAGGGTGCCCTGACCACCCTCTGTGCCCGTTGTCACAGAAAGCCACCACCGAATGTGACTGAGGTCACACCGAACCCCTCAGTTCCCGCCTGAGCCCCGCTCAGACGCGCTCACGACACCCACTGTTCACCCACACTTGTTGAGCCGTCAGGGGCCCTTTCAGGGCCATTTGAGAACGAGATTGTGGGGCTGAGGGTTTGCGTCGTGATCGTTCTGTTATACAGTCGTCGGCGGTTCGGTAACCAACACGAATCGCACACGAGTCAACGCCGAGCTCCGCCAGGCTCGTGTGCTCCCCTCGAACAACCATGGCGGAGGTGGGGGACCCAGGAAGTTGGGTCTCGACCGTGAGTGGTCGAAACCCTGGGGTGAAGTCCGCGGGAGCGGACCGGGCTATGAATCCCAGCCCGAACCCGACAGCTAACTTCACAGGCGTCGGGAGACAACCATGCCCGTCACTGCCCGACGGACGCCGCTTTCGCGCGCCGTCAACGCTGAGTCCAGTACTGACCGGCCGACCGGCCGGACCCTGGCGAAGCACCGCCGCTCCTCCCGTCCGGGGACTCCCCGGGCCGCAGCCGCCGTCCTCTCGGTCGGCCTCGCTGTCGGTGGTGGAGCCGCACTCAGCCTGACCACGACCGCCGCCCCGGCGTCTGCCTCGACGACCGCCATGACCGCCGCCCAGCAGCGCGGTCACACCAGCATCCCGAGCCGGCCCCTCCTCCGGCTCGGCGACTCCGGCCCGACCGTCAAGTACGTCCAGAAGGCCCTGCACCTGGGTCCGGACGGGTACTTCGGCAGCAGCACCGTCCGGGTGCTGAAGAAGTTCCAGGCGTCCTGGGGCCTGAAGGCCACCGGTACCACGGACAAGAAGACCTGGGGCCGGCTGACCTGGGCCGCGAAGCACAAGGTGCTCTACGGCAACCACGGCGCCTCGAGCGGTACGACGACGTTCCGGGCCAAGGTGCTCCGGGAGGCCGCCAAGCTCAAGGGCACGCCGTACCGTTACGGCGGCACGACGACCCGCGGCTTCGACTGCTCCGGCTACACCGGTTACGTCTACAAGTACGCCGGCAAGAAGCTGCCGCGTACGGCACGCCAGCAGTACGCCGCGACCAAGCACATCAGCCGCAGCGCCGCGAAGCCCGGCGACCTGGTGTTCTTCCGCAACGGTGGCGGCGGTGTGTACCACGTCGGCATCTACGCCGGCGGCAACATGCTGTGGCACGCCTCGAAGCCGGGTCGCCCGGTCGCGAAGGCGAAGATCTGGACCAGCAGCATCGCCTTCGGGCGGGTCTGAGTCCTGACCGGCCGGCGCCCATTCTGCCTGTACAGGCAGTCCCCAAGCGGGCGCCGGGCGGTCGTCAGCGTCCCTCCCCGGCACGCTGACCCGAAACCGGTTCGAGCCGTCGATCCCCCACCCCTCCGACGGCCGGACCGGTTTCCTTTTGTCCGGCACCGCTCACTAAGCTGACCGGCGTGAAGCGCCTGACCGTGGGGTTCTGGGTCGTCACGGTGGCGTTGGAGACGTACGGCACGATGCACGCGATGTCCGCCAAGGCACAGGCGAACGGGAAACCTTTCTGGCGCGTGCTCTTCTCCGGCCAGGAGTTCTTCATCTGGCACGGCGCCCCGGGGTGGTACTACCCGGTGCTGATCGGGACCACGGTTTTCACCGGAGCCCTCACCGCCGTGTACGTCTTCTCGCGCGAACAGCGGACCTAGCCGTCGAGCAGCCCTGCTTCGTACGCCAGGATCGCCACCTGGACGCGGTTCGTCGCGTCGAGTTTCACCAGGGCCCGGGAGACGTGCGCCTTCACGGTCGCCTCGCTCATGAACAGCTTCCGGCCGATGTCGGCGTTCTGCAGGCCGCGGCCGACCTCGATCAGCACCTCTCGCTCGCGTTCGGTCAGCTTGGCGATCCGCTCCTGCGCGGCGCGCTTGCGGTCGGCCCGCGGGTCGCCGGCGAAGTGCCCGATCAGCCGCCGGGTCACCGCCGGCGACAGCATTGCGTCTCCGGCCGCGACCACCTTGATCGCCTGCACCAGTTCGCGCGGCGGCGTGTCTTTCAGCAGGAACCCGCTCGCCCCCGCCTGCAACGCCCGGAACACGTAGTCGTCCAGGTCGAACGTCGTCAGGACGACGATCTTCGGCGGGTCCGGCAGCGCCTGCACCTCGCGGGTCGCGGCCAACCCGTCCAGCCGCGGCATCCGGATGTCCATCAGCACCACGTCCGGGTGGTACTCCTTGACCATCGCCGCCGCGTCGGCGCCGTCCTCGGCCTCGGCGACCACCTCGAGGTCGGGATCCGACTCGAGGATCATCTTCAGCCCGGCCCGCACCAGCGCCTCGTCGTCCACGATCAGCAGCCGTGTCATCGTTCTCCTTCGTCCACGAGCACTGGCTCGCTGTCCTGCCGATGGTCGTCCCACGGTATCCAGGCCTCGACCCGCCAGCCGCCGTCCGGCGTCGGCCCGGTGGACAGCCGGCCGCCGGTCAGCTGCACCCGCTCGCGGAGCCCGACCAGCCCGGCGCCCGCTCCTGGCAGCAGTGAACCAGCAGCCACCGGCCGTACGTTCGTCACCCGGACCGTCACGCCGGCGCCGCGCGCACCGTGTACTTCCACCTCGGTCGCCGCACCGCGGGCATGCTTGTGGACGTTCGTCAGCGACTCCTGCACGATCCGGTAGACGGTCCGCCCGACCAGTACCGGTACGTCGTCCGGCAGTGCACCGGCGTACCCGACGGTCACGCCCGCGTCCCGCGAGGCGGTGATGAGGCGTTCCAGGTCGGACGCCTTCGGGATCGGAGCCAGGTCGGCGCCGGCCACGCTGACGTCGGAGCGCAGTACACCGAGAACTTCGCGAAGGTCCTCCATTGCCTGCCGGGCCGTCTCGCGGATCAGCCGGGCCGAGCCCTCGACCTTGTCCGGGCCGACCGTCGGGTTCACCTCGAGGCCGCCGGCGTGCAGCGCGATCAGCGAGACCTTGTGGGCGAGTACGTCGTGCATCTCCTGGGCGATCCGGGCACGCTCGCCGAGCCGGGCCTGCTCGCTGCGTAGCTCTCGTTCTGCTTCGGCGCGCTCGGCGCGGTCCCGCAGCGACGCCATCAGGTCGCGGCGCGCGCCGACGTACGCGCCGACCGCGATCCACGTGCCGACGATGAAGGGCCCGGTGAAGACGGACACCCAGACCTGGTTGTTGTTGCCGAGGCCGTTCAGGATGTACGCCGCGTACGCCGCGAGGCCCAGGATGGCCAGCGCGTAGTCGCGGCGGCGGATCGACAACGTCAACAGGGCAAGGCCCATCGGGACGAAGATTCCCCCGGTGAGCATCGCGAACACGGCGACCACGGTGACCGTGACCGGGAACCGCCGGCGCCAGAACAAGGCGCCCGAGGCAACGATCCCGGCGCCCAGCACGTACCAGTCCTTGGGGCTCCAGCCGCCTCCGCCCGAGGCGGCCTGGGCGACGATGGACAGCAGGCTGAACCCGACGTACAGGATGTCGCGCAGTCGCGGGGCATACCTGGCCCACCAGGCGTACCACTCGCGCAACCGTCGCATTCCGTCACTGTAGTTCGGCCGGCGACGCGATCGCGTCCCCCTTCCGGGTAGGTTCCGGCGCGGAACCGGCAACTTTCGTAGGGGGTCGGAGCAGCCGGTCGTCCGATGTGCGGAGGGGGTCCCGGACGGTTGACTCGACGTCATGATCACCGTCGAGAACCTGACCAAGCGCTACGGCAGCACCACGGCTGTCGAGGACGTGTCCTTCACTGTCCAGCCGGGCAGCATCACCGGCTTCCTCGGACCGAACGGCGCCGGCAAGTCGACCACGCTGCGGATGCTGACCGGGCTGACGCCGCCGTCCTCGGGCACCGCCAGCATCACCGGCAAGCGGTACGCCGACCTGCTGAACCCGGGCCGCGTGGTCGGGGTGATGCTGGACGCCGCCGCGCAGCACCCGGGCCGGACCGGCCGCGAGACCCTGCTGCTGAACGCCAGTCTCCTCGGGGTGCCGAAGACGCGCGCCGACGAGATGCTGGAAGCGGTCGGCCTCAGCCATGCCGCGAAGCGCCGCGTCGGTCAGTACTCGCTCGGTATGCGCCAGCGGCTCGGCATCGCGAGCGCTCTGCTCGGCGACCCCGCCGTACTGATCCTCGACGAGCCCGCGAACGGCATGGACCCGGAAGGTATCCGGTGGATGCGCGGGCTGCTGCAGGACTTCGCGGCTCGCGGCGGCACCGTGATCCTGTCCAGCCACCTGCTTGGTGAGGTGCAGGCGACCGTCGACCGGCTGGTCGTGATCGGCGGCGGCCGGATCGTTGCCAACGGCTCCTTGGACGAGCTGCTCGCCGGTTCCGGCACGCTCGTCCGCGGCCTCGACCCGGCCGGGCTGCGCGAGGCGCTGACTCTCGCCGGCCTGCAGGTCGAGCCGGCCGGCGACAGTCACGGCGGCGCGCTGCGCGTCGACGCCACCGCCGAGCAGGTCGGGCGCGCCGCCGCCGCTGCCGGCCAGATCCTGCTCGAACTCCGCCAGAGCGACGGTGCCGGCCTGGAGGACCTGTTCTTCCAGCTCACCGCCACGCCCGCCGCCGCCTGATCACCCACCTTCTTGGAGACCTGAAATGACCACCGTGACCGATGTCGCGCCGGCGACGAACGCCAAGCACCGCACCGAGGTGGCGACCAGCCTGCCGCCTGCCCGCGGTCAGTCCTTCCTCAAGCTCGTCACGATCGAGCTCCGCAAGTCCGTCGACACCCGCAGCGGCCGAGTGCTGATCGCCGGGATCCTGCTGATCGCGATCGCCGCACTGACCTGGCAGGCGACCCACCTGCCGTCCCGGGGCGCCGGGTTCGACGGGTTCCTCGGCGCCGCGTCCAGCGGCGTGATGCTGTTGCTGCCGGTGATCGGCGTGATGGCGATGACGTCGGAGTGGACCCAGCGGACCGCGCTGACCACGTTCACGCTGTCGCCGCGGCGGGTCCGGGTGCAGTTGGCGAAGTTCGTCTCAGCGGTCGTGCTGAGCGTGGTCGTGATGACCGGGGTCGTCGCGGTGGCGCTCGCTGCCACGGCCCTCACCGGTGCCCTCACCGACCGCACGATGTTGTACGCCGGCCTCGGCGGGCAGCTGCTCGGGGCGTACCTGACCGTCGCTTTGAACGTCGTGATGGGTGCCGCGTTCGGTGCGGTGATCCCGCAGACCGCGGTCGCGATCCTGGCGTACTTCATCGCGCCGACCGCGTGGTCGCTGGCCGGGCCGGCGCTGTTCAAGGACAACGCGAACTGGCTCGACGTGTTCGGGGCACTCGGCCGGATCGCGGAGCGTGACCTGCACGGAATGGTGCCGGAGACGCTCACCGCGGTGGGGGTCTGGATCGTCCTGCCGACCGTCGTCGGACTGTGGGCAAGCTCACGTCGCGAGGTCAAGTAGCAGGCTGCGGACGCGGCGGGGTGGGCCGGATTCGAGGGGATCGGCCCACCCGCCGGGGCCGTGATCGGACCTCTCGAAGGCCGGGCGAGGGGGCGGTGCGTGTGTCGGTCCGCCGCTCCGGGTATCCTTGAACCACGATTACTGACGACTGATCCGTGGGCGCCACGCAGCGTACCCGGTTGACTTGTGCGAGGGGGTCGACGCTATGGGGCGCGGCCGTGCAAAGGCCAAGCAGACGAAGGTCGCACGCGACCTGAAGTACCGCACCTGGGACACCGACTTGGACCAGCTCAAGCGAGAGCTGTCCGGCGGAGACCAGGGGGGCGACCGTTCTGCCAACGGCGACAACGACGGCGACGACTACGACGCCGACGACTACCACCCCCGTCGGTAAGCAACAGCCCGGCTGAGCTGCTCAGGCGCCCTTCCGGGTGGCTGAGCAGTTCACCGTGCGCCGACGTGTAGCAACCACACGTGCACCACCTGTGACGGGTCCGCGGACCCAGCAGCCCGAGGCGTCGGACGGCTGGATCGGGATCCGTTCCCAGGTGGGCGCGGTGCAGTACTCGGCGCGCTGCCGCCGTACCCGACGGCCGCAGGTGCCCGCCCATAACAGTGGCCGTACCCGGGCCGGCGCTGGCCGTCGTGCTAGTGGGCGTAGCTGCCTTCGAGGGTGACGGTGCCGCCTGGTGCCGCGGTGACCTCGCCGCAGACCCAGGCGGGGATGTCGCGGGCCGCCAGCGCCTGGATCGCGGCGTCGGCCGACGACGGGTCCAGTACGGCGACCATCCCGGCGCCCATGTTCAGCGTCTTCTCGAGCTCCGGCAGCGCGACGTCCCCGAGCAGCCCGACCAGGCCGAAGATCGGCGCCGGCGTCCACGTCGACCGGTCGATCCGGACGGACAGCTGCTCCGGGATGACCCGCGCCAGGTTCGCTGCGAACCCGCCCCCGGTGATGTGCGACATCGCGTGCAGCGGCCGGTCGTCGCCGCCGTTCAGCTCCTGGATCAGCTCCAGGCAGTGCTTCGCGTACACCCGGGTCGGCGTCAGCAGCACCTCGCCGAGCGACGCACCCAGCTCGGGCACGGTGCGGTCGAGCGCCCACTTGGCCCGGTCGAAGAACACGTGCCGGACCAGGCTGTACCCGTTCGAGTGCAGTCCCGACGACGCCATCGCCAGTACGACGTCACCCGCACGGACCCGCTCCGCGCCGAGCACCTCGTCCGCCTCGACCACACCGGTCGCCGCGCCGGCCACGTCGTACTCGTCCGCCTCCAGCAGTCCCGGGTGCTCCGCCGTCTCGCCGCCGACGAGCGCCGTACCGGCCTCGACACACGCCTCGGCGATGCCCTTCACGATCTGCGCGATCGTCTCCGGCACCACCTTGCCGGTGCAGATGTAGTCGGTCATGAAGAGCGGCTCGGCACCACAAACGACCAGGTCGTCGACGACCATCCCGACCAGGTCGAACCCGATCGTGTCGTGCTTGTCCAGCTTCTGCGCGATCGCGACCTTGGTCCCGATCCCGTCCGTCGAGGTGGCCAGCAGCGGCCGCCGGTACGACGTCAGCGCGGTCGCGTCGAACAGCCCGGCGAACCCGCCGAGCCCGCCGACCACCTCCGGACGGGTCGCCTTGGCCACCCACTCCTTCATCAGCTCGACGGCCCGGTCACCGGCCTCGATGTCGACCCCGGCGGCGGCGTAGCTCGCGCCTTCGCTCACTGTTCTTCTCTTCCTGTCGCGGTCCTGTACTACGGGCGGCTCAGGGCATCGGCGGCGCCGGCCCCACCCGCCACCGTGGCGAGTCCGTCGACGTCGGTCCGCACCGGGTCCTCGAGCAGGTGCTTGCCGAGCTGCTCGGGGTCCGGCAGCGCGACCGGGTACACCCCGTCGAAGCACGCCCGGCAGAGCCGGTCCATCGGCACCGTGGTCGCCTCGACCAGACCGTCCAGGCTGATGTACCCGAGCGAGTCGGCGCCGAGCGAGCGGCAGATCTCCTCGGTGTTCAGCCCGTTCGCGATCAGTTCGGCGCGGCTGGCGAAGTCGATGCCGTAGAAACACGGCCACTTCACCGGCGGCGCGGTGATCCGGACGTGGATCTCCCTCGCACCGGCCTCGCGGAGCATCCGGATCACGGCGCGCTGGGTGTTGCCGCGGACGATCGTGTCGTCGACCACGACCAGGCGCTTGCCCTCGATCACTTCGCGCAGCGGGTTCAGCTTCAGCCGGATGCCGAGCTGACGGATCGTCTGGCTGGGCTGGATGAACGTCCGGCCGACGTACGCGTTCTTCACCAGGCCGGAGCCGTACGGGATACCGGACTCCTCGGCGTACCCGATCGCGCCCGGCGTACCGGACTCGGGGGTCGCGATCACCAGGTCGGCCTCGGCCGGGTGCTCCTGGGCGAGTTTGCGGCCGATCTCGACCCGGGTCGAGTAGATCCGCTGGCCGGAGATCTGGGTGTCGGGGCGGGCCAGGTACACGAACTCGAACAGGCAGCCCTTCGGGTCCGGCTCGGCGAACTTCGTCGAGCGGAGGCCCTCGGCGTCGATCGCGACGATCTCGCCCGGCTCGACCTCACGGATGAAGGAGGCACCGACGATGTCGAGGGCGGCGGTCTCGCTGGCGATCACCCAGCCGCGCTCCAGCCGGCCCAGCACCAGCGGGCGGATGCCCTGCGGGTCGCGGGCGGCGTACAGAGTGTTCTCGTCCATGAAGATCAGGCTGAACGCGCCCTTGACCTTCGGGAGGATCCGGGCGGCGGCCTGCTCGATGGTGAGGTCGGGGTAGCCGGCCAGCATCGAGGTCAGGATGTCGGTGTCGCTGGAGGCGCCGTGCTTGGCGTTCGCCTTCGCGTGGTCCACCTCGGCGTCCAGACCGAGATCCAGCTCACCCTCGCCGTTCAGACTCGCGGCGAGCTCGCTGGTGTTGGTCAGGTTGCCGTTGTGCCCGAGCGCGATCGAACCGGTCGCGGTGGACCGGAACGTGGGCTGGGCGTTGGCCCAGACGCTCGACCCGGTCGTCGAGTACCGGCAGTGGCCGATCGCGATGTGGCCCCGGAGCGAGGCCAACGTCGCCTCGTCGAAGGCCTGACTGACCAGGCCCATGTCCTTGTAGACCAGGATCTGGCTCCCGTTACTGACCGCGATCCCCGCCGACTCCTGCCCCCGATGCTGCAAGGCGTAGAGCCCGAAGTACGTCAGTTTGGCAACCTCTTCACCCGGCGCCCAGACCCCGAAGACGCCACACGCGTCCTGCGGACCCAGATCCTGCGGGTCGAGTTCATGAGTAAGCCGACCATCGCCACGAGCCACACGAGCAGTCTACGGGACGGCAACTGGGCCGAAGACCAGCTACTCCCAGCAGACCCCACAGACCCCACCGCCGGTCTCGGCGCCGGCAGACGGCGAGCCTGCAGGGGCTACTGCAGCGGCGGTCAGCAGCAGCACCGATCCGATGACAGTCAGCAACGTCTTGATCACAGCTCGACCTTTCGAAATCATTCCGGACCCGACCTACCTGTCCTTTTTGTCGACGCTGTCTGTATATGGTCGGTTCCGACAAAGTTCTGGAGGAGAGGGATCGTGCTGGAGCCGCTGGGGGTGGACGAAGCCACTTTCGCGGTCTATCACGCCCTGCTCAGCCACCCGGACAGTACGCCCGAACAAATAGCAGCGCTAGTTGATCGGCCGACGAGCGAAGTCCTCGAGCTCATGGACAAGCTGCGCCGGCTGGAACTCCTGGTCCCGACCTGGACCAACCCCGACGGCGAACACGCGGTCCACCCGCGCGTCGGCCTGACCGGACTGGCGGAGCGGCGCCGCACCGAGCTGAACAAGGCGCTCGGCGAACTCCGGGAAGCCGAGGCGTCGGCCGAGGTCATCGCCGAGCAGTACAACGAGCTGCTCACGTCACGAAGCAGCGGCGACGTGGAGGTCCTCAGAGGCCGCGCGAACGCTTCGCGGCGGATCGAGGAACTCGCCATGAAGGCGAAGGAGACCTTCTGGGGCCTGATCCCGGCGCACTTCGACGACAGCGTCCCGAAGTCCGAGCGATCGCCCGACTTCGAGCTGCTCGAGCGCGGCATCAAGCTGCGCACTCTGTATCTGCAGAGCATGACTGCCTCGAAGCCCGCGGTGGAGTATGTCTCGACCATGCACCGGCTCGGCGGCGAGGTCCGGGTCACCCCCACACTCCCCATGCGCCTGCTGATCTTCGACCAGGAGATCGCGGTGATGCCGATGGACCCGGAGAACCCGACCGCCGGCGCGGTGATCCACCGCACACCTGCTGTCGTGTCGGTAGCCCTCGCTCTGTTCGACGCGTACTGGTCCCGCGCCACCGAACTGTTCGACGCCGACGACCGCGACGACGAGACCCCGCTCACCCCGCACGAGTCCGAAGTACTCCGCCTGCTGGCAGGCGGCGCCAAGGACGAGCAGGTCGCCCGTCTGCTGGGCATCTCGCTGCGCACCGCCCGCCGCATCACGGCCAACCTCTCCGAACGCCTCGACGCCGCCAGCCGCTTCGAACTCGGCGTCGCAGCCGCCAAGCGCGGCTGGGTCTGACGGTCAGACCGTCTTCAGCGCGGACAGCAGTTTGGTGAGGGAGTCCCTGGCGTCGCCGAACAGCAGCGTGGTCTTCGGGTCGTAGAGGAGTTCGTTCTCGATGCCGGCGAAGCCGGGGCGCATGGAGCGTTTGAGGAAGATGACTCGTTGGGCCTCGTCGGCGTTCAGGATCGGCATGCCGTAGATGGGGGCCGACGGGGTGTTGCGGGCGGCCGGGTTGACGACGTCGTTGGCGCCGACGACCAGGACGACGTCGGTGGTCTTGAAGTCGCCGTTGATGTCGTCCATTTCGCGGAGTTGTTCGTACGGGACCTGAGCCTCGGCGAGCAGCACGTTCATGTGGCCGGGCATCCGCCCCGCGACCGGATGGATCGCGTAGTCGACCTTGACGCCACGCGACTGCAACTCCTCGACCAGGTCGCGCAGCGTGTGCTGCGCCTGCGCGACGGCGAGCCCGTACCCCGGCACGATGATGACCTTGTTCGCGTACCCGAGCAGGATCGCGACGTCTTCCGGACCGCCCGAGATCACCGGTCGGTCCGACGCCGTACCCGCGCCCAGCGTCGACCCGCCGCGGACCGCGCCGAAGAGGATGTTGAACACGGACCGCCCCATCGCGTCCGCCATCAGCTTGGTCAGCAACGTACCGGCCGCGCCGACGAGCGTGCCCGCCACCAGCAGCAGCGTGTTGCCGAGCACGTAACCGCCCGCCGCCACCGTCAGACCGGTGAAGGCGTTCAGCAACGAGATGACGATCGGTACGTCGGCACCGCCGACCGGCAGCACCAGCATCACACCGATCGCGAGACCGACCAGGCACAGCAGGACGCCGACCCACACCCGCGGGTCCGACACCAGCCACACCCCGAGCGCGATGCCGCCGACCAGCGATGCGACGAACAGCACCGGCAGACCGGGGAACGTCACCGGCCGCGTCGTCATCAGCTCCTGCAGCTTGGCGAACGTCACCACCGAGCCGCTGAAGCTGATCGCACCGACAAGAATCGTGAACGCCGTCGCGATCGCCGCCACGGTCGCGTCGGCCGACACCTCGCCGAGCTCCAGCAGGGCGACCAGCGCGGCCGCGCCACCGCCGACACCGTTGAACAAGGCAACGAGTTGCGGCATCTGTGTCATCTGCACGCGCCGCGAGCCGATCACACCGCCGATCGTTCCGATGATCAGCGCGATCAGGATCGGCGCCAGGTGGTTCGGCTTGTAGGCGGCGAACGTGATCAGTACCGCGAGGACGGCCCCGGCCGCACCGATCAGGTTGCCGGTCCGCGCGCTGCGCGGCGACGACAGTGCCTTCAGCGCGACGATGAAGCAGATCGCGGAGACCAGATAACCGATCTGGGCCCAGGTCGGGATCACTTCTGCAGCTCCTTCTTGCGAGCCCCCGGACCTTTGAACATCTCGAGCATCCGGTCGGTGACCACGAACCCACCGACCATGTTCACGGTCGCCAGCACGACGGCCAGCAGCCCGACGATCATCACGACCGCCGAGTCCGTGGCGCCGGTGACGATGATGGCGCCGACCAGGATGACGCCGTGGATGGCGTTCGCGCCGGACATCAGCGGGGTGTGCAGGGTCGAGGAGACCTTGCTGATCACCTCGACGCCGACGAAGGCCGCGAGGACGAAGATCGTCAGCAGCGCAATCGATTCACTCATGCCTGCGGTCCTTCCAGAAGCGCGCGGGTCGGCTCGTGCAGGATGCTGCCGTCGTGGGTGACGCAGCAGCCGCGGACGATCTCGTCGTCGAAGTCGGGGTTGAAAGCGGCGTCCCGGGTCATCAACCGGATCAGGTTCGCGATGTTCTGGCCGTACAGCCGGGACGCCGGGCCGGCCATCTGCGACGGTACGTTCGCGCCGCCCCAGACCAGGGCGTCGCCGATGGCCAGTTCGGTACCGGCGACCGAGCCCTCGACGTTGCCGCCCTGTTCGGACGCGAGGTCGACGACGACCGAGCCGGGCTTCATCTGCTCGACCATCGACCGGGACACCAGCATCGGCGCGGTCCGGCCCGGTACGGCGGCGGTGGTGATCAGCGCGTCGGCCGCAGCGACGTACGGCGTGAGTAGTTCACGCTGGAGCTGCGCGCGTTCGGGGGTCATCTCGCGGGCGTAGCCGCCGGGCCCGTCGAGGGTGCCGAGCTCGAGCTCGATCGGGACGGCGCCCATCGACGCGATCTCCTCCGCGGCCGCGGTGCGGACGTCGTACGCCTTGACGACGGCGCCGAGGCGCTTGCAGGTGGCGATCGCCTGCAGGCCGGCGACGCCCGCGCCGAGGACGAGGACCTGGGCCGGCGGGACGGTACCGGCCGCGGTCATGTTCAGCGGGAAGAACCGCGGCAGCCGTTCGGCGGCGACGATCGCGGCCCGGTACCCGGCGACGAGTGCCTGCGAGGACAGCGCGTCCATCGACTGGGCCCGGGAGATCCGCGGGATCAGCTCCATCGCGAACGCGGTCAGCTTCGCCCGGGTGGCCGTCCGGACCACGTCCGGCGGGTTGGTCGGCAGGAACGACATCAGCGCCGTACCCGCGTGCAACCGCTGCAGGCGTTCGCGTTCCAGCGGTTGCACCGAGGCCACGATGGTGGCGGCGTGATCGGCGCCCCAGGCAACCTCGGCGCCGGCCGCGCGGTACTGGTCGTCGGAGAACAGGGCACGTTCGCCGGCGGCCGGCTCGACCGCGACCTCGTATCCGAGCTCGATCAGTTTCGCGACATGTTCCGGCACCAGCGCGACCCGGCGCTCGGCCGGTCTGGTCTCCCGTACGACTGCGATCTTCACTCGCCGAAACCTATGCCAAACACTGGGTCGCCGGAAAGCCTCATGACGACTGCTCGGACAGGTTTCGCAACAACAGGGCCTCGGCGAGGCAGACCTTGCGGAACTCGGCGAGGTGCAGGCCCTCGTCGATGCCGTGCGCGCGGGTGTCCGGGTCCTCGACGCCGGTGACCAGGATGGTCGCCTGCGGGAAGGCCTGCTGGAACTCCGCGATGAACGGGATCGAGCCGCCCATCCCCATGTCGACCGGCTCGACGCCCCAGGCTTCCTGGAAGGCGGAACGGGCCGCTTCGTACCCGGCGCCGCGGGCGTTCACGCTGCAGGGCTGGCCGGTCTGGCCCTCGGTCACGGTGACCTTCGCGCCCCAGGGCGCGTTGTTCTCCAAGTGGTCACGAAGTGCGGCACTCGCCTTCACCGCGTCGTCGCCAGGAGCGACGCGCAGGCTGACCTTGGCCCGGGCCACCGGTACCAACGTGTTGCTGGCCTCGGCCACCGACGGAGCGTCGATGCCGACCACGGCGACGGCGGGCCGGGTCCAGAGCCGGTCGACGAGCGAACCGGAGCCGGTCAGCCGGACGGAGTCCAGTACGGACGACTCGGCGCGCAGCCGGTCCTCCGGGTACACCACGTCGGCGGCGCGGGACGCGTGCAGGCCGTCGACCGCGACGTCGCCCTTGTCGTCGTGCAGGGTCGCGAGCAGCCGGCACAGCGCGGAGAGCGCGTCGGGGACGGGGCCGCCGAACAGCCCGGAGTGGACGGCGTGATCAAGCGTCCGCACCTCGACGTACGCCTCGACCAGCCCGCGCAGCGATACCGTCAGCGCCGGCGTCCCGACTTCCCAGTTGCCGGAGTCGGCGATCACGATCGCGTCCGCGGCCAGCTCGTCGGCGTACTCGTCGAGCAGTTGCAGCAGGGTCGGCGAGCCGATCTCCTCCTCGCCCTCGACGAACACCGTCACGCCCACCGGCAGATCGTTGCCGAAGGCCCGTACGGCGGCGAGGTGCGCGGCGATTCCGGCCTTGTCGTCGGCGGCGCCCCGCCCGTACAGGCGGTCGTCGCGCTCGGTCGGCTCGAACGGATCCGACGTCCATTGCGACACCGGTCCGGTCGGCTGGACGTCGTGGTGCGCGTACAGCAGGACCGTCGGCTTCCCGGCGGGTGCCGGCTTCTTCGCGATCACCGCGGGCGCGCCGTCGTTGCTGCGCACGATCTTCACCTCGAAGCCCTCGGCGTGGAACAGCGCCGCGGTCGCCTCGGCGGACCGCTGGACGTCGGCCGCGCGGGCCGGTTCGTAACTGACCGACGGGATCCGGATGAGGTCCTCGAGGTCGGCACGGACACTGGGCAGAACGCGGTCGATCGCCGCTGACAGATCGCTCATGAGGCCTACGGTACGGCGTCGGTTCGCAAGCTCGACGTCCAGTTGTCCTAGGGCCCGTACTTCGCGGAGTCGAGCACCCAGGTGCGGGTCTTGGCATCGGCCGCCCGGACCTGGACGTGCAGGACGGTGTTGTTGCCGACGAGCTTGTACTGCTCGACGATGCCCGGGCCGGTCCCGCAGCCCAGCTGGAAAGTCGCGGTGTCGCTCTGCACGTTCGAGTCGCGCACCGTGCAGCCTGCGGGCGGCGTGACGGTTCTGGGCACGGCCGGTGTGTTCGCGACTCCCAGGAAGACGCCTTCGGTCGAGGCGTCGGTCTGCCACTTGGCCGTGTTGCTGCTGACCAGGAGCGACTGCCCGTCGGCCACAGCCTTCTGCCCCCAAGCCCGCGGGACCTCAACCGCGAGCTTGCCGTTCTTCACCTCGACAGGGCGAGTAAGGACGTACTGGTAGCCGCCGTAGCCGCCTGCTGCTGCCAGGACTATTGCGGCCAGCGCCGTGAGGACGCCTGCTCGGCGGGAACGCTTGGGTTTGGTGGGGACTGTTTGCTGGTTGGACGGAGCCAGTGCGGTTGCCTGGTCGACAGGTGCGGTCGTTCCGGTCGGCGCGGGCATTTCCGCGGCCGGTACCAGTCGCGCGGGGACCTTGCCGGTGGTGTGGGCCTCACGCAAGGCGTTGAGGAAGCTGTCGAGGTCCGGCCAGCGCTCGTCGCGGTCCGGTTCAAGAGCACGCCGTACGACGACGTCGATCGCGTCCGGTACGTCCTCGCGGATCGTGGTCATCGAGGGCGGCGGCTTCTCGATCTGCATCACCGCACCGAGCGTGGCCACGCCGTGCGGCGCCTGGCCGGTGAAGGCGGCGTAGGCGACGGCGCCGAGCGAGTACAGGTCGGCGCGGTGGTCGAGGCGTTCGCCCATCACCTGTTCCGGGGCGACGTACGCCGGAGTGCCGCCGGGCATGGTGATCCGGGAGACCTCGGCGAGCGACTTGCCCAACCCGAGGTCGGACAGCATCGCGCGGTCGCCGTTCGGGTCGGTGCGGAACAGCACGTTGGCCGGCTTCACGTCCCGGTGCAGGACGCCGCGCGCGTGCAGGTGCTTCAGGCCGCGGCCGACCTGGGTGATGATCCGGACCGCCTCGCCGAACTCGAGCGGGCCGGCCTTGATCCGGTCCGCGAGCGTGCCGCCGTCGGCATACGTCAGCACCATGAACGGGCGGCCGTCGTCGGCCTCGCCGATGTCGTGGACGCCGACCACGTACAGCGAGTCGACCTTGCGCAGGAACCGGCCCTCGGCCAGGAACCGGCGCCGGACGTCCTCGTCCTCGACCCAGTTCTCGGACAGGATCTTGACCGCGACCTCGGCGTCCAGCTGCTCGTCGCGGGCCAGCCAGACGGTCGCGAAACCTCCGGCACCCACCCGGCGGACCAGGGAGTACCGGCCGATCCGGGGTGGCTGGTCCATGGCCCAATTATGCTCGATCCGTCCTGCGACTCATTCGCTGGAGTGAACAAAGCGGCATTTCCGGGCGTCACAGTCCCCGACAGCGGGTGGCCGGGCGCCCGCTCCGACCGTGGTCCGCCGCACGGTCCCGTACCGACCGTGCCCCGACCACGAACGTTCCGAGGAGATCGCCGATGCGAAGGCAGAACGGCCGCCTGGCCGCCCTCGTCGCAGCTGTCGCCGTCGCCGCCGTCGCGGTCGGCGGGGCGCTGGCCTACCGCCAGGACCCGCAGGCCAACGCCGAAGGCGTCACCGCGGCCCCGCTCCCGACCTCCTCGTCGATCACCCCCACCGCCGGCGTCAGCACGACCACCAGCAGCACGCCGAAGGCGACACCGTCAGTCACGCCGTCACCCAGACCCTCAGCCGGGCCCGTGAAGACCCGGATCAACCTCGCGTTGCTGACCACCGGCCGGGCACCGCAGATCGCTTACCTGAGCGGGCGCACGATCCGTGGTGGCGCCGGCGAGGACGTCACGGTCCCGGGCACGAGCGACATCCAGGAGGTCGCCCGGCTCGGCAACTCATCTCTCGCCGTGGTCAGCAAGGGCTCCGGCAACGAGATGCTGACGCTGGACAGCACCGGCAAGATCACCGCGCGCACGCCGGACATCACCCAGATCGTCACGACCGAGGACGACAGTGCCGCGGCGTACGGCGGTAACAAGCTGAAGGACACCGGCGCGGAAGTCGCGGGCGCCACCGTCTACGCGGAACAGGCCCAAGCCCAAGGCATTCAGAAAGTCACCGTCCCCGGCATCTGGAACACCACCCTGCACGCGTACGTCGACGGCAAGGTCTACTTCAGCGCGTCGACGACACAGGCCGGCCCCAGCGCCCTGTACGAATGGACTCCTGGCAAGTCGGCGCCGCTGATGCTCAACGCCGTACCGAACCCACTCGCGGTCTCCAGCGCCGGCACGGCCGCGTCACTGACATCTCTCGCCGACCAGGCCAGCTGCAGCACCCTGCTGACAGTCCCCAAAGGCAAACGCCTGTGGCGCACCTGCGACTACATGATCACGGGCTTCACGCTCGACGGGGCGACCGCCATTGCGGGCTCCAGATACCAGGACGGGTACGGCGACGGCATCGCGGCGGCACTGGACGCGAAGAACAACGGCAAGTTGTTGCACGAGTGGTCCGGCATCTTCCGGAAGGCGGTCCCTGAGGACGACGAACACCTGTTGCTGCTCGCCGACGACGGTGAAGGTACGCCGGCCGCGATCGTCCGCTGCACCATCTCCACGGGTGCCTGCGAGCTGGCGACCCCACTGGCCAAGGGCAACCTGCTGATCGGCGCCTGACGTCTGCCCTGGGCAGATGTCCCTTCGCACCAAGGGTTTTCACGGCAGACTGCGGATATGACGACGGTTGCTGTGCTGGCTGACATTCATGGTGCGCTGCCTGCGTTGGAGGCGGTGCTGGGCGAAGCGGACGTGCAGGCTGCGGACGTGGTGGTGCTGGCTGGGGACATCGCCAGTGGGCCGCAGCCGGTGCAGACGCTGGATCTGTTGAGCAGCCTGGGTGAGCGGGTGGTCTGGGTACGCGGGAACGCGGACCGGGAGCTGGTGGAGATGGTTCGCGGGACGTTCGTCGGTGAACCGCCGGACGCGGTGAGTCCGTGGGCTGCGGAGCAGTTGCGGGCGGATCAGGTGGAGTTGCTGGCCGGGTTGCCGTTGACGGTGACGATCGGGGACGCCTTGTTCTGCCACGCCACCCCGCGCGACGACATCGAGATGGTGCTGGTCGACAGCCCGATCTCCCGGTGGGCTCAGGTCTTCACCGGACTGCCGGACGAGATCAGGACAGTCGTCTGCGGTCACACGCACATGCCGTACGCACGGCAGGTCGACCGGCGGCAGGTGGTGAACGCAGGCAGCGTCGGGATGCCGTACGGCGCTCCCGGTCCGACCTGGGCGCTCTTGTCGCAGAACGGCGTACAGCTGCGGTACACCCCGCTGGACGCTGACAAGGCCGCTGACCGGGTCGTCAGCGAGTCGACGTTCCCCGGACGGGAGGAGTGGGTGGCGGAGTACCTGCTGCACACGTACTCCGACACGGAGGCGCTGGAGGCGTTCAGGCCCCGCGCGGAGGGCTGAGCAGTTACCGTCAGGGGGTGTTCGCGCGCCGGCGGAAGCATTTCGGGACTCCGGCCGACAAGGCGACGTATGCGACCCTGCATACCGCCTCGTTGGCCAGCCCGCACCTGCGCGAAGGGCTGACCCCCGCCGCGGCAGGCAAGGCGAGCCGGCACCTGCGGGACCTGCTGGGTACGGCGGCCATCGCGATCTGCGACTCGTCGGGGGTACTCGCCTGGGACGGCATCGGTGGACCGTACGAGAGCAACCACCGCCGGGACGCCAAGGACCTCGCCGCGCCGACGCTCCGCTCGGGCCGTACGGCCGTACTGGGCGCACACGACGTGGCCTGTGGCGACCCGCAGTGTCCTATCCGTACTGCGGTGGTCGCACCGATCGTCACGGAAGAGCGCGTCGTTGCTGTGCTGGTCGCGTACAGCAACAACACGTCGGCTGCGCTCGTCAGAGCCACCGAAGAGGTCGCCCGCTGGGTCTCCGGTCAGGTGGAGCTCGCCGAGCTGAACAAGGAGCGCACCCGGGCAATGGAGGCCGAGCTGCGCGCCCTCCGCGCGCAGATCAGCCCGCACTTCATCTACAACGCCCTGGCTGCCATAGCGTCGTTCGTCCGCACAGACCCGGAGCGGGCACGTGAACTGCTGCTGGAGTTCGCTGACTTCTCCAGATATGCGTTACGACGAGGCGGCGAGTTCACGACGCTGGCGGACGAGCTGCGCAACGTGGAGCGCTACTTGGTGCTGGAGCAGGCCCGCTTCGGTGACAGGCTCAAAGTGTCGTTGCAGATCGCTCCAGAGGTTCTCCCGGTGGTCATCCCGTTCCTGGTGGTGCAGCCGCTGGTGGAGAACGCGGTCCGGCACGGCCTCGAGTCCGGGGCCGGGTCGATCAGCATCCGCGCCCGGGACCGGATCAACGAGGCCGAGATCAGCGTCGAGGACGACGGCGCGGGCAGTGACCCGGAGGTGATCCGCGCGGCCCTGTCCGGCGGCTCCGGCAGCGACTCGGTCGGCCTCGGCAACGTCGACGCCCGGCTCCGCCAGGTGTACGGCGACGCGTACGGCCTGGTCGTCGAGACCGCCGTGGACGCCGGGACCAAGGTGACGTTCCGGATCCCCAAATACTCCTCAGGGGTGCACGCGTCCCCTTAGAGTTCGCCTTATGGCCGACTCTCCCCTGCGCGCGCTGGTTGCGGACGACGAGGAGCCTGCGCTGGCCGAGTTGGTGTACCTGCTGGGCCAGGACCCGCGGATCGGCGAGATCAGGACGGCGTCGAACGGCCCGGACGCGCTGAAGATCCTGCAGGCCACCGACCTGGACGTGGTGTTCTGCGACATCAAGATGCCCGGGCTGGACGGCATCGACCTGGCGCGGGTGCTGTCGAAGTTCGCCAGCCGGCCGCAGATCGTGTTCGTGACCGCGTACGACGAGCACGCGGTCGCGGCGTTCGACCTGGAGGCCACGGACTACGTCATGAAGCCGGTCCGCCAGGAGCGGCTGGCCGAGGCGGTACGTCGCGTGGTCACGCAGGGAGCCCCGACCGCTTTGCAGTCACCGGACGAGACAGAGGACGAGGTGATCCCGGTAGAGCTCGCGGGCGTCACCAGGTTCGTCCAGCGCTCCACAGTGCGATACGTCGAAGCCCAGGGCGACTACGCTCGCCTGCACACCGGCCAGAACTCTCACCTCGTACGCATCCCGTTGAGCACGCTGGAGGAACGCTGGCGCGACGCGGGCTTCACGCGGATCCACCGCAGCACCCTGGTCGCTCTGCAGCACGTGGACGAGATGCGGGTGGACGGCGGCCGCTGCTCGGTCCGGGTCGGTGACGACTGGCTTCCGGTCAGCCGCCGGCACACCCGCCAACTCCGCGACCTCCTGGTCCGCTCTCGATGAGCACGCCCGAACCACCGAGGCGGGTCCGCGTCACGAGCCCACGAACCAGCGCGGCCCGTCGTCCGCTGACACCCACGGGCACCCGTGAGATCGACGAGCAGACCCGGCTCGGTCAGGTGTACATGCAATCGCTGATCCAGTCGCAGTTACGCCTGACATTGGCCGTCATCGGCGGCGTACTGCTCGTTCTCGGGAGCATCCCGCTCCTGTTCTGGCTGGTCCCTCCGACGCGCACGCTCGCAGTGCTCGGCCTTCCACTCCCCTGGGTCATCCTGGGCATCCTGGTGTACCCCGTGGTGTACGTCGCCGCACGCATCTACGTCCGCAACGCGGAGCGGATCGAGGCGGAGTTCACCGAGTTCGTGGGGCGGCAGTAGCAATGTCCTCCGCGATCAGCGTGGCTGCGATCGGCCTGGTGGTGCTGGCAACGATCGGCATCGGGCTGTTCGGACTGCGGATCTCTCGGACTACCAGTGACTTCTACGTCGCCAGCCGGGCGGTCACACCGCGCTGGAACGCGTCAGCAATCAGTGGTGAATACCTGTCCGCCGCGTCCTTCCTAGGTGTCGCAGGGCTTGTACTGGTCAACGGCGCGGACATGCTGTGGTTCTCAGTGGGCTACACCGTCGGCTACCTGATGCTCCTGGTTCTCGTAGCCGCTCCGCTGCGCCGGTCCGGTGCGTACACGTTGCCGGACTTCGCAGAGACCCGTTTCGAGTCAGCGGCCGTACGACGGATCTGCGCGGGACTCGTGGTCGGTATCGGGACGCTCTACCTACTCCCGCAACTGCAGGGCGCCGGGCTGGCTGTGCAGACCGTCACGGGCGCACCACCACAGGTCGGGGCCGCGGTCGTGGCGGTCATCGTGGTGATCAACGTGGCCGCGGGCGGGATGCGGTCGATCACGTTCGTCCAGGCGTTCCAGTACTGGCTCAAGCTGACCGCACTCGCCGCGCCGATCTTCGTCATCCTGCTGCTGTGGCACCAGCCGACCGGCGTCTTGGATTCACTGCACGGCGCAGCGGCCGAATGGGCCGAACCACTGTCGCGAGCGGGCGGCCGCGACCACCCGTTGTACGCGACGTACTCGTTGCTCCTCGCCCTTTGTTTCGGAACGATGGGCCTTCCGCATGTCCTGGTTCGCTTCTACACCAACCCCGACGGCCGCGCGGCCCGTCGTACCACCGTGGTCGTGCTGGCGCTGCTCGGCCTGTTCTACCTCTTTCCCCCGATGTACGCCGTACTCGGCCGGACGTTCGCGCCCGATCTGGTGAGCACCGGTGGGGACACCGTCGTACTCGAGCTGCCCGGACGAGTTTTCCCTGGTACAGCAGGGGATCTGCTCGGGGCGCTCGTCGCCGCGGGGGCGTTCGCGGCGTTCCTGTCGACGTCGTCGGGGCTGACAGTCGCGATCGCGGGCGTGATCGACCAGGACCTGCTGCGGAGCCGGTTGCACCGGTGGACGGCCGGCGACTACGTCGCAGTGAACAGCTTCCGGATCGCGGCCTTGCTCGCGATGATCGTGCCGTACCTGGCGTTCACGGTGACCGGTGCGTTGAGCCTCGCGGACACGGTCGGGCTCGCGTTCGCGTTGGCCGCGTCGACGTTCTGCCCGTTGCTCGTCCTCGGGATCTGGTGGCGGCGGATGTCGACGACCGGCGCCGCGGCCGGGCTGGTCGTCGGCGGGATCGCGGCCAGCGCGGCGGCCCTGGTGAACGTGGTCGGCGCACCACAGGGCGGTTGGCCGCGCGCCCTCGTCGGCCAGCCGGCCGCGTGGACGATGCCGCTCGCTGTCCTCGCTGTCGTCGTGGTCTCGAAACTGACCCCGGACCGGATCCCGGCCGGCACCGCCCGCAGCATGGTCCGCCTGCACACCCCGGAAGCCGTCGACGTGGACCGCGGTCTGCCGTCGCGCTGACCGTTCGTCGTGCGATTCCTACCGTTCGTCGCACTTCAGTGATCCACCGAACGACTGGTGTGCTCCGCTGAGCGACCGGTGCGCGCCGGTGCTGTCACCACGGCAGTGACCCAGGCCACAGTACGGACCAGCCGGCTCCATACCGCCCGGCGTGATCCCCCGTTGGAGGCCCGCGATGAGTGAGTCCACTCGCGATCCGGACCTGACGACGTACCGGGATGTCCAGCTGTCGCCGGACTTCTCCGAGTTGCGCCGCCGGTTCCGCCGCTTCGTGTTCCCGATGACCGCACTGTTCCTGGTCTGGTACTTCGTCTACGTCCTGCTCGCCGACTACGCGCACGGCTTCATGTCGCACAAGATCGGCGGCAACATCACCGTCGCCCTGCTGTTCGGCCTCGGCCAGTTCGTGTCGACGTTCGCGATCACGATGATCTACGTCCGCTGGGCCGACCGCCGGATCGACCCGGACGCCGAGAAGCTGCGTCACCAGATCGAGGGAGCACCACAGTGACCGCCCCGCTGATGTTGCCGCTGGCAACAGTAGGTAACCCGACCGTGAACATCCTGATCTTCGGGCTGTTCGTGCTGGCGACGCTGGCCATCGTGTTCCGGGCATCCCGGAACAACAAGACCGCCGCGGACTTCTACGCCGGCGGCCGGAACTTCACCGGCCCGCAGAACGGCATCGCGATCTCCGGCGACTACCTGTCCGCGGCGTCGTTCCTCGGCATCGCCGGTGCGATCGCGCTGAACGGGTACGACGGTTTCCTGTACTCGATCGGCTTCCTGGTCGCATGGCTGGTGGCACTGCTCCTGGTCGCGGAGCTGCTGCGGAACACCGGCCGGTTCACGATGGCCGATGTACTGTCGTTCCGCCTCAAGCAGCGGCCGGTCCGGATGGCGGCCGCGATATCGACCCTCGGCGTCTGCTTCTTCTACCTGCTGGCGCAGATGGCAGGCGCCGGGGGTCTGGTCGCACTGCTGCTCGGCGTCGACAGCAAGACCGGCCAGAGCATCGTGATCGCCGTCGTGGGCATCCTGATGATCACGTACGTGCTCGTCGGCGGCATGAAGGGCACCACATGGGTCCAGATCGTCAAGGCCGTGCTGCTCGTCATCGGCGCCGGGATCATGACGGTCTGGGTGCTGGCGAAGTACACCTTCAACCTGTCCGGGTTGCTGGGCGCCGCAGTCGACAAGAGCCCGGCCGCGGGCGAGAAGCTGCTCAGCCCGGGCCTGCAGTACGGCCACACCGGTGTCACGAAGCTGGACTTCATCTCGCTCGCGCTCGCGCTGGTGCTCGGTACGGCCGGCCTGCCGCACGTGCTGATGCGGTTCTACACCGTGCCGGACTCGAAGGAAGCGCGCCGCAGCGTCAGCTGGGCGATCTGGATCATCGGCATCTTCTACCTGTTCACGCTGGTGCTCGGGTACGGCGCGGCCGCGATCGTCGGACCGGACCGGATCAAGGCTGCCCCCGGCAAGGCGAACTCCGCCGCACCGCTACTCGCCTACGAGCTCGGTGGTGAGGTCCTGCTCGGGGTCATCTCGGCGGTGGCGTTCGCGACCATCCTGGCCGTGGTGGCCGGGCTGACGATCACCGCGAGTACGTCGTTCGCGCACGACATCTACGGCCAGATCATCAAGAAGGGCCAGATCAGCGGCAACGGCGAGGTCCGGGTGGCCCGGTACACCGCGGTCGTGATCGGCATCGTCGCGATCATCGGCGGCATCTTCGCGAACGGGCAGAACATCGCGTTCCTGGTGGCGCTCGCGTTCGCGGTCGCGGCCAGTGCGAACCTGCCGACGATCCTCTACTCACTGTTCTGGCGGCGGTTCAACACCCGCGGTGCGCTGTGGAGCATCTACGGCGGCCTGGCCTCGACGATCATCCTGATCGTCTTCAGCCCGGTCGTCTCCGGCAAGGTCGACGCCAAGACCGGCAAGAGCCTGTCGATGATCACCGACACCGGCATCGACTTCCACTGGTTCCAGCTGGACAACCCCGGCATCATCTCGATCCCGCTGGCGTTCCTGCTCGGCTGGCTCGGCACGATCACCAGCAAGGAGCCGGTCGACGTCGACAAGTTCGCCGAAATGGAAGTCCGCTCACTGACCGGCGCCGGCGCCGAGAAGGCGGTCACCCACTAAACCTGTCAGGCAGGCCCTGCTGAACCCAAGCGAACCTGCCTGACAGCCCCACCCCCGCCCCAGAGACGGACCCGGCCCCCTCCCGCTGGGTCCGTCTTCTGTTGGTCAGAAACGGAATTCGAGGGTGGGCCAGAGTTTGTAGAAGGCTTCGCGGGAGGTGTTGCCGCGGGCTTCTTCGGCGGCGTGCAGGCGGCCGTAGGTGAAGGGGTTGCCGCCTTCGGCGAAGACTTCCAGGGCGAGGGTGTGCAGGAGGGTGCGGGAGACCACCGAGTCCTGGTGTTCGCCGAGGATTTCCTGGACTTCCTCGGCTCGGGTGGCGAGCTGCGTGGCGTCGTCGCCCAGCACCGGTACGGCGAACTCGGCCGCGTACCGCAGGCGCTTCGCGGCCTTGCGTACTTCGTGGAGCTCGTGGTCCTGGTCGGCGACCGTCTCCGCCTGCTGGGAACGACGGACCGCCTTGCGCATCCGCTTGTAGTCGTGCGCGAGCAGGTCCCCGATCTGCTTGCGGGCCTTGCGGTCGCCGTCGGTCACCGGGGGTTTGGCGACCAGTTCGTCGAGCGCGTCCAGCAGCCGGAAGTAGCGCGGGCTCTCCAGGGCGTCCAGGGCGGCGGCCCGTCCGTCGCGGTAGACACCACGGAGATGATCGTCGATCCGGCCGGCGACGCGACCGATCACCAGCTCGACGGGTTGTTCGGCGACCTCGGCGGCGAAGTGTTCGCGCTGGACCTCGGCGTCGCGGGCGGTCCCGAGTTCGCCGGCCAGCCATTTCAGTTCGGCGCGCAACTGGTCCCCGGCGGCGCGGTCGACGACCGGCCGGTACGTCGCCAGCGCCGAGCGGAGCCGTCGCGTCGCGACCCGGAACTTGTGGATCGAGTCCGGCACGTCCCGGCGTACCTCGGGGTCGCGGTCGCGGATCGCCTGCACCTGCGCACCGGCGTACGCACGGAACAGGTCCGACGTCAGCGGCTTCTTCGGCAGCTCGAAAGCGTCGTACGCCGGGACCCGATCGCCGAGCGCCCGCGCCAGCTTGCTCGGGCCGCTCGCCGGTCGCGCGCCTGCCTGCATCAGCACGTCACCGGCGGCCGACAGCAACGCGCGGTCGCCGTCGACGAGCTCGACCTCCCACTCGCGCCAGCTCTCCGGCTCAGCGCCGGTGACCGTCGCGGTCACCTGGTCGTCGGCCACCTCCGCGAGCACACCGCCGTCGGCGTCGAGCAGCCGATGAACGATCCGCCGCGTCTTCAGCGTGACCACCGGCACGAGCGGATGGTCGCGGACATGCACCCGGACCGTACGGACGACGTCGATCGGAACGCCGTCCTCGGAACCGTCGAGCGGATGATGCACCTCGAGCCGTTCGCCCGACGACACCGGCAGCTTCACGTGCCACCCGTCGTCCTCACCGCCGGTGCGTCGGCGCAGCGTCACCTTGCGCGCGACCAGGTCGAGGTCGGCGGTGTCGTAGTACACCGCCTCGAGGTCGAGCTCGACCGGTTGCGCGACCCGCGCGACCCCGGGCAGCTCGTGCAGCGCCGGCAGGATCACGCTGTCGTCGACGTCGTACTTCGCCTCGATCTCGAGCTGCTCGGTGGTGGCCATCCCTCTTGTCTACCAGGCGTTCATGAACAGGCCCTGAGATCGTCGATCAATCGTTGCAGATCACGGTCGATCGGGCCGCCGCGCGTCGGGCGGAGCTGCCGCCGCCGGTTGCGGTTCAGCCCCCAGCAGATCGCCGCGACCAGGATCCCCAGCACGATCATGTCCGGCCCACTCCTTTGAAGAACGCGTAGTGAAAGGTGCCGCCGGGCTCGGCGGATCTGGACAGGTCACGGATGCCCGCGGCCCATTCGGCGGGCGTCATCAGCCCGGCAGCGAGCGCGCGTTCGCGGACGGATCCGACCATCGCGACGAAGGTCTTCCGGGTGAACCCGTCGACGAGGTGCGGCAGGTACTGGTCGGCGTACACAGTGCGCGGCTCCACTCGTACGTCGTTGTACCCGGCCTGCTCGAGCAACGGCTGGAGCCGGCGTCCGATCAGCGAGTCACCACCCGCGGCGGCCTGTAGGTCGACAAGGCAGTCGATGACGGCCTGCGCCCGCGGGCTCTGCGGATGGAAGAAGGCAGAGCCGTGGTCGCCTTCGATGACCGTGATCGTGCCGCCCGGCTCGAGCAGACTCCGGAGCTTGGCAAGCGCGGCGACGGGATCGGCGAGGTGTTCGAGGACGAAGCAGACGAAGACATGGTCGACCTTCTCGTCGCCCAATTCATAGAGGTTCGCCAACCGGAAGTCGACGGGCGAGCCGAGCGAGGCGACGCGGGCCTTCGCCTCGGCGAGCGATTCCTCGGAGATGTCGATCGAGACCAGCTCGATGCCCGGGCTGCGGGTGACGAGCTGGACGGTCTGCGCACCGACACCGCAGCCTGCCTCGAGCACACGGCTGCCGGGCGGGTACGTCGTACCGCCGTGCAGCAGGTCGGCGAGCGTACCCGCCTGGTCGGTCAGGCGGCGGGTCTCCGCCGGGGTGTAGCCGTGGACGTAGTCGGTTCCCATACCTCAACGGTCGCGCCACAATGGTCCTGTGAACAGGTCCAATTCGGGTACAAGTGGTCGGTCCAAAGGATCGGACTTCCTGCAGCTCGACCCGTCCGAGGCGCCGCCCGGCAGGCTCGCGGACTGGCTGACCGACCGGCTCCGGACCGCGATCTCGAACGGCCACCTCCCGGTCGGCGCCCGGCTGCCGTCGACCCGCACGCTGGCCACCGACCTGGGCATCTCCCGCGGCGTCGTCACCGAGTCGTACCAACGCCTGACCGAGGACGGCCAGGTCGCCGGGCGCGGCCGCGCCGGGACGGTCGTCGTCGCCGTCCCGATCGCCGACCGTTCGACAACTGGTCGCGGACGTACGCCTGACCCGCGGCGCATCACCGACAGCTCCTCTCGACCTGCAGACGACCTCGAGATCTTCGACAGCCTGCGATCCACCCCGTCCCGCATCGATCTCACGCCCGGTGTGCCGGACCTCGCGGCCTTCCCTCGAACGGCCTGGTTGCGCGCCGAACGGGCGGTGCTCACGGACCTCGCGGCGGCCGAGTTCGGGTACGGCGACCCCGCCGGGACCCCGGCGCTCCGCCAGGCGGTGGCCGGTTGGCTGGCGCGGTACCGCGGGATCGCTGCCGACCCGGAGGACCTGATCATCGTCGCCGGTGTCGCCCAGGCGATCGGGCTGGTCGCGCAGATGCTCGACCGGCACGGCATCCAGGAGATCGCCGTCGAGGACCCGGGTTCGCTCGGATCGCGTCAGCACCTCCAGGGCTGGGGCATGCGCACGCCTCCGATCCCGGTCGACGACCACGGCCTGCAGTTAGACGTACTGCGGAAATCCGGCGCTTCCGTGGTGATGGCCACGCCCGCGCACCACTTCCCGACCGGCACGGTGCTCGACGGTGAACGCCGCCGCGAACTTGTCCAGTGGGCCACCGACGGCGGCCTGGTGATCGAGGACGACTACGACGCCGAGCATCGGTACGACCGCCCGCCCGTACCCGCACTCCGCGCGCTGCTCCCGGATCAGGTGATCTACGTCGGCAGCGTCTCCAAGCTGCTCGCGCCCGCACTACGGATCGGCTGGATGCTGGCGCCGCCGCAGTACAAGGACGAGTTGATCGGCCTGAAGCGTCTCGCCGATCTGGGCAACGCCGCGCTCCCGCAGCTCACGCTCGCGCACCTGATGGAGTCCGGCGAACTCGAGCGTCAACTGCGGTTCCTCCGCCGCCGGCACCGCACGCGCCGCGACGCGATGGTCACCGCGATCCGCAATCATTTGCCCAGCGCAACCATCCATGGCGCCGCGGCCGGACTGCACCTGACCATCACGTTCGACGAGGGCGACGATGCCGCGCTGGCCGCGGCCGCCCTGCAGGCCGGGGTGAAGTGCCACCCGCTCTCGTGGCACTGTCAGCTCCCGCACGCGCCCGGTCTGGTCCTCGGGTACGCCGCCCGCACTCCGACGGAGATCACCGAGGCGATCGCGACGATCAGCGCGTGTAGACCGACGCCATCGCGAGGGCGAACTGGGTCATCACGTCCGGGTTGATCGCGCGCGCCGGCAGCGGGACGAAGTCGACCAGCTTGTCGTCGCCGACCCGGATCGTGGTGCGGCCGGTCGCGGTGTCGACGTACCCCTCGTCGCCGAACGGGATCGACTGCGAGGTCGCGGCCTTGCTCAGCGGGGCGATCAGTGCCTTCGCCTGCGGTGTGTGCCGTACCGAGGTGGTCAGCACGCTCGTCGCGGTCAGCCAGCCGCAGATCGGGTCACCCGCAGCCGACGTGCTGTCGCGGCGCGCCGTCGGGCGGGCGCCCAGCACCTTCTCGGCCGCGGACGACCCGCGGTCGCAATCCGGCAGCGTGACCACCGGGTCCGCGGTCGGAACGGACGTCGCCTGCCGCGCGACCTCCTGCGCGAGGACGACGTACTTCGCGAGCGTGGCCTTCGGGCCGGAGACCTTGTACAGCCTCCCGCCGAGCAGGAACACCACGAACGTGCTCGCCCCGTAGCCGCCTTCACCGACGACCGCGGACTTGACCGGCTCACCCTTGTACGCCTTCCGAGTCGCGGCCAGCGTCGCCGCGGTCGCGGGCAGCACCGAGGTCTCGACGTTCAGCACGGGACCGTTCGGGACGTTGCTGAGCGTCAGCTGACACACGTCGTACGTCGGGATGCCGAAATCGGTCGGCGTCGCCTTGGTCTGGATGTCCACCGCCGGTACGGCGAGCGTGGTCCGGACCAGCTCGAGGTCGAGCTTCATGCACACGGTCTCCGCGGGCGTCGCCGACGCGGTCGGCGTCGGCGTCTCCGAGGGGGTCGCCGACGGGGTGTCCAGCGAGCTCACCGACACCAGCGGCGGCACGCTCGGCGCGGTCTCCTGCCCGACCCCACCGCAGCCCGCAAGCAGTACGACGGCCAGCCCGGCGGCGATGAAGATACGCATGATGGCTGGAACTCTAACTCGCGGCGCGGAGCTCCCTTTCGCGGACGGCGTGTTCGTCGGTGCGGGCGTCGTACCGCCAGAACTCGCGCAACCAGATCGAGGTCGCGATCACGCCGGCGACGCACAGGATGCCGCCGCTGACGATCGAGGTCCGGACCGTCGTCAGGTCGGCGACCAGGCCGGACCGCGCCTGACCGCCGAGCGGGCCGAGCGAGTAGCCGAGCATCTCGATCCCGGCCAGCCGGCCGCGCATCTCGTCCGGGATGGTCTGGTTCCAGATCACCGAGCGGAACAGCACCGAGACCATGTCGCAGGCGCCGGCGAGCGCGAAGAACCCGATCGCGAACCAGATGTTCGGCGCCAGCCCGGCGATCCCGACCGCGGCGCCCCAGCCCATCGTCGCGAGCACCACGGCCCGGCCCTGGTGGTGCACGTGTTTCGCCCAGCCGCTGGTCAGCGAGGCGCACATCGCCCCGATCGCCTCGGCGCTGTAGAGCAGCCCGAGCAGCTTCGGTTCCTTCAGAACGACCGTCGCGAACGCCGGGAACAGCACGATCGGCATCGCCAGGAACATCCCGACCATGTCGACCAGGTACGTCGCCAGCAGGTCCTTGCGCCGGAACGCGTACACGATCCCGCCGCCGATCGCCCGCAGACTCGGCGCCGTGGTCTGCTCGCGGGAGCGGTACGACCCGAGCCGCGCGTACAGCAGCGTCGCGAACACGATCCCGGCCAGTTCGACCGAGAACGCCCAGGTCACGCCCACCGAACCGACCAGTACACCGCCCAGCGCGGGGCCGGCGAGCTGTCCGACCTGGGACGTCAGCGAGCTCAGCGCGACCGCGGCCGGGATCTCCGCGTGCTTCACCACCCGCGGGAGCAGCGCCTCGCGGCTCGGGCGCTGCAGCGACGACGCGACCGCGTTCAGTGCGCCGCAGACGTAGATCAGCCAGACCTGCGGATGCGCGAGCAGCGTGTTCGCGACCATCAGCGCGGAGATCACCACCTGGGCGATCCCGGTCCCGACCAGCAGTTTGCGGCGTTCCACGTGATCCGCGAGCGCACCGCCGTACAGGCCGAACACGATCAGCGGGACGATCGTCACCAGGCCCATCGCGCCGACCGCGAAGTTCGATCCGGTCAACTGGTACAGCTGGTAGGGCAGGGCGACGTACCCGACCATGCCGCCGAGGAAGAAGACCGAGCCCGCGACCAGCAGGATGCGGAAATCGCGGGAACCACGCCACGGGGTCAGGTCGACACGCAACCGGGCAAGCCGCGTACGAAGACTTACTGCCACCGCAACATGGTGACAGGTCCGACCACTCCGGACGAACCTGATATCCGGCCGAGCCTTTCGACCAGGATCGAATGGATCCGGAAGCGACCCGGCGCCGTCCTAGCGTGACAACCGATTGGTTGCCCAGGGCGTCAATCTCGGAGGCCGGCAAACCCCGGCCGAATCTCGGGAATCGGAGAACACCGCATGATCTCGATCAAGTCGGCCGGCACCCGGCTGCTCGCCACGCTCGCCGTAAGCGCGGCTGCGGGTGCCACCCTGCTTGTTCCGTCGACCGCAAGCGCCGCACCTACGACGACCACCGCGGTCTCGGACGTGCTGAAGTCCGGCGAGTACCTGAAGCCCGGCCAGTACCGGCGCTCGCAGAACGGTATGTACACGCTCATCATGCAGACCGACGGCAACGCGGTGCTGTACAAGGGCCGTACCGCGCTCTGGTCGACCGTGACGAACCGCAAGGCCTCGAGCCTGATCATGCAGCGCAACGGCAACCTGGTTGTCGTCTCCGGCCGGACCGTGGTCTGGGCGAGCAACACCGCGGGCAGCACCGGCGCGTTCCTGGCCGTGCAGAACGACTCCAACCTGGTCATCTACAACACCCGCAAGAAGCCGGTCTGGTACCGGCACATGGTGATCGGCACACTCGGCTCGGGCCGGCTGCTGAACCCGTACGACATGCTGTTCTCGCCGAGCCGGGTGTTCCGCCTGCAGATGCAGACCGACGGCAACCTCGTGCTGGTCAAGAACGGCAAGACGCCGGTCTGGTCGACCAGGACCAGCAGCAAGGGCGCGTTCGCGGTCATGCAGACCGACGGCAACCTGGTCGTCTACAGCGCGGCCAAGCGACCGCTGTGGTCCAGCAAGACGATCCGTCACGGCGCCGTGCTGCAGTTGCGCGACGACGGGCGTTTGGTGATCGTGTACGGCCGTACTGCGATCTGGTCCACGTCGGCGCACTGATCGAGCCACCGGGCCGCGGCACTGCAGGGGAGTGCCGCGGCCCTGTCACGTCAAGGGCAGCAGACCGCTCAGATCGGTGCGTTCGCCGCTGGCGCGGAGTTTGCCGGTCAGCCGGGCCTCGGCCCAGGTCACGCGGCCGAGCGCGACGTCGATCCACAACTCCGGCGGCATCTCGATCACGGCACCAGGCGTACCGCGGGTGTGCCGCGGTCCCTCGATGCACTGCACGGCGCCGTACGGCGGGATCCGTACCTCCACCGCGTGGCCTGGCGCCTTCGCGACCAGGCGGTTCAGCAGGGTCTTCGTGAGCAGCTTCAATTCGGCGCGTTCCGCCGTACCGTCGTCGTAGCGCTGTAAAGCCTGCTGGAAAGCGGTGTCGGACATCTCCACGACGTGCCAGCGTACGCGGCGGTTTGCGGTGACGCCCCTCTCGTCGGGGATAATCGGCGCGGAGAGAGGAAGCGAGGTCGGGATGCTCACGCCCAGGCACCAGGCGCTGCTGATGACACTGGCGGGGATGACCGTCGGTGTAGTGGCCTTCGGCACGGTCGTCGCCGTCAACGGCGGCAACCCGTTCACAGCGCACGACACGCCGGTGGGCATCGTCAGTCCGAGTCCTTCCAGTACGCCGCGGCACGGCGACGGTCTCCAGGCCGACGGCTTGCAGTACGTCGTACAGAACTTCGGCACCGACAACGACCCGGTGTCCGCCGAGGTCCCGGCCGGCTGGAAGAGCGCGCAGAGCGGCACCCGGCCGAAGTTCCTCGACCCGACCGGTGTCTGGCAGATCCGGTTCGACACCCGGGGCAGCAAGCAGAGCCCGGACGAGCTGGTGCAGCTCCGCGTGCGCAGCATCGACGAGAAGGACCTGCAGGTGATGAGCCGCGACAACGGCCTGCTCGTCTACACCTACGTCGACCAGACCCGCGGGCCGCGGATGGGCCTGTCGCGCTGGATCTCGCTCGACGGCGGGCGGACCTCAGCCGTCGAGATCACCGTCGGCGGCCGCCCCCAGGACGAGGCCGGCCTGCGCGCCGTCCTCCAGCACGCGATCGACACCCTCAAGGTCCCGGTCAACCCTGGTGATACCCGCCCCAACTAGCACTTGATGTCGGCTGCGGGCGTGTTGCCCTGGACCAGGTAGCTCTCGACGACGTTCTTCACGCAGCTGTTGCCGGACAGGTACGCCGTGTGACCGTCGCCGTCCCGCGTCACCAGGATGCCGTTCTGCAGCTCGTGCGCCAGGCCGACCGCCCACTCGTACGGCGTCGCCGGGTCGCGCGTCGTACCGAGCACCATGATCGGCTTCGAACCGGCCGCCTTGATCGGGTGCGGCGTGTTCGTCGGCTTCACCGGCCAGTTCATGCACGCCGTCGACGACCACGCCATGAACTCACCGAACCGCGGCGACGCCGCCTTGAACGTCGGCAGGCTCGCCTGGATCTGCGCGATCGACGTGGCGTCCGGGTGGTCGCTGCAGTTCACCGCGATCTGAACTTCGTTCGAGTTGTCGGCGTACCCGGACGGCTTGCGGTCGGTGTACTCGTCCGCGAGTGCGAGCAGCCGCGCTCCGTTCCCGGCGAGACCGTCGGCGACAGCGTCCTCGAGGCGCGGCCAGAAGTCCTTCAGATACAACGGGTAGACGATGCCGAGCACGACCAGAGCCTGGGTGACCTGGCGCTGCCCGTCCCCCGGCAGCGGGTGCGCGTCGCTGTCCTTGATCAGCTGGTCGACCTTCGCGAGCACCTCGTTCTTGCTGCTGCCGAGCTTGCAGGACCGCTGCGCGCAGTCCTCCGCGAACGCGTCCAGCGCCTTGTCGAAGCCCTTCGCCTGCGCGATCCCCATCTGCTCGGTCGTGATCGCCGGGTCGACCGCGCCGTCCAGGACCATCCGGCCGACGTTCTTCGGGAACTCCTCGGCGTACGTCGCCCCGAGGTACGTGCCGTACGACATGCCGAGGTAGTACAGCTGCGGGTCGCCGACGATCCCCCGCAGTACGTCGATGTCGCGGGCCGCGTCCTTGGTGTTCACGTGCGGCAGCAGCGGGCCGGACCGCTTCTCGCAGCCGGCCGCGAACGTCTTCGACTGCTGGTCCAGGTCCGCGACCTCGGCCGGGGTGTCCGGGCTGCCGTCCGCCGCGATCATCGCGTCCAACTGCGCGGTGTCCAGGCACTTCACCGGCGTCGACTCGCCCACCCCGCGCGGGTCCCAGCCGATGATGTCGAACTTCCGCAGCAACGAGGCCCCGAACAGCATCGGCGCCTGCGCGGCGAACTCCTGCCCGGAAGCGCCCGGGCCGCCCGGATTGATGAACAGCGTGCCGATCCGCCCGCCACGGTCCTTCGCGAGCACCTTGCGGGCCCGCAGCTCGATCGTCTGACCGGCCGGCTTGGTGTAGTCCAGCGGTACGACGATCGTCGCGCACTGCTGGTTCGAACCGCAGCGTTCCCAGTCCGGCCGCTGCTGGTAGAACTTCTCCAGCCCCGCCGGGATCGGCCCGACCGGTCCGCTCGGCGGATTGCCGCCGACGTTGGGCACCTCCGCGCCGCCACCCGCGCTCTGGGCGCGGCTGGCCACCCCACATCCGCTCGCCAGGACCGCAAGAGCTGCCACCAGTACGGTCGACCTGCGGAATCTCACTGCGGGGTTTCTCCCTCGTCGTCATGGCGCAACCGGCGACGCCGGCGCGGCTTCCTCGTCCGGCGCTCTTCCGCCGCCGGCGCTGCATCTTCTACCGGCAGTGCGTCTGCTGCCGGCGGGGCTTGTTCGAGCGGCCGTACTGCTGCTTCGGCGGTGGCTGGTGCTTGGGCGGTTGCTGGTGCTTGGGGTACTACGGGTGCGGCGTCCGGGGTCGTCGTACTGGAGGCCTCGTACTGCTGCCGCGGCGAACACACGTCCGCCCGGCTGCACGCACACCGCCGGCCCGACGCCGCCAGCCGCACCACCACGGTGTCGCTCGGAACGTTGTGCCCGACCACCACTCCATCACCCGCGGGGGTCTCCACCGCGGTTCCGACCTGCGGGGCCTTCGCGTTGAACTCCTGGTACAACGGGTGCTCGTACTTCAGGCAGCACATCAACCGTCCGCACGCACCGGAGATCTTCAACGGGTTCAGCGGCAGGTCCTGGTCCTTCGCCATCCGCACACTGACCGGCTCGAAGTCCTTCAGGAACGTCGCGCAGCACAGGTCCCGCCCACACGGCCCGATCCCGCCCTGCAACCGCGCCTCGTCCCGCGCCCCCACCTGCCGCAACTCGATCCGCGCCCGCAACGCCCGCGCCAGATCCCGTACCAGCTCCCGGAAATCCACCCGGTGCGGCGCCGAGAAGTACACGATCACCAACTGGTCGATATCCGCCCGCCGGTCGACGAAGTCGATCCCGACCACCTTCATCGGCAACCCGTGCTGCCGGATCGTCCGCTTCGCGATCACCCGGGCATCCGCCCGCCGCTGCCGATTCTGCTCGTCCCGCTCCAGATCGCCCGCACTCGCGATCCCGGCGCACAAGGGCAGCCCGCCGACCTCCTCGGTCACGAACTGCGGCGCCCAAACACACTCCGCAACCTCAGGCCCGTCGTCAGTAGGCACCAGCACCTTGTCCCCCACCCGAGGCCGAAACTCCCCCGGATCAAGGTAATAAAGCCGCCCATACCGCTCGAACGACACCGCCATCACCATACCCACGCCGCCAGACTACTTCCCGACGTCCACCCCCGCCCCACACAAGCACCCCACGCACGCTCCGCAGGCGCTAACTTCGTCGCTCCGCTCCTCAACGCGCCCGCTCCACGCACTCCCACCCACCCCGGGCTTAACGCCCGGACCATTCGCTTCCGGCTCCCGCCGGGACTGCGGCTGCCGCCACGAGGATTGCGGCTGCCGCCGCGGGTTTCCGGCTCCCGCCGGGGGACTCCAGGCCCCGCCCGGGGGACCCCAGGCCCCGCCCGGGGGACCCCAGGCCCCGCCGGGGAATTCCGGCTCCCGCGGGGACTCCAGGCCACGCCAGGCGTTTCCGCTCCCGCCGCAAGCGTAGATGCGTTGCCGTCGCGGACAGCGATGCCGCGATCAGATGCCGATCCTGAACGACAAGATCCGCACACCACTGAGCACCCCCGCCGGGGACCGGGAAGATGCCATTACCTCTTCCCGGTCCCCGGCGCTTCGCCCCGGAGCGCGGACGGTGCCAAGTGGGCACCCTGGATGACCATGTGAAGTTGTCCGACGTGCCGACGGGGCTGGTGGTCACTGGGCGCTGCGTCCCGCTCGATGGCTCATGGAGTTCGTCAGCTCGCGAACCCTCCGACGAATGGAGGCCTCATAGGCGTACCAAGAGCCGGTCCGCTTCGGCGTCGCCCGGTCCATGTCACACCGCTCCAGTGTCGGAGGGCGCTGACCTAGCAGTCGCACGCGAGCGCCAGCTCGCAAATAAGCCGGCGGCAGCCGGCAACCCCGCGGCGGTAGCCGCAAACACCCGGCGGTAGCCGGAAACCCGCGGCGCAAGCCGCAAACGCCCGGCGGTAGCCGGAAACCCGCGGCGCAAGCCGTAAACCCCGGCGGTAGCCGGAAGGTGATGCTTCGGGCGGGAGCCCGGGGTGGGTGGGAGTGCGTGGAGCGGGCGCGTTTGAGGAGCAGAGCGACGAAGCTAGCGCCTGCGGAGCGCGCGCGGGTTGGCTGTTCCGGCGGGCGGGTTGGCTGTTCCGGCGGGCGGGTTGGTGGTTGCTGCGGGCGGGGTGGGTGCTCAGTTGGTGGTGGTGCCTAGGACTATTAGGAAGAGGAACAGGAGGATGGTTCCTACGGTCAGGACTGAGCCGATGATTACGCCGGCTATGGCCATGCCTTTGCCGTCTTGGTTGCGTTTTTTGATTTGGGAGAGGGCGATGATGCCCAGGACGATTCCGACCGGGGCCGAGAGGCCGATCAGGAGGCCGGCGAGGGAGCAGATCAGGGAGGCTGTGGCGAGGCCGTTGGTGCCTGGGGAACCGGTGTAGCCGTAGCCTCCGTAGACGCTCGGGGCGTACGAGGCTTGGCCGTACTGCGGTTGGCCATACGGCTGGCCGTACGGCGACTGGCCGGGTATCGGCTGGGTCGGCTGGCCGTAGCTGGGCTGCTGGTTGTAGCCGGCCTGGCCGTACTGCGGTTGGCCGGTTTGCTGGCCGTACTGCGGTTGGCCGGTTTGCTGGCCGTACTGCGGTTGACCGGTTTGCTGGCCGTACTGGGATTGGCCGTACTGCGGTTGGCTGGGCTGCTGGCCGTAGGCGCTCTGGCCGTCCTGCGGTTGGCTGGGTGGCTGCTGGCCGGGGGCGGGCCACGGTTGTTGGGGGAGCGGGCGGGTCGCGTCTTGCGGGCGGTCCTGGGGTCGGTCGGGGTCCGCGTTGTGCGGTGGCTGAGTCACGCTGCTCCCATGTGCTGTGTTTCGCGCATCGTACCCGTTCGGGAGGGAGGGTTGCCCTGGGCAAGTGCGTCAGCGGTGGCTGTTCTTGACGGTGCCGGTGAGTTTCTCGTCGTCAGGGCCGTACGCGACGCAGAAGACGCGGCGGTCGCCGGAGTTCCAGGTGTACTTGTCCGGCGTCAGCCAGGACAGGTAGAGCTCGGACTGATCGCGGGACTTGCCGACGTACGTGCCGAACGGCCGCGTGCAGGCCCGGTCGGCGTCCTTGTCGATGGCCTTGTCGCCGGGGTAGCTGCCGTCGGGCAGCGAGACGATCGCGATCAGTTCGGCGTCGTGCGCGTTGGGGCAGGGCTGGCGCTCCACCTCGTCGTCCGCGCTGGTGTCGTCGAAGCACTCGCCGATCATCAGTTCGTCGATGTACGCACTGTTCGATCCCGGATCCGGTGCGCCGGAGTCGTCGGTACTGGACGAGTCGAACGCGATCAGCAGCCCGATCAGCAGCACGTACCCGATCGTCACCAGCGACCCGATCACCACACCGGCGACCGCCATGCCCTTGCCGGCCTGCGGGCGGCGGCTGAGCTGGACCAGCGCCACGATGCCGAGTACGACGGCGACGGGCGCGGACAGGCCGATGAAGATCCCGCCGAGCGCACACGCGAGGGCCGCGACCGCGAGCCCGTTCTGCCCACCGGAACCGCCCGAGTACCCGTACGCCGCCGGCGGCTGCCCGTACGCCGCCGGATACTGCCCCGGCCCGTACCCGTTCCCGTACGGCGTCTGCCCGTACTGCGGCGGCCCATAAGCCCCCGGCCCGTACGGCGACTGCGGAGGCGTCCCCGCCCCGTACGACGACTGTCCAGCCTGCCCGTACGACGCAGGCCCGTACGTCGACTGCCCCGGCGCCGCCCACGACGTACCGGATTGTTGCCCGGACCCCTCACCCTCCTCCGGCCGCCCGTAACTGGGAAACGACCGCGTACTGTCCTGCGGCCGGTCCGGATCCGATGGTGGCTGAGTCATCTTGTCCCCCACAATCCCCAGCGAGCGCTAACGTTGCGCTCCGCGCATCGTACCGGTCAGGTGGGTTCCTGGCATCCCCAGCAGGCAGAGGACGTTGCCGTCAGCAACCTCGCGGTTCTCCAGCACCACGTAGTACATGTCGAGTTCGGAGCGCTCGTAGGGCTTGCCCACGAAGTCGACGAAGGCGCCGGCGCACTGGTTGGTTGCCTCGGCGCCGGTCTGGGCCGCGGTCAGCCCGACCAGCGCCGCCTGCACCTTCGCGTACGCCTCGCCGGTGTGCGCCTGCGCGCAGTCCGCGATCCGGACGACACGCAGCGCGTCCGACTCGAGGTCCGCGTCGAAACACCGGCCGACCTCGACCTGCGAGATCGACACGGTCCGGCCGATGCCGCGGCGGTGTTCGGCGACCAGGTTGAGCGTGACCGCGGTACCGATCGCGAGCACCCAGGCCAGCGACACGAGCAACGCCGCGTACGCGAGCCGCTTCCCCTGCCCGCCGAGGCGCTTGACCCGGCGCAGCGCGACCGCGGCCAGCGGTACGGCGAACGGGACCAGCCCGGGCAGGCTGACCGCGAACGCGGCGATCGCGTACGGGTCCTGCCGCTGCCGGACGGGGTCCGGGACGCCCTCCAGCCAGGACTCAGCCGGCGGCAAGGACTGCCGCGCAGGCTGGATCGGGGGCTGGTTCATGAGAGTCCGTTCGGGGAGGGCGCCGGGCACCTCACCCGGACACCCAGTCATCGGACTCGCTGGTCTCGGTGTTACACCGTCCGCCCAGTTATCGGACGTGAATCACGCCTCAGCGCAACACCCGGCGCGGAATGGTGAACCCGTCGCTGCGTCCTTCGAACAGCGACACGGTCATCGCCTCGAGCGCGACCAGCGGCGCCACGTTCGCCTCGATCGCCTCGCGACACATCGCGATCGCATCGATCCGCCGGACCGTCTGTTCGGGCGTCGTCCGCGCCGCGAGCTGCTCGATGTTGCGCTGCAGTTCGGCGTTGATCAGGTCGCTGCCGGACCGGGTCTGCACCACGAGCACATCGCGGTACAGCGCCATCAGGTCGACCAGCGACCGGTCAAGGACGTCGCGCTCCCACCGTTTCGCGCGTGCCTTCTGCTGATCCTCGAGCTCCTTGAGCGCGGCGTTCGCCTCGCGCGGTTTCGCGCCCTTGGTACCGACGCCGAGCGCCTGCTCGAGTGCGGCGCGCTCCTTCTCGTCGACCTTCTCCGCGCTGGCCTTGGCCTCTTCCTTGGCCGCGTCGACCAGCTGCTGCGCCGCCTTCAGACACGCGCCGAGGTCGCGCAGCGCGAACGGCACCTCCAGCACCCGCGTGCGCCGGTCGCGTACTTCGGGGTCCCGCGCCAGCGCCCGCGCCCGGCCGATGTGCCCCTGGGCCGCCCGCGCCGCGAACCACGCCAGGTCCGCGTCCACGCCCAGCTTGGCGCTCAGCATCTCCGCGACCGCCGCCGCCGGAGGCGTCCGCAGCACCAGCAGGCGGCACCGCGAGCGGATGGTCGGTACGACGTCCTCGACGGTCGGCGCGCACAGTACCCAGACGGTCCGCGGCGCCGGCTCCTCGATGCTCTTCAGCAACGCGTCCGCGGCCTGCTCGGTCAGTCGGTCCGCGTCCTCGATGACCATCACCTGCCAGCGCCCCTGCGTCGGGCTCATCGCGGCCCGCCGGACGAGCTCGCGGACCTCGCTGACCCGGATCGACAACAGCTCTGTGCGGATCAGCGACACATCCGGATGCGCACCGCTCAGCGCCGTACGGCAGTCGTTGCACTCGCCACAGCCGTTGTTCGCGCACTGCAACGCCGCCGCGAACGCACGTCCCGCGTTCGACCGGCCGGACCCGGGCGGTCCGGTGATCAGCCACGCGTGCGTCATCCCGGCCACGGCCGCACCGGCTTCACCACGCAGTACGGCGGAAGCTCCGTCCACGGCCCGCCGCAGTACGGCGACCGCAGGCTCCTGCCCGACCAGGTCGTCCCAAACACTCATAGGTCCACCTTCGGGAGCAGGGGTTGCAGTCGCGCACGGATCTGCCGGGCGATCTCCTCGCGGTCCTGGGACGCGTCCAGGACCAGGTAGTGCTGCGGTTCGGCGGCGGCCAGCTCGAGGAACGCGTGCCGCACCCGCTCGTGGAACTCGTCGCCCTGGGCCTCGATCCGGTCCCGTTCCGTGAACCGGCCGAGCCCGCTCTTCGGCGGCAGGTCGAGCAGGATCGTCAGGTTCGGCCGGAGATCGTTGGTGGCCCAACGATTCACCCGCTCGACGTCGGACACGTCGAGATCGCGGCCGGATCCCTGGTACGCCAGTGCGGAGTCGACATACCGGTCGGTGATCACGACCGCGCCCGCCTTCAGCGCAGGCTTGATCACCGAGTCGACATGCTCGGCCTTGTCCGCGGCGTACAGCAGAGCCTCGGCGCGGTGCGAGATGTCGCCGGTGGCCGGGTCGAGGACGATCTGGCGCAGCGTCTTCCCGAGCTCGGTCGCGCCCGGTTCGCGGGTCAGCAGCACCTGCTGCCCCTGCTCCTCCAGCCACTTCACCAGCAGCGCGGACTGCGTCGACTTGCCGGCGCCCTCGCCGCCCTCGAGCGCGATGAACAGCCCGGTGGTCGGGTAGTCGCCGCGGGTCTTGCCGAAACTGCGCCGAACGTCCCGCCAGAACGGCACACCCGGACGGTCGTCCATCTGCCGCCAGGAGACCAGGCCGATCACGCCCGCCACCACCGCGGCGATCACCATCGTCATCGAGGCGCCGTTGTACGTCGCCGAGTGGCCCGCGATCGTCCACGTGTGCCGGCCGATCGCACCCGCGGCGAACGGCGCGATCGCCAGCGTGACCGCGAGCACCGTCCGCACCGCCGACTGCACGAACGCGAAGGTCCGCCCGCGGACCGCGTCCGGCACCTCGAGGCCGAGCAGCGTGTACCCGGACACCCAGGAACCGCCCGCGCAGAACCCGAGCAGGATCGCGATCATCGTGGCGATCTCGATCTGCTGGATCAACGCCAGCCCGGCCAGGCAGATCCCGGACCCGACCAGCCCGGCCGCGAACAGCCGGCGCCGCGACAACCCGGAGAAGATCCGCGGCCCGAACCCCATCCCGAGCGCGAGACCGCCGAACACCGCGCCGAAGAGCAGGCCGTACCCCGGGTCGCCGGCGCCGAGGTCCTCGACGTACGTCCGGCCGAGGCCGACCACCACCGCACCCGCCGCGAACGCCCCGGAGATCCCGACGACCAGGCCGCGCACCACCGGCGTACCCGTGACGTACGACCAGCCCTCGACCATCGTCCGCCACAGCGTCGGGTGGTCCTCGTGGTCGTGCACCGCGCGGCCGATCTCGGCGACCGACACGATCGCGAACGCGGACACCGCGAAGGTTGCCGCATTCACGTAGATGGCGAGGTCGATGGAGAAATCCCCTGCCCAGCGGGTGACCAATGTGATCGCGGTGAAGATCGCGGCGGCCGGGAGGGCGGAGCCGTACGTCGTGATCAGGCTGAGCTGGTTCGCCGCCTCGAGCCGGTGCCGGGGCACCAGGTTCGGCACGCTGGCGTCCTTGGCCGGGCCCCAGATCAGGCTGACGATCTCGATCAGCACGGTCGCGATCAGCAGCCAGCTGAGCGTGTGCACGATCGGGATCGTGACGAAGAACGCGGCCCGGATCAGGTCGCCGAGGATCATCGTCCAGCGCCGGTCCAGCCGGTCCGCGACCCAGCCCGCCACCGGCCCCATCACCAGCGCCGGGAGCACCCGCAGGAACAGCACGCCACCGATCGCGAAGTTCGCCAGCTGGTAGTTGTCGCCGGCGAACGACTTCGCCATCGCGGTCAGCGCCAGCAGCCCGATCCAGTCACCCAGACTCGACAGCCCGAACCCGATCCACAACCGCCGGAACGCCGGGATCCGCAACACCGCCCGCACATCGTGCGCCGGTGCAGGATCGGTCAACGGGTCATAGGCCTCCGGCACACCGCAAGCCTAGTAGGACACACGGACAGCCCAGCGCACTGCGTCTGGCGCGGCATCCAGCGCCTGCCCAAAGACTTCACAGCGACTGCCCAGAGCCGGGCGGCTACGTCCCGGCGACCAGCGCCTCACGCAGCGCGTCCAGCGCGACCTTCAGCTCCGCGGCGGGCAGATAGCCGAATCCCAGCCGGAAAACCCGCGGCTCGTCGCCGAACCAGTCCCCGTCGGCCAGCCGTACGCCGACCTCCGCCGCCGTCTCCTTGAACCGCCCGAGATCCACCCCAGCCTTCAACCGCACCACACACAATGCGCCGGCATCAGGACGAACCCACTCCACAAGCCGACTGTTGGCGTTCACCCAGTCCTGGGTGATCAGAAGGTTCTCCGCCAGCCAGGTCCTCCGCCGGCCCAGGATCATCGATTCCTGTTCGAAGACTCGTACCGCCAGCGCCTCGCACACCGGGGACGCCGACACCACCGTGCCGAACTTGGCCGGCAACAACCGCTCCACCAGCGAATCGTCGGTGCTGATCACCCACCCGATCCGCAAGCCCGCCGCCCCGTGGCACTTGGACAACGAGCCGACAACCACCACCCGCGAGCCGAGACCCAGAGCAGTCTCGGCGACCGGCTCCTCGCCGTACGCCGCCGTCCGGTACGTCTCGTCCACCATCAGATAGGCGGCCGGACAAACCTCCTCCATCGCCGCCACGATCTCCCGAAGAACCGCCAACGGCACCGCAACGCCGGACGGATTCTGCGGCGTAGCCAAGCTCACCAGCTTCGTCTCCGAAGTGAGCTGCGCCCGTACCGCTTCCGCCGTCACCCGATACCCGTCGTTGAACCCGACCGGCACCACCCGCACCGAAGCCCCAACGGTCTCGAACGCACTCCGAGTCATCGGGAACTCAGGCGCCGTCGTCACAACCTCCCCCGCCAGCAGATAGGCGAGCAGGAAGATCCCGTGCATCCCGCCGACCGTCACGACGACCTGATCGGCCCGTACGCCGTGCCGCTCGGCGATCGCGCTCCGCAGCCGCACGTCGCCGGCCGCCGTACCGTAGCCCAGCTCGAGCTCCCCCAACCTCGGTGTCAGCAGGTCCGCGAGCCGGAGGTCCGGCCCGTAGCTCTCGCCCAGCTCGTGCCGGGCCTGTTCGGCGGTCAGTGACATGATCTGGTGACGCGGAAAGTTCGGCATCTCTCCATCGTTCTGCGGTGGCACTCGCGGATGCAGAGCCAATCCGGCAGAATTGGTTCGCAGATGAGACCAATCGAGGTGGTTGACCGATTGGGCCGCTGGTCGTCCGGCCGCGGCCCGCTCTACGTACTGCTCGCGTCCCGCCTGCGCACGCTGATCGACGACGGCCAGCTTCCGCCGGGCGTACTCCTCCCGCCGGACCGCGTGCTCGCCGGAGCGCTGGCTGTCGGCCGTACGACGGTGGTCGCGGCGTACGACCTGCTCCAGGCGGAGGGGCGGATCACCCGGCGCCAGGGCAGCGGTACGCGCGTGACCGGCGTACCGACCGATGCGCCGACGGAAGAGGCCCCGGTGGACCCGCTCTTCCTGGACTCGCTGGAGGCCCGGGACGACGACGTACTGCTGGCTGTCTGCGCCGCGCCCGGGGATCCGCCGCCGCAGCTGGCGGAGGCATTCGCGAGGATCGCGCCGGAGCTCGGGCAGATCGCTGACGACATCGGTTATTACCCGTACGGCGTGCCCGCGCTGCGGCAGGCGCTGGCGGATCGCTACACGGTCCGTGGGGTGCCAACACGGATGGAGCAGGTGCTGGTGACGAACGGCGGTCAGCAGGCGCTGTCACTGCTGGCACACGCTCTGGTGTCTCCTGGCGACCAGGTGATCGTTGAGGCGCCTACGTATCCGGGAGCGCTGGAGGTGTTTCGGGAGGAGGGCGCAGTACTGCGCGGGCTGCCTGTGGGACTGGAGGGCTTGGAAACAGCTGTGCGAGAACGGCGGCCGGCCCTGGCGTACGTGATCCCGACGTATCAGAACCCCACCGGCGCGGTGCTGTCCGCGCTCGCCCGGCAGCGCCTTGCTGCTGCGGGCGTCCCGCTGATCGAGGACGAAGTACCGGCAGATCTCGCGTTCCCTGGTGAGCCTTCGCTGACGCCCATTGCGGCGTACGGCGACACCGTGATCTCCATCGGCTCGCTCAGCAAGAGCATCTGGGGAGGTCTGCGGATCGGCTGGATCCGTGCAGCACCACCGCTGATCAACCGGTTGGCCCGCCTCCGCGCCGTACACGACCTCGGCGGCAACGTCCCGACCCAGCTCGCTGCGATGCACCTACTACCGCTCCTGGACGCCCCCGAGCTCCACCAGACCCTCAAAGCCCGCCACGACCACCTACACGCCCAACTGACCGAGCACCTCCCCAGCTGGACGGTCCCACCAGTCGCAGGCGGCCAATGCCTCTGGGCCCGCCTCCCGTACGGCGACGGCACCTCCTTCGCCCAGACCGCCCTGAGAAACGGCCTGGCCATCCTCCCCGGCGCAGGCCTCGACATCACCGGCAACAGCCGCCCTTACATCCGCCTACACTTCCGCGCCCACCCCAACTCCCTCACCGAAGCAGTAACCCGCCTGACCAAGGCCTGGCACGCCTACCACCCCCCACCCACCCCAACCCACCCCCGCCCCACCATCGCCATCTGAGGGTGGAAGGTGTAGAACGTCGCGTTCTACACTTTGTTCATGGACAGCATCCCGGTACGAGAGCTCAACCAGCACACGAGCGCCGTCCTGGCGCGTGTTGCCAACGGCGAATCGCTCGAGATCACGGTCAGCGGGCAGCCGGCTGCCCGGCTTGTCCCGATCGACGACAACACGAGCATCCGCGCCGACCTGATTCGGCGTGGCCGCCTGATCCCGGCCAGCAATCCCGGGCCGTTGGTGCTGCCCGCGGGTGAGCCGGACCTGTCGGTCGACTCGACGGACATCGTCTCGGACCTGCGCGAGGAACGGCTGTGATCTTCCTCGACTCAGCGGCGATCGTGAAGATGATCCGCCGGGAAGCCGAGAGTGCCGCGCTCGAGACGTGGCTCGGACAGCAGACAGACAAGGGGCTCGTCGCCTCGGCGCTCGTGCTGACCGAGGTCCCTCGCGCCCTCCGGCGATCCGACCCAGGTCGGCTCGCGGCGGTGCCGACCGTGCTGGCGAGGCTCGACAGGGTGCCCGTGGACGAGACCGTTCTCGCGACCGCCGCGGCGTACGCGGACCCGATGCTCCGGACACTCGACGCCATCCACCTCGCCACCGCACAGTCGCTGGTTCTCGAAGGCATCGAGCTCACCGCGCTGGTCACTTACGACAAGCGTCTCCTGACGGCGGCCGCCGAGATAGGGCTACCGACGGCTGCTCCCGGTGCCGCCTGAGCTGACACACCCCGCCGCGCCGGTCCGGGTGGAGGGGGTGGGCGGCGCGGCGGGGGACGGGGCCGGATCGCCAGGCCATTGCAATGCGCGGTTGCGGGCGTGCGCCCGTTGGGGGCACGTCGCGCTCACGCGATTGTGGTGGCCTGGGCGTCCGTGTCAGGCGGTGGTGAAGCGGAGGGTTAGGGAGGTGGGGGCTGTCTTCAGTTTGTCGCGGTCGGGGAGGGCTGGGCCGCAGGCGGCGGTGCCTACGCCGGTTTGGGCGATGTCGATGGTGACGTAGGTGGTGTCGCCGGGGACGAGGTCCGCAGTGTGCTTGGCCGTCTCCAGGTCGTTGGTGGTCCAGTCGCGGACCGTGAGGCCGAAGAGGTGGTCCACCGCCTCGATGCGGAGGCCGTCGACGGTGGCCCAGCGGGTGTCGATGCGGTGGCCGTTCTCCTGCGGGCGGACGTACGGCGTCTGCAGTTCGGCGACCGTGGCGGAGTACTTCCCGACCGCGGCGGCCGCGCGGGTGTCGACGTACGCCTCGTTCGGACCGGTGCCGAACCACTCGACCCGCTCCACCTTCGGCAGTTCGAACGTGATGCCCAACCGCGGCAGCACCTCCGGGAACTGGCCTTCCGGTACGACGTTCAGCTCCAGCACGACCGCGCCGTCGACAGCGGTCCAGCGCCACGTACTCCGCAAACCCCACTGCAGCTGCGGCGGCGCCGTCCGGGTGACGACCTCCCACGCGCCGTCGCGCTCGCCCTGCGACACGATCCGGTGCTGCACCCGGTGCAGCCCTTCCTCGCGCCACTTGTCGGCGACACCAGGAATCGCGTCGTTGTCAATCGGCGCCCGCCAGACATCCAACCGAGCGTTCTGTACAGCGCCGACGGTGATCCCCCGGAGGCCGGCTTCGCCGGCCGCCGGCGACCCGGCGGTCGCGGTCGCCCCGGAGGCGGTCGCGGCGGAGGAGCCGGTCCCACCGGTGGAGGCGGAGGCGGACCCGGCGGTGCCGGCTGCAGCCGCGGCGGCCGGCTCGTCCAGGCGGAGTTGGCCCCAGGCGATTCGGTGGCCGGCTTCCGCCCAGGGGGTTGCCTCGGTGAGCTCGGCGGTGACGGTCACCCACGTCTCAGGCCGACCGGCCGCACGGAACTTCTCGATCGCCGGCGGCAGGTCGAGGGTGGCGGTTTCACCCGGCGCGAGCAGCGGCACCGGCAGGGTGCCGCTCCCGACGACCTCGCCCGCGACCTCGACCCGCGCCGTGAACGTCAGGTGGCTCGTGTCGAGCACCTCGTAGCGGTTCGTGACCATCACCCCACCGTTGCCGTCAGCAACGATTCGGAGCGGTTCGATCACCTTTGCGTACTCGTGCATGCCGGGCGACGGCGTCCGGTCCGGGAACAGCAGGCCGTCGCAGACGAAGTTCCCGTCGTGGATCGTCTCGCCGAAGTCACCGCCGTACGCGTACACCTCGCGCCCGTCGATGGTGGTCCGGATGCCGTGGTCGATGAACTCCCAGATGAACCCGCCCTGGCAGCGCGGGTACTTCTCGAACACCTCGCGGTAGTCGAGCAGCCCGCCCGGCCCGTTCCCCATCGCGTGCCCGTACTCGCACAGGATGAACGGCAGGTTGCGATAGAGGCTGGAATCCGCCCCGATCTCCGCGCACCCCTCCGGCGAGGTGTACATCCGCGAGTAGATGTCGACGAACTCCGCCTCGGTGTCGCGCTCGTAGTGCACCGGCCGCGACGGGTCGAGCGCCTTCGCCGCGTCGTACATGTCCTTGAGGTTCGAGCCCATCCCGCACTCGTTGCCGAGCGACCAGATCACGATCGACGGATGGTTCTTGTCCCGGTGCACCGTGCGCTGGATGCGCAGCACCAGGTCGTCGCGGAACCGCGGGTCCATCACCGGGTTCGGCAGGTTGGGCGGCTGCGGCTCGTACCCGAACCCGTGCGTCTCGAGGTCACACTCGTCGATCACGTACAGCCCGTACTCGTCGCAGAGCGAGAGGAAGTACGGGTGTGGCGGGTAGTGGCTGGTCCGGACCGCGTTGATCCCGGCGCGCTTCATGATCAGGACGTCGTCGAGCATGTCCTGCTCGGTCAGCGTGCGGCCGCGGTCCGGGTGGAACTCGTGCCGGTTCACGCCGTTGAACAGCACCCGGTTGCCGTTGACCGTGAAGATCCCGTCGACGATCGCGACGGTACGGAACCCGATCCGCAGCCGCACGTCACCACCGGCAGTCCGCAGTACGGCGTCGTACAACCGCGGCACCTCGGCGCTCCAGGGCTGCACGCCCTCGACCCGTACGTGCTCGCCCGTCGGCACCTCGAGGCCGAGCTCAGGCACCGAAACCGTGCCGGGCACGTCGGACTCGACGAGCAGTGTGCCCGCGCCGTCGAGGTGGTCCCACGCGGCCTTGACGAAAACATCGGAAGCGGCGTGCGGGCGCAGCGCGAGCAGGTTCACCTCACGGAAGATCCCGGACAGCCACCACATGTCCTGGTCCTCGACGTACGAACCGGTCGACCACTGGTGCACCCGCACCGCGATCCGCGCTTCCTTGCCGGGAGCAACCAACGACGTGACGTCGAACTCCGATGCGAGCCGGGAGCCCGACGACCAGCCGACGTACGACCCGTTCACGTACACCGCGAACCGCGAGTCCACGCCCTCGAACCGGAGCACGATCTTCGCCCCGTCGAAGTCGGCCGGCACCGTCACTGTGCGGACGTAGTCGCCGGTCGGGTTGTCGGTCGGTACGTACGGCGGCTCGAGCGGGAACGGGTAGACCACGTTCGTGTACGCCGGCTTGCCGTACCCGCTGAGCTGCCAGTGACCTGGCACCGCGATCGTGTCCCAGCCGGTGGTGTCCGGGTCCTTCAGGTCGTCGGGCGCGTCCGCCACGGTCGGGGACAGCCGGAAACTCCAGTCCCCGCTGAGCGGCAGCCGCCCGGAGTCGTCGTCCAGCCACGAGCGCGGGGGCAGCACGTTCTCCCCGGAAGCAAAGTCCTCGACGTAGTGAGTCACAGAAGTCGACCTTAAGGCTTATCTGTTCACAACTCCACACCGATCAACAGATATGGACAGCTATTGACAGTCGTTGCAGACCCCGACCAGAGCCACCTGCTCCGGCGCGAGATGGAAGCCCAGCTCGCGCGCGACCTTCTTCCGGGCCGATTCGAGGATGTCGCCCGGAGCGTCGTAGACCTTCCCGCACTCCGAGCAGCGCAGGTGCAGGTGTCGCGGCGCCAGGTCGCCGGCGAGGTGGTACGTCGTACCCGCCCGGCCCAGGTGCACATGTGTCACGAGGCCGAACTCGCCCAGCGCATCAAGGGCGCGGTAAACCGTCGCGCGATGGATCCCCGGCCGCAGCTGCTCGGCGCGCTCGCCGATCTGCTCCGCGCTCAGGTGCTCCTCGGTGCCGGCCAGTACCTCGACGACCGCGAGCCGCGCCGGCGTCACCCGCTCGCCACGGTCCCGCAGCCGCTGCGCGCTGACCTCGACCGCACTTGTCATCCGCGCGCTCCTCGCAAGTCCGCTGGTCCCGACCCAACCAATGTATTCCGCGTCAGGACTTCTTGGCCGGGGCCTTCTTCGCGGCCGTCTTCTTCGCGGCGGTTTTCTTGGTCGCCGCCTTCTTGGTGGTCGTCGCCTTCTTGGCTGCCGTCTTCTTGGTGGTCGTCTTCTTGGCGGCGGTCTTCTTGGCCGCGGTCTTCTTCGCCGTCCGCTTCACCGGTCCGCGGGCGCGCTTCTCCGCCAGCAGTTCGGCGGCGCGGAGCAGCGAGATCGTCTCGACCGAGTCGTCCTTGCGCAGGGTCGCGTTCGTCTCGCCGTCGGTGACGTACGGACCGAAGCGGCCCTCCTTCACCACCACCGGCTTCTTGGACTCCGGGTCCTCACCCAGCTCCTTCAGCGGCGGCGCGGCAGCCCGGCGGCCACGCTGCTTCGGCTCCGAGTAGATCTTGAGAGCCTCTTCGAGCGTGATGTCGAACATCTGCTCCTCGGTCGACAGCGACCGCGAGTCCGTGCCCTTCTTCAGGTACGGCCCGTAGCGACCGTTCTGCGCGGTGATCTCCTCACCGGTCGCCGGGTCGACACCGACCACCCGCGGCAGCGAGAGCAGCTTCATCGCGTCGTCGAGACCGATCGAGTCCAGCGTCATCGACTTCAGCAGCGACCCGGTCCGCGGCTTCGCGCTCTTCGGCGCGTCCTCCGGCAGTACTTCGGTCACGTACGGCCCGTACCGCCCTGCCTTCGCGACGACCTTCAGACCGGTATCGGGCGCCGTACCGAGCTCGTGCTCGACGCCGGACGGTTGCTCCAGCAGCTCGCGCGCCTTGTCCACGGTCAGCTCGTCCGGCGGCAGGTCCTCCGGTACGTTCGCCCGCCGCTCGTCCTTGTCCTCGACGTACGGCCCGTACCGCCCGACCCGGACGACGATGCCGCTGTCGTCCCCGCCGACCGGGAACGTCGACATCTCCCGGGCGTCGATCTCGCCCAGATCGGTGACCATCGACTTCAGGCCCTCGAGCTGCTCGTCGCCGAAGTAGAACCGGGACAGCACGCCCTCGCGCTGTAGGTCACCGGACGCGACCTCGTCGAGCACATCCTCCATCGTCGCGGTGAACGCGTAGTCCACCAGCCGGGTGAAGTGCTCCTCGAGCAGCCGGACGACGGCGAACGCCAGCCAGGCCGGAACCAGCGCCTGACCCTTCTTGTAGATGTACTTGCGGGCCTGGATCGTCCCGATGATCGAGGCGTACGTCGACGGCCGCCCGATCTCGCGCTCTTCCAGCTCGCGGATCAACGTCGCTTCGGTGTACCGCGCCGGCGGCTTGGTCTCGTGCCCGGAGGCGAGCACCTCGGTCGCGGGCAGTACGTCGCCCTCGGCCACGTCGGGCAGCCGTGTCTCCTGGTCGTCCGTGCCGGCGGACGGGTCGTCCGCGCCCTCGACGTACGCCTTCAGGAACCCGTGGAACGTGATCACCCGGCCGGACGAGGTGAACTCGCACTGCTCGCCGGTCGCCGCGGTCGCGTCGATCTTGATCGAGACGCTGTTCCCGACCGCGTCCTTCATCTGGGACGCGATCGTCCGCATCCAGATCAGCTCGTACAGCCGGAACTCGGCACCGCTCAGACCGGTCTGTGCCGGAGTCTGGAAGACCTCGCCGGCCGGCCGGATCGCCTCGTGCGCCTCCTGGGCGTTCTTCACCTTGGAGGTGTAGACGCGCGGCTTGTCCGGCAGGTACGACGCACCGTACAGCTCGCGGACCTGCGCCCGGGCCGCGGTGATCGCGGTGTCCGACAGCGTGACGCTGTCGGTACGCATATAGGTGATGTTGCCGTTCTCGTACAGGCGCTGGGCGACCTGCATGGTCTGCGACGCGGACATGCCGAGCTTGCGGCCGGCCTCCTGCTGCAGCGTGGTGGTCCGGAACGGCGCGTACGGCTTGCGGGTGTACGGCTTGGACTCGATGGAGCGGACCGTGAACTGCGACTCGCGCAGCGCCGAGGCCAGCGCGGTCGCGGTCTGCTCGTTCAGGTGGACGGTGTTGGCGCCCTTGAGCTCACCGGTCGAGCTGAAGTCGCGGCCCTGCGCCACCCGCTTGCTGTCCACCGAGACCAGCCGGGTGGGGAAGTACTGCGGGTTGCGGGTCTCGCCGGCGTCCAGCGTGGCGTCCAGGTCCCAGTACGACGCGCTGCGGAACGCGATCCGCTCACGCTCGCGGTCGACCACCATCCGGATCGCGACCGACTGCACCCGGCCCGCCGACAGCCGCGGCATGACCTTCTTCCACAGCACCGGGGAGACCTCGTACCCGTACAACCGGTCGAGGATCCGGCGCGCCTCCTGGGCGTCGACCAGGTCCTCGTCGATGTCGCGGGCGTTGCCGACCGCGTCCTGGATCGCCTTCGGGGTGATCTCGTGGAAGACCATCCGCTTGACCGGGACCTTCGGCTTCAGTTCCTCGAGCAGGTGCCAGGCGATCGCCTCGCCCTCGCGGTCCTCATCGGTGGCCAGGAAGAGTTCGTCGGCGCCCTTCAGCAGATCCTTCAGCTTGCGGATCTGCGCCTTCTTGTCGGCCGGTACGACGTACAGCGGGTCGAAGTGCTCGTCAACGTTCACCCCGAGGCGTGCCCAGGGCAGGCCCTTGTACTTCGCCGGGATCTCGTCCGCCCCGCTCGGCAGGTCGCGGATGTGGCCGAAGCTGGACTCCACCACGTAGCCGGACCCCAAGAAACCGGCGATCATCCGCGCCTTCTTCGGCGACTCGACGATCACCAAGCGGGTTCCTGCCGCTGTCTTCGTCCCTGCTGCCCCTGCCACTGTGCTCCCTACTCTTCTCGTCCTGCCGACAACGTCTCCGTCCCGACGTCTTGTTCCCCCGAGCACAAAACCGACCCTGCCCGCAGACAGGGTACGGCCGACGGCAATGCAATTTCTCAACGCACGGTAACCGCTGACGGCCCCTATATGCCTCCGAGGGTGCCAGAAAGTGGTGAACGCCCCACCGCTACGGCGCGTCGCGATCCCACCACAGTGTGCCCCCGCCGCCCCAATCGAGCGTACGCCGTCTCAGCGGACGAACCGTACCTCGGGGAATTTCGGGGAGTCGCCGCGGAGCAGCAGCGCGGGCCGCCCGCGGAGCGTGAGGTCGAAGTACGCGGCCAGGTACTCGCGCTGCGCGAGCACGCTGCGGGCCGGCTTCGCGCTGCCGACGAGCGCCTTGATCACCGACGAGACGATCGGGTCCTCGCCGTAGATGTCGTGGAACAGCTGGGAGAAGATGAACTGGTAGTCGGTGAACGCCTTCTGCTTGGTCCGGGTCAGCGCCAGGTTGAGCCGGCCGCCGCGCTGATTCGACCAGAACGCCGCCCAGGACTTGTCGTAGTACTCCTTGCCGGGCGCGGTCCGCTGGGTCTCATCGGAGCCGAACAGCAGGAACGGGCGGTCGAGTCCGTGGACGGCCACGTCGCCGAGCGGGCCCTTCAGGCGGTCGTCCTGGAGCGTGCCGTCGAGGTCGGCCCCGGCCAGGACGCGCTCGTCCTCGAGCATCGTGTCGCCGGTGGTGTAGCCGCCCAGCCCGAAGCCGAACATGCCGATCCTGCGCAGGTCCAGGCTCTCGGCCAGACCGTCCGGGAGATCCTTGCCTTCGGCATCGACCGTGTCACCGTCGGCGATCCGTTCGAGTTGGTCGAGGACGAACCGCGCGTCGTTGGTACGGGTGTCGACCGCGGCCCGGATATCGGACGGTTTCGGTGGTTCCGCTTCGGCTGCTCCGGGGAGGAAGCGGCCGCCTGGGTACTCGACCGGGGTCTCGTGCGGGTGGTCCATCGTGACGACGACGTACCCGCGGCTGGCCAGGTCCTCCACCTGCGCGGTGTTGACGAACCGGCTGTACTGATAGCCCGGCGAGAACAGTACGACGGGATGCCGCAGCCGCTGCGCCGGTACGTCGACCCGCGCATGCGTCACCGTGTTCCCGAAGTCGAACGACCCACTCGGGAGCGCCAGCCCGTTCTCCCCCGTCCACGCGTCGTCCACCTCGACGGCAGTCCGCGCCGGCATGTACTTCGCGAACGGCGCCGTACGGTCCACCTCCGCCGGATACCAAAAACTCACCATCAGTTCCCGCTGCCCACTCGGCATCGCCGGATCGATCCGCCCCTTGTCCACCAGATGCACCGCGGTGGTCCCGATCGCCTTCCGCCCCGACGGCACCGGCAACCGGAACCGCACCGGATGAAAGTCCGGGTCACCTTGGGCACGAAGGGTGGGGGGATCGAACGGGGAAGCATGCGCCGTACCCGCGCCGGTAACCGTCACGCCGGCTGTCAGGCCGGCCAGCAGGCCTGCCGTCAGCAGGTGGCGCCTGGTGAGGTTGTGACTGCTGAGGCTATTGGGACGTGGGTTCACCATGCGACTCATCGTCATCGTCCTGTTTCTCCCCGTGATGGCGACACTGTCTCAACTTGATGAAGCTGAGCTGATGACAACTCGTCGTGAGTGAGCTTCAATGTGCGCACCATTGTTCATTGATGCGTGAAGTGAGGCAGTGATGAGCATCTTTGTCCGTATGAAACGTTCAGTAGTCGCCCTGGCGTTACTAGCCGGTGCGCTCGTGTACACCGCCGGTCCCGCCCGGGCCGCGGGCACCACTCTCGGTGACGTCACCGCGTTCTCCGCCGATCAGGCGACGTACACCCTCACCGCCGGCCCCGCGAAGGTCCGCGTCGTGTTCCTCAAGGACGACGTGTTCCGTCTCTGGATGGCCCCCGACGGCAACTTCAGCGACCCCGCCAACACCGGCGAGGGCTCGAAGATCATCACCAAGACCGACTACGGCACCCCGTCGACCACCTGGCGCGACCGGGGCACGTACTACTCCCTCAGCACCGGCAAGATCGAAGTACGAGCCCAGAAGCAGCCGCTGAAGTTCTCGGTCTACCGCTCCAACGGCCAGCTCGTCTGGTCCGAGGCGGCGCCGCTGTCCTGGACCGACACCTCCACCACGCAAACCCTGGACCGCGGCGCCAACGAGCAGTTCTTCGGCGGCGGCATGCAGAACGGCCGCTTCTCGCACCGCGACCAGACGATCAAGATCTCCCGGGACTTCAACTGGGAGGACGGCGGCAACCCGAACGCCTCGCCGTACTACATGAGCACCGCGGGGTACGGCGTACTCCGCGACACGTTCAGCCCGGGCAGCTACACCTTCACCAGCCCGGTCGTCACCACTCACGACGAGACGCGCTTCGACGCGTTCTACTTCATCGGTGACCTGAAGACCTCGCTGGACCGGTACACCGAGCTGACCGGCCGGCCGTTCATGCCGCCGATCTACGGCCTCGAGTACGGCGACTCCGACTGCTACAACCGCGGCCACTACGGAACCGACCCCGACCCCAGCAACGACTGGAAGGTCAACCCGGACAAGGTGACGACGCTGGACGCGGTCAAGGTCGCGCAACGGTTCAAGGACGAGGACATGCCCGGCGGCTGGATGCTCGTCAACGACGACTACGGCTGCGGGTACTCCGCCACCACCGACTCCGAACTGGTCGACGGCACCTGGTGGGGCAAGCGCGACATCCCCGCGCTCAAGCAGACCGGTGACGAACTGCGCGCCCGCAACCTCCAGATGGGCCTGTGGACGCAGTCGAACCTGGACCGCCAGCCCGCCGAGGTCGGCGACGCCGGTGTCCGGGTCCGGAAGCTCGACGTCGCGTGGGTCGGCCCGGGTTACCGGTACGCGCTGTCAGCCTGCGACACCGCGCACGACGGCATCGAGCAGTACAGCAACGCGCGAGGCTTCGCCTGGATGGTCGAGGGCTGGGCGGGCGCGCAGCGATGCGCGGTGCAGTGGACCGGCGACCACAGCGGTTCGCTCGACGCGATCAAGTGGCAGATCCCCGCGATCACCGGCTCCGGCAACTCCGGGATCGCCTACAGCGCCGGCGATGTGGACGGCATCTTCGGCGGCAGCGCCACGTCGTACGTGCGCGACCTGCAGTGGAAGGTGTTCAACCCGGCGTTCATGAGCATGTCCGGCTGGTCGACTCCGGCGTACAAGCAGCCGTGGGCGTACGGCGATCCGTACACCTCGATCAACCGCAAGTACCTGAAGCTCCGCGAGCGGCTGCTGCCGTACTTCTACACCTACGCCGCCGAGGCGCACCGGACCGGCGCTCCACTGAACCGGTCGCTCGTGCTCGAGTATCCGGACGACCCGCACACCTGGGACGACACGACGAAGTACGAGTTCCTGGCCGGCAAGGAGTTCCTGGTCGCGCCGATGTACGGCGCTGACGAGGTGAAGAACGGGATCTATCTGCCTGCCGGACGTTGGATCGACTACTGGACGGGTCGCGTGTACCAGGGCCCGACCACGGTGAACGGGTACCACGCGCCGCTCGACACGCTGCCGTTGTTCGTGAAGGCGGGCGCGGTCGTACCGATGTGGAAGCCCGGCATCAACAACGCCGCCGAACAGAAGCCGGGCGACACGGTGAGCGTCGACATCTACCCCTCCGGCACGTCGTCGTTCGCGATGTACGAGGACGACCGGGTGACCCGCTCGCCGCAGTCGGCCACGCAGACCTTCACCGTCAAGGCACCGACTGAGGGCCGCGGCGATATCACCGTCAACATCGGGCCCAGCATCGGCACGTACGACGGGAAGCCGACAGCACGCCCGTACGACCTGACGCTGCACACGGGGAGCGCCCCGCACAACGTCTTCGTCGACGGCAGGGCGGTCAAGTGGTCCTACTCGAACGGAGTCATCCGTATCCAGACCGGATCCATCCCGACCTCGGGGTCTGCAGTTGTTCTCCTGACCGGCAGCTCGGCGGTCGGCGGTCCCGACGTCACCAATACCCTCGGCACGCCTGAACTGACCACACCTTCACTGTGGAACGCCCCGGGTCAGCCCACCGAGGTCACCGCATCGTTCCGCAACGGCACGAGTACGACGGTCCGCAACGTGCGGCTCGACGTACAGGTCCCGACCGGCTGGTCCGTAGCCGGTGCGAACACGTTCTCCACCGTCGTGCCGGGCCAGAGCGTGACGACCAAACTCCAGGTGATGCCAGGCGCCGACGTGAAACCCGCGAGCTTCACGCTGACACTGCGGGCGTCGTACGTTGCCCAAAGCCAGAGTTACTCGAATACGGCGGCCGGGACCGCACAGTTGCCGTACGCATCGTTGTCACAGGCCGCGAACGTGGTCGGGATCAGCGACGCGTCGACATACAAGCAGGGCAACTTCGACGGTTCCGGCAACAGCTTCAACGGCGAGGCGCTGGCCGCGGCCGGGTACACGCCAGGGGCAACGATCTCCGTCCAGGGCGCAAACTTCACCTGGCCGACCGGCGCACCCGGTACGCCGAACCTCGTCAAGAACCAGTCCGCACCGATCCTCGTCTCCGGCACCGGGTCGCACCTGGCACTCCTCGGCGCCGGCGCCAGCCTGAACGCCCGCGGGACGGTCACGATCATCTACACGGACGGGACCACGTCGGAAGGTACGTTCCAGCTCCCGAACTGGTGCTGCCAGGACCCGACCACCGGCGGTGCGAAACTCGCGGTCTCGGTCAAGGGCCGCTACACGGCAGCCGGATTGAGCAACACGACAACCGACTACCGCGTGTTCTACACCGCCGTACCGCTCGACCCCGGAAAGACGGTCAAGGCCATCGAACTGCCCGGCGGCGGACTCGGCTTCTTCGCCGCCACGATCGCCGACAAACCGTTGCCCCCGGCACCAACCGGTGACAACTGGGTCAGCGACCTGGAGTTCCTGGACTCCACCAACGGCTGGGGCCCGGTGGAACGCGACCACAGCAACGGCGAAGACGCGGCAGGAGACGGCGGCCCCATCACCTTGGACGGAGTCCAGTACGCCAAGGGCCTCGGCACTCACGCCCCGTCCTCGGTTTCCGTCCGCCTGGCCGGAAACTGCAAAACCTTCACCAGCAAACTAGGCATCGACGACGAAGTGGACGACCGAGGCAAAGTCACTTTCAAGGTGCTGACCGACGGCACCGCGAAGTACACGTCCGACCAACTCACCGGCACGTCGCCCACCGCCAGCACCACAGTCGACGTGACCGGCGCCCAAACCCTGACCCTCCAGGTAACCGACGGCGGCGACGGCATCACCAGCGACCACGCCGACTGGGCCGGCGCCGAACTCACCTGCAACCCGTAAGAAGAGAAGAAGGGAGGTGCCGTCGGTCTCCACCGACGGCACCGCGTTCGGCGAAGGGCGCCGGATCGGTTCGCCCTCGGTCGATCGTGGTCGCCGCCGTCGGGTGGGAGGATGTGGGCATGGAGCTGACGGGGACTGTGGTTGCGGGGCTGCGAGCGGCGTTCGAGGCTGCTGGGTACACCGTGGGCGGGGTGGGTGCGCGGCTGGGGGAACAGGCGAACGGGGCGCTGGCGCGGAACGAGACGGCGCCGGCGGTGCGGCGGACCGCGGCCGGGGATGCACTGGACACCATGATCCGGTTGTTCCTGCTGCAGCGTCCGGTCTCGGAAACCCTCGTGAGCAAGGCATTTCCGGGCGTGGATCTGGTTGCTCTGGGCATCGTTGAGCGCAGCGGGAGCGAGGTGAAGGCGCTTCTGGACATCCGGCCGTTCGCGGATGAGGAGCGGGAGTGGTGGGTGGTCGCGGATCTCACCCCGGGACTGGACGGGCGGCGGGAGGTCATGCGGTCCGATTATGTGCTCGGGATCGCGCCGGCCAGTCTCAGTTTGGTGCAGTTGACGGTGCCGGTGAAGGTGGAGCGGGCGCTTGACGTCGGGACCGGGTGTGGCGTGCAGTCGCTGCATCTGGCCGACCGGGTCAATCAGATCGTCGCGACCGACGTCAACCCGCGCGCGCTGCAGCTCGCCCGGGCGACGGCAGCGCTCAACCACGTCGACCTCGACCTTCGCGACGGCAGTTTGTACGAGCCGGTGCGGGGCGAGCGGTTCGACCTGATCGTCAGCAACCCGCCGTACGTCATCTCCCCACCCGGCGGCGACCTCACGTACCGCGAGACCGGGTTCACCGGCGACGCCGTCGTCGAGCAGCTCGTCAAGCAAGCACCCGACCACCTCACCGAGGGCGGCTGGTGTCAGGTCCTCGCCAACTGGACCTGCGTACGCGGGGAGGACTGGCAGGACCGCCTCGCGGGCTGGACGACGGACCGCCAGGCCTGGGCCGTGCAGCGCGAGCAGCTCGACACCACGGAGTACGTCGAACTCTGGCTGCGCGACGCCGGCCTGCACGGCACCCCGCAGTACCCGACCAGGTACGACGAATGGATGCGCTACCTCGACGAACACAACGTCGAGTCGATCGGTATGGGCTGGATCACCCTGCACAACGTCGCCGGCTCCCTCGACGCCGAGGCCTGGCCGTACGAGATCGAACGCCCGATCGGCCCGCACGTCCTGCACCGGTTCGAGCGCCGCGAAGGGCTGCCCAAGGACCTGACCGCCCTGCACCTGCGCGTCGCCGACGACGTCGTCCAGGAGACCACCGGCCAACCGGGCGCGGACGACCCGGCGACGATCGTGCTCAGAAGGCAACGCGGGATGCGCCGGGCCGAGCAGGTCGACACGATCATGGCCGGTTTCGTCGGGGCCTGCGACGGCGACCTGAGTACCGGGCAGATCCTCGCGGCGCTCGCCGACCTCACCGATCGCCCGGTGGTCGACGTACTGTCCGACTACCTCCCGCAGATCGGAAACCTCGTCGTAGAAGGCTTTCTGGACTACTGACGGCGCCGGCGCTTCTCGGCGTACATCCGCCGGTCCGCCTCGGTCAGCAGCTCCGCCACCGGCGTACCGTCCCGACTGCTGGCCTGCCCCACACTCAGCCGCAGCATCGCGAACCACGGCTGATCGGCACCGGCCGCCTCCCGCTCCGCCGCATGCTTGATCCGCTCCACCAGCTCCGGCGCGCCACGCTCGTCCGGATTGTCCAGTACGACGACGAACTCGTCCCCGCCGGCCCGCGCGACGACGTCCTCCGCACGGCACTGCTCCTTCAGCAGCGCGCCGACCCGCCGCAGTACCTCGTCGCCGCTGGCGTGCCCGAAGCTGTCGTTGATCACCTTCAGGTTGTCCACGTCGATCGCCACCACCGCGACCGAACGGCCGGAGTCCCGCGCGACCGACATCCGCTCGTCGAGCGCGCGCCGATTTCCCACGCCGGTCAGCGGATCCTCGCGGGCCGCCCGCCATTCGGCGTCGTGCCGGATCGAGAGTTCGTGGTTCGCGAGCGCGCTGCGGACGGCGTACAGCCCGCGCAGCCGCTCCGCCCACCACCCGCGGCTGATCGCCCGCGCGTACTGCAGTCCGGTCGTCGCACCGGCATCACCGGAGGCGGCGATGACCTGGACGACGGTGTGCCGGACGAGCGCCTCGACCGGCGGATCCGAGGTGACGGGCAGATCGCCCGCCGCCCGGTCCGCGGCCTCCAGCGCGTCACTGGTCCGGCCGAGCGTCAGGTATGCCTTCGCGAGATAGGTGCCTGCGATCGCCGCCAGCTCCAGGTCGCCGAGCTTCTCCAGCTGGTCGCGGCAGTCCTTCAGGATGACGGCCGCCTCGGCCGCATCCGCGTCGGCATTGCTCGCCGCCAGCCACAGCCGCCCCGCGATCGGCCAGTACCCGAGCAGGTCGGCCGCGACGATCACCTCGACCGCCGCACCGGCCCAGCGGTGTGCGGCGCGGCGACGCTCCTCGATCTCGGCGTCGTACGACGGGTCGCCGAGCCGCTCGAGCTCGTGGGCCCAGCGCAGGTTCGACTCGGCCAGGTTGAGCCGGGTGATCGCGGGCGACTCGGGCAGACCGAGCGGGTCGTGGTCGCCCTCGGCGGCGAGCTCGAAGTGCGGGATGCACAGCTCGTACAGCCGGAGCAGGTCATAGGCGTACCCGAGGCCGGTGTGCCCCCAGCCGGCCAGGCCGAGGTCTCGTGTCCGGGACAGCGCGTTCTCCGCCGCGACCAGGTCCGCGACCGAGTCACCGCCCTCGCCGGTCCGGATCAGCGTGACGATCCGGACCGCGATCGCATTCGCCTCCCAGCCGGGCTCGTCGATCGCGCGGGCGACCCGGATACAGCCGTCGACCGCGTCCAGCGCCTCGACCGCGTCGGTCGCGTGATGTGCCGCCACCGCGCGGACGTACTCCGCGGCGGCCCGCTCGTGGCTCGGTCCCGGATCGAGCTCGGCGAGCAACGCGTTGATCTCCGCCATCGCGTCGACCGCGTGACCCGACTGGGCCCGCGTCATCGCCGCGGCGATCCGCCCCGTCACCCCCGACGTCTCGCGCACCACACCTCCCCACCTTCACTTCTTCCGGTGCTTGTCCTCGTACAGTCGCTGGTCGGCCTTCGCGATCAGCTGTTCGACCCCGAGTCCCTCCGCGGTCGCGGCGTACCCGAGGCTCAGTCCGAGCCGGCCCAGCCACGGTTTGTCCGTGGTCGCCGCGATCGCCGCGACGGCGACCCGGATCCGCTCCGCCAGTTGCGCGCCACCCTTGGCGTCCGGCTGGTCGAGTACCACGAAGAACTCGTCGCCGCCCGATCGAATCACGGCATCGGTGGCTCGCGCCTGTTCTACCAGCAGATTTGCCACAACCTGCAGCAATTCGTCACCGCAGGCGTGCCCGAAGGTGTCGTTGACGAACTTGAGATCGTCGACGTCGATAGCCAGCAAGGTGACCGCGCGGCCGGAGTCGCGGGCGGCGGTCAGCCGTTCGTCCATGGCACGGCGATTTCCGATGCCGGTCAGCGGATCCTGCCGCGCGGCGTGCCATTCGGCGTCGTGCCGGGCCGGCAGGTCGTGCACGGCGAGGGCGTGGCGTACGGCGTTCAGCGCGCGCTGGCGTTCCTTCCACCAGCCACGGGCGACCGAACGCGCGAAGGCCAATCCGGCCAGGGCTCCCGGCGTACCGTCGATCGCGTCGATCTCCGAGCGGGTCTGCAGGACGAGGATGTGGGTCGATGGGTCGGCCAACGGAATCAGGTCGTCGGCGGCGCGGTCCGCGGCCTGCTTCGCCGCGTCCAGGCGGCCGTCGGCGCGCAACGCCCTGGCCAGGTAGGCGCCGGCGATCGCGAGGCGTTCGGTCTCGCCCACCTTGCTGAACCGGTCGCGGATCTCGGTCAGCTCGGCGACCGCCTTCGCCGGGTCCTCGGCGGTCGCTGCCGCGGCGAGCAGGAGCCGGGCGCTGAGCCGCCAGAACTCCTGGGACTCGTCGTCGACGATCACCCGCTCGGCCTCGCGGGACCAGTACGCGGCGGACGCGAGGCGTTCCTCGATCTCCCTTGTATACAAGGGATCGCCGAGGCGCTCGAGTTCGTGCGCCCAGCGGAGGTAGGTTTCGGCGAGGTTCAGGCGGTCGATCGCGAGCGATTCGGCCAGCTCGAACACGTCGTCGTCCAGCCCGGTGGCGAGCTCGTAATGCGGAATGCACAGTTCGAAAAGGCGGAGTACGTCGTAGGCGTAGCCGAGGCCCGTGTGCGCCCAGGCGATCAGGCCGGGGTCCTTCGTCCGGTTCAGGGCCGCCTCGGCCGCGACCAGGTCGTTGACGGTGTCGCCGCCGCGACCGCTGCGGGCCAGGTTGATGATGCGGATCGGGAGCGCGTTGGCCTCCCAGCCCGGTTCGTCGATCGCGCGGGCGACCTCGATACAGGCATCCACCGCCCGGAGCGCCTCGTCGGCGTCGCTGGCGTGGTGCGCGGTCACACCCCGTACGTACTCCGCCGCCGCCAGCGTGTAGCTCGGTACGCCGCCCAGCTCAGCGCGGATCGCGTCGATCTCGGCGGCCGCGATCGCGTGCCCACCGGTCTGGGCCGCGGTCATCGCGGCGGCGATCCGCCCGCTCATCGCAGCAGCAATCCGACCCGTCGGAGACGAGCCGCGCGGAGCCTGTTGCGCAGCGGTCCGGCCGGTCGGCGCCGTACTCACCCGGCCCGCCGCCACCTCGCCAATGCCCATACCCGCCGACGGCCCTTCCCTGATCCGACACCCGCCTCTCGGGCCGGACCGCCCATTGTGACCACCCACCCCCACTCCTGTCACGACCCGATCCAGCCACCGACCACCTAGTGCCACATTCACCGTACTCCCCGTCGCCCCGGAAACGTTCAGGCGACGCGTTTGCCGTAGGTGCAGAGGGCTGTGGTGCCGTCGGCGGCTGCTTGGGTGGCGACGGTGATCCGGTCGGCCAGAAGGGGTTTCAAACGGGTGCGGGCTTCGGCGAGGGTGTAGAACGCCGCGGAGACGAGTTCACCGTCGGGGAATTTGAGAGCGGCGGCCTCGCCATCGGTGAGGACGCCGCCGTCGAAGATGAAGACCAAGGCTTCGGGGCGGGTTGTCTGGGTGGGCACGTGGTCGATCACCAAGAGGCGGCCGAGAGGGCCCGTCCAGTTGAGTTCCTCGCGCAGTTCGCGGACGGCGCCGTCCCAGGGAGATTCGTCGGCCTCGACCGACCCGCCGGGGATCTCCCAGTTCGCCTTGTACGACGGTTCGACGAGTAGCACCCGCCCGTCGGCGGACCGGAACAGTACGCCGGCCACCACTCGTTTGCGTGGTAGGCCGGCGACGTACTGGGCGACCGCATCCAGCTCACTCACCCGCAACCCACCGGCTGATCAGCCGGCTGCTTGTTCGGTGGGGGTGGCTTGGAGGCGGACGGGGAGGGAGTCGACGCCGTAGACGATGGAGAAGTCGCGGAAGCGGAGTTGTTCTTCCGGTACGGCGAGGGCGAGGTCCGGGAAGCGGTGGGCGAGCGCGGTGAAGGCGGCGCGGAGCTCCATCCGGGCGAGTTCGGCGCCGACGCAGCGGTGCATGCCGTGGCCGAAGGCGAGGTGCGCGGACGAGACGGTACGACGCGGGTAGAAGTCCTCGGCGTCCGCCCCGAAGACGCCCTTGTCGCGGTCCGCGCCGGACAGCGACACCGCGACCAGGTCACCCTTCTTCACCTGCTGCCCGAACAGCTCGTGGTCGTGTCGCGCGAACCGCGGGAACGCCACCTGTACGACGGTCAGGTACCGGAGCAGCTCGTCGACGATCACGTCGACCGCGCCCGGCTCGTTCCGGATCCGCTCGAAGTTCTCCGGGTCGCGCAGCAGCACCAGCGTGCCGAGCGCGAGCATGCTGGCCGACGTCTCGTACCCGCCCAGGAACACGCCGTCCGCGAGCCCGCCGAGCTCGACGTCGTCGATGTCGTCGCCCTTGTCGCGGATGATCGACCCGATCAGCCCCTCGCCCGGGTTCGCGCGCTGCTTGCGGACGATCTCGAACAGGAACTCGCGCGACTCCGACGCCGAACCGAACAGCCCGATCCCACCACCGGACATGTCGAAGCGGGCCGGACCGAGCGCGCGGAACCGGTCGCGGTCCTGCTCCTCGACCCCGAGCAGGTCCGCGATCAGCAGGAACGGCACGTTGAACGCGAAGTCCGAGACGATGTCGGCGACCGGACCCTTGGCGTCCATCAGGTCGAGCTGGTCGTTGACGATCTTCTCGATCGCCGGCTCCAGCCGGGCCAGCTTGCGCTTGGTGAACTCCGGCGTCAGCAGCTTGCGCAGCCGGGTGTGGTCCGGCGGGTCGGTGAACCCGAGTCCGCCGATCCCCTCGGACGGCTTGTTCGGGTCGGACCCGACCAGCGGGCGGATGTCGTGGCTGTAGTCCTCCTCGTTGGACAGGACGTACTTGGCCTCGGCATGCCCGCTCACCACCCAGATGTTCAGCCCGAACAGATGGGCCAGCTTGTGCACCGGCTCGGTCTCCCGGACGGCGGCGAGCTCCGGCACCGGGTCCAGCCCGTGCCGGCGCAGCGGCATCGAGACCGAGCTGGGGAACATCCGCATCTTCGACAGGTCGAGACCACCCTTGCGGGTGCTCCTGTTGAGGATCCGGCTGCCGACCCAACGCTTCAGGTATGTCGCAACCATGACTTCTACGCGCCCTCTCTCGACTGCGCCCCCGAACGGCTCTTGTGCTCAAAGTTAACGTCGCCAGGGACCAGAACTGATGGTGTTGGCACTACTCGGGTAGTGGCGTTGGCACCACCATGGGAGGGGGCCATGGAATTGCCAGCAAAGAACCTTGTCACGGACCGGGCCTCCACTGCCAGCTGACACCACCTGTACTCCGCCCTGGACCGCGACATGCCGTTCCTCGGGGAGGATTCAGGGGAATCCCAGACGAAAGTCGGATGCGCCGTCCGCCACCGGGAGGGTGTGTCTCCCGATCCCACGCCGTAGCGAGCAGGTGCTCGGCGGAGTGCCTCGCCGTGCTGGAGGGGAGGGGTCGATGTGGTTTCATCGTTCCCTTCCCTCCAGTGCGGCGAGGTGCCCGCCGAGTGCCGCGCAGTAGGCGTGGGATCGGGAGACACACCCTTTGTTGCCTACGACGACATCGAGCTCAGAGATAGTACGGCGTGACGGTCCGGAACACCTCCGCGAGCTTTGTCTTGACCTGTTCGCGTTGCGGGATCCGTGTGAGTTTCTTCGCATCACCGACCCGGAGTCCGTGCTCCGCAAGCACGTACACCACCCGCAGCGTCCGGATCGTGTTGGTGACTTCCGGCGTGATCCCTTCGGCCGGTGGATCCGACAGCGCCCGGATCGCCGGGTCGAGCCAGTCGGTCGCGTCGGTACCGGTCAGGTCCTCGCGGGTCAGCGTCGCCGCGAGCGCGTACCCGAGCCGGTCGTCCTCCATGTCGCGCAGCACGTACGGCGTGGGCGTCAGCAACCGCCCGATCCCGAGCCGGAGCATCTGGACCGGCTCGACCGCCGGATGCAGCCCGAGCGTGCCGAGCAGGTCCGCCCCGTGCGCGACCGCGTGCAGCCAGCCGAGCTTCTCGTCGTACCCGCGCAGGTCGTCCTCGGCGACGTACCACCGCTCGAACGGCGGCACCCACGACGGCTCGAACACCCCGGCCGTCACGATCGCGTCCAGGATCAGTGGCGCGAACGTTCGCGCCTGCAGCTCGGTGTCCGCGAACCGCGGCACCATCGTGTCGCCGAGCTCCCGCAGCTCCTGCTCCGGCAGCACTCCACGCCCGATCCAGGTCGCGAGCGTCGAGTAGGCCTGCCGATCCCGTACGACCGGGTCGGGCGACCGCAACATCCCGGCCAGCTCGGCCACCAGCTCCCCCAGCGGCCGTCCTTCCGGTACGGCGAACCCCGTCTCGCGCACCTGCGCCCAGTCCGTCATGCGCCGCAGGCTAAACGCCCACGGCACCCCCTGGCCACCTGAGCCGGCAACAGAACGGCCCGTGGAGTTCCGGCGAAGTACCGGAGCCCCACGGGCCGCTGCGACCGGGACCCCTCAGCCCGGCCGGGCCACGCCCCGGCCAAGGCCCCTCAACCACTGACCGGGGTGGTCTCTCATTACGCGTCGCGCTTGTTGGCGGTGAACAACGCCAGCGCCATCAGCAGCACCGCCCAGCCGGCGAAGTACAGCAGCGCCCACCACGGGCTGAGGGCGTACTGCGAGTCCCCCTGCGGACCGTTGACGCCGAAGTCCTGGCCCTGGTTCAGGAACGAGGAGGCGTTCTGGAACGGCGACCAGCGGGACATGTCGTCGCCGACCTTCGGGATCAGGTTGAACAGGTTCTCCACCAGCAGTGGCCACAGGATCAGGATCGCGATCGCCCCGGCGCTCTGCCGGATCAGGATGCCGATCGCCACCGCGATCACCGCGGACAGCGCGAAGACCAGTCCCTGGCCGGCCAGCAGCCGCCATTCGGCTCCCGTGTTGATCGACAGGTCCGCGCCCTTGGAGAAGATGTTGCCGATCCCCCAGGCGCCGAACGACGCGATCAGCCCGACGAGCGCCGACAGCGCCGCGACCACGGCGGTCTTGCCGAGCAGCAGCGACGTGCGCTGCGGTACGGCCTGGAAGCTGGTCCGGATGGTGCCGAACCGGTACTCCGTGGTGACCGCGAGGGCAGCCATCACCATCATCACCATCTGGCTGAGCTGCGCCCCGCCCTGGGTGAGGCCGATCGTCACGGTCCCCTTGGTGAACCCGGTGGCCAGCGCGGCCAGCCCGAGCGTCAGTACGGCGGCGACGATCATGCACCACCACGGCGAGCGGGTGGAGAAGAGCTTGATCCGCTCGACAGTGATCACCGACATGTCAGTTGTCCTCCTTCGGACCGGCGGCCAACTCGGCCGCGGCCGGCCCGTCCAGCTGCGTCACCTCGGCGATGCCTTCCTGCGCGTGGTACTGGACCGAGTCGCCGGTCATCTGCATGAACGCCTGCTCGAGCGAGCCGCGCTGCAGGGTCAGCTCGTGCAGTACGACGCCGTGCTGCGCGGCCGCCTCGCCGACCTGGTCGGTGCTGATGTCGCCCTCGACGAACAGCACCTTGCCCTCGTTCTCGACGTCCTCGATCCGGGTCACGAACTGCTGCTGGTTCAGCACGGTCGCGAACTGGTCGAGCTGCGGCGTCCGGACCTTGACCGTCGTACCGCTGGCGCGGTCGACGAACTCCTGGGTGCTGCTCTGCGCGATCAGCTTGCCGCGACCGATCACGACCAGCTCTTCGGCGGTCAGCGCCATCTCCGACAGCAGGTGGCTGGACACCAGCACGGTCCGGCCTTCGTCAGCGAGGCGGTGCATGAAGTTGCGGATCCAGACGATGCCCTCGGGGTCGAGGCCGTTGACCGGCTCGTCGAAGAGCAGGATCTCCGGGTCGCCGAGCAGCGCGCCGGCGATGCCGAGGCGCTGGGACATGCCGAGCGAGTAGTTGCCGGCCCGCTTGCCCGCCACCTCGGTCAGGCCGACCAGGCCCAGCACCTCGTCGACGCGGCTCTTCGGCAGCTTGTTGGACGCGGCCATCCAGGCCAGGTGGGAGCGCGCCGAGCGGTTCGGGTGCACCCACTTGGCGTCCAGCAGCGCGCCGACCTTGGTGAGCGGGCGGTGCAGGTCGCGGTACCGCTGCCCGTCGATCGTCACCTCGCCCGACGTCGGGGTGTCCAGGCCGAGGATCATCCGCATGGTGGTGGACTTGCCGGCCCCGTTCGGGCCGAGGAAGCCGGTGACCTTACCGGGTTTGACCTCGAAAGACAGGTTGTCAACGGCAACTGTTTCGCCGTAGCGCTTGGTGAGGCCCTTTGCCTCGATCATCGCCGTCTCCTCGTTCGGTGGCGTTGAAGTGTTCCCGGTCTGCCGGGCGGTGTCCTGATGAGATCAGTATCGAGGTCCACACCGTGCCGGACATCGGACCCCGGGCGGATCCGGTGTGTCCACCCGTGGGTTGATTCTGCCGTCCGCCGGCAGGCGGGTGCATCGGTTGAAACCCTGACCACGACCCCGACGATCCCCCATCCCGCGGGGGAACACATCAGCCGAAAGTCGACGGCCGGCGTACTTCCGGCTATCAGACGTTCGTTCTCAGTCCACCGGTACGCCGTACAGCACCAGGTTGTCGCTGTACCGCCTGGTCTTGTGGTCGAACGGCCCCGTGCAGGTCACGAGTGCCAGCCGGGGCTTCACCGCGCCGTGGAACAGGTCCGCGGGCAGCGCGCTCTGCTTGTACGTACGCCGTGCCACGATCTTGTACCAGTGCACGTCGCCGTCCCCCGCCGTCACCGCGACCTTCTGTCCGATCGGTACGCCGGACAGCGGCGCGAACACCCCGAGCCCGCGCGTCGTGTCCACATGCCCCGCGAGCAACACCGTCCCACCGGCGGCCCCCGGAGCGGCGCCCGCGGCCCACCACCCGACGTCGGCCGACGCCGGTACCTGCAACTGGCCGTCGGCGCTGGTCGCGACCGGCCGTACGGTCGCCTCGAGGTAGCCGGGCAACTTCAGCTTCACCGGCGGTACGGCGGCCTCCCGGTCCGCGACCGCCGTACCGGAGTCCGGCACCTCGCCCGCGTTCTGAACCCGCCCGCCCAGCATCATCACGAGCCCCCCGGCGATCGCCGCGATCCCGATCAGCCGGCGCTTCACCGAGATCGACTTGCCGACCAGGAGCAGGATCACGCCGATCGCGAGCAGGATCAGCGCGGCCCGGGTTTGCGCCTTGGACTTGGCGGCCTGCTGACCACCGTCCCCGGTCGCGACGACCGGAGTGCCGGATCCGGTACGGCACTGGCCCTGCACCATCCGCAGGTCCATCTGGATCACCGGCTTCGCCCCGTCCGCGACCGATTCGACGGCCGGCGAGGCGTTCTTCGGCAGGTCGCCCTCGACGAGCGTCAGGTACTGCTGGTGGGTCTGGCGCTGCAACGCGAGCCAGGCGGCGTCGTATCCGGGCTTCTTTGCCTTGGCCGCGAGCGCGTCGAGCTGCTTGCGCTGCGCCAGCGACGGCACGGTCACCAGCACGATGCCGAACCGGGTCGCGATGTCGAGCTCCTGCGCCGCGAGCTTGCGGTGGTCCCGCTCGAGCTGCGCACCGGCCTTGCGGACGCACGACGTCCGGGCCTGGGTGGTCGCCGCGTGCGCGGCCTCGATGATGGTCAGGTTGAGCTGGTGCGCGGCGTACAGGTACGCCGCGTCGGGCTGCGGCGTCGCCGCACTCGCCGGCTGCATCGTCGCCAGCACCCCGACCAGGACGAGCAGCAGCAAGGCTGGTAGTCGTCGAGGCACCCCTACCTCCCGCGATTGCGTCGTACGACGACAGTAGACGGCGAGCGCGTACCGGGTCCATGCGCAACGGCCCGCCGGTGGGAACCGGCGGGCCGTTGCGGGAGGTACTGCTTACGCGGCTGCCTTGGCCTCCGCCGGGGTGTCGGCGATGACCGACTCACGGCGCTTGGAGACCCAGACCGCGGCGACCAGGATGACCAGCGCGACCAGCGCGATGACGATCCGCAGCGCGGTGTTGGTGTTGTCGCCGATCGCGGACATCCCGACGACGGCCGGAGCGATCAGCACCGAGACCAGGTTCATCACCTTGATCAGCGGGTTGATGGCCGGGCCGGCGGTGTCCTTGAACGGGTCACCGACGGTGTCACCGATGACGGTGGCCTCGTGCGCCGGCGAACCCTTGCCGCCGTGGTTACCGTCCTCGACCAGCTTCTTGGCGTTGTCCCAGGCACCACCGGAGTTGGCCAGGAAGACCGCCATCAGCGTGCCGGCACCGATCGCACCGGCCAGGTAGCCGGCCAGCGCAGCGGCACCGAGGCCGAAGCCGACCGCGATCGGCGCGGTGATCGCGAGCAGACCTGGAGTGGCCAGCTCACGGAGCGAGTCGCGGGTGCAGATGTCGACGACCTTGCCGTACTCCGGCTTGCCCGTGCCCTCCATGATCCCGGGGATGTCGCGGAACTGGCGACGGACCTCGTAGACGACCGCACCGGCGGCGCGGCCGACCGCGTTGATGGCCAGACCGGAGAACATGAACACGACCGCGGCACCGAGGATCAGGCCGACCAGCGTGCCCGGGTTGAACACCAGCGCGTCCGCCTCGAACTTCGCGTAGTTGTCGGCCAGCGCGGACCGGATCGCGTCGGTGTAGGAGCCGAACAGTGCGGTCGCGGCCAGCACGGCCGTCGCGATCGCGATGCCCTTGGTGATCGCCTTGGTGGTGTTGCCGACGGCGTCCAGCTCGGTGAGGATCTGGGCCGCCTCGCCGTCCACGTCACCGGACATCTCGGCGATGCCCTGGGCGTTGTCGGAGACCGGACCGAAGGTGTCCATCGCGACGATGACGCCCACGGTGGTGAGCAGACCGCAACCGGCCAGCGCGATCGCGAACAGCGCCACGATGCCGGAGCCACCGACCAGGAAGGCGCCGTACACGGCCGCCGCGATCACCACGGCGGTGTAGACGGCGGACTCGAAGCCGACCGAGATACCGGACAGGATCACGGTCGCGGCGCCGGTCAGCGAGGTCTTGCCGACGTCCTTGACCGGCTTGTCCTCGGTGCCGGTGAAGTAACCGGTCAGCGCCAGGATGATGGCCGCCAGCACGATGCCGATGATCACCGAGACGGTCGCGATCAGCCGCGGGTCGCCGTCGGTGTTCGCGATCGCGGTACCGGCCGCGCCGGTCAGCTCCTTGAAGCTGCCGGGCAGGTAGACGAACGCCGCCACGGCACACAGCACCGCGGAGATGATCGCGGAGAGGTAGAAGGCCCGGTTGATCGTGCGCAGACCGTTCTCGCCGGTCCGCGGGCGGGTCAGGAAGACACCGATGACCGCGGTGATCGCACCGATGGCCGGAACGATCAGCGGGAAGATCAGGCCCTGCTCGCCGAACGCGGCCTTGCCGAGGATCAGCGAGGCCACCAGCATCACGGCGTACGACTCGAACAGGTCGGCGGCCATACCGGCGCAGTCACCGACGTTGTCACCGACGTTGTCGGCGATCGTCGCGGCGTTCCGCGGGTCGTCCTCGGGGATGTTCTGCTCGACCTTGCCGACCAGGTCCGCGCCGACGTCGGCGGCCTTGGTGAAGATACCGCCGCCGACCCGCATGAACATCGCGAGCATCGCGGCGCCGAAGCCGAAGCCTTCGAGCACGGTCGGGGCGTCACCCTTGAAGAGCAGCACCACCAGCGCGGCGCCGAACAGGCCGAGGCCCACGGTCGCCATGCCGACTGTTCCACCGGTCCGGAACGCGACCCGCATCGCTGGGTCGCGGCCCTCGGACCTGGCCGCCGCGGCGACCCGGACGTTGGCCCGCGTCGCGAGCCACATGCCCAGGTAGCCGATCGTGGCGGAGAAGCCCGCGCCGACCAGGAAGAAGACCGAGCGGAAGATCTTCAGCGTGGTCTCGTTGCCGCCGTCGGTGTGCGCGGGCAGCAGGAACAGCAGCAGGAACGCGACCACGGCGAAGATCGAGAGCGTCCGGAACTGCCGGTTCAGGTACGCCGAGGCGCCTTCCTGGACCGCGGCGGCGATCGTCTTCATGTTCTCGGTGCCATCGTTCGCGGCAAGCACCTGGCCCCGGAAGACCATCGCAATGGCGACCGCGAGGATCGCGATCACTCCGACGACGATCACCAGTGTGGTGTTGCTCGACGAAAGATCCACCGCTTGTGCAGCAAGCAGCGCGGACATCCGTCCTCCTTGTAGGCAACCCATGCAGGTCTGACGGCCCCCGTCTGCCGCAACCGTAGGGTTGGGGAAATACGACACAGCGCCAGGGACTGGCGCGGTGGGTTACTCTAACGGGTTCCCGACCAGACCTGACGACAGGGTGGTCTACGCCATACCTGACCGGAACGGCAACCCCTGTGCCGGAACCCGGGCGGGACCGTCACCAAACGTAGTACCGGAGTCACATTTTCGCTTGCGTGCCACGGGTCAGATCGCGGATGCGACGTCCGGGTGGATGTCGAACACCTTGGTCAGGCCGGTGATCCGGAAGATCTTCAGCAGCCGTTCCTGAGTACAGACCAGGGACAGGGATCCGTCATGGGTGCGCACCCGTTTCAGCCCGCCGACGAGGACGCCGAGGCCGGTGGAGTCCAGGAACTCCACGCGTTCCAGGTCGATCACGAGGTCGTAGACCCCGTCGTCGACGAGTGCGGCGATCTTCTCGCGGAGCTTCGGTGCGGTGTAGACGTCGATCTCCCCCGCGACCTCGATGACGGTCCGCCCGCCCTCGGCGCGCGCGGTCAGCGACAGATCCACTTCGGCCTCCGATTCCCGTCCTGTGCCACATCGTTCACTCGCGTGCGCTCGTGAACTGGTGCATTCAACCATGTACGGACCGTGAGTGAGACCCGTCACCGAAAACTCTTTCATCTCGGCCCGGGGAAGTCGATTCCCGTCCGGAAAAAGCCCTGTGGATCGGAACGTGCATTCTCAGCTCACACTCAGCGAACAGCTGTCCGTACCGGCGACTAGGCTCCCGGTATGCGCGAGGCGGCAGCTGTTCTGAAGAGCCTGGCCGCCGGTCGGGACGACCGGTTGACGCATGTCGAGTCCGTCCCGCCCCGGCTCGGCCAGACCTGCGAGTGGCCACGCTGGGTGCCGCCCGAGGTTCTCGGCCAGTTGCGGGACGCCGGTATCACGGCCCCCTGGACCCACCAGGTCGCGACGGCCGAGGCAGCGTACGGCGGGAGGCACGTGGTCGTCGCCACCGGTACGGCATCCGGCAAGTCGCTGGGGTACCTACTACCTGCTTTCGCCACGCTCAGCATCGCCCAGGCCGCGTCACCGCACCGGCGGACCGCCTCGGTGCTCTACCTGTCGCCGACAAAGGCCCTGGCGCACGACCAGCTCCGTGCGGTCTCGTCGTACACCGTGCCCGGGCTGCGCGCGACGACGCTCGACGGCGACTCGGAGCTGACCGAGCGGGACTGGGCGCGCGACTACGCGACGTACGTACTCAGCAATCCGGACATGCTGCACCGCTCCGTCCTGCCGAACCATCAGCGCTGGGCCCGGTTCCTGGGCTGCCTGCAGTACGTCGTGGTCGACGAGTGCCACCACTACCGCGGTGTGTTCGGCGCGCACGTGGCCGGCGTACTACGGCGGCTCCGGCGGGTCTGCGCACAGTACGGCGCTCATCCGATCTTCGTCTGCGCCTCCGCGACCGTGGCAGAGCCCGCGCTGTCCGGAGAACGCCTGACCGGGCTGCCGATGGAGGAGGTCGTCGCGGACGGCTCTCCTCGTGGCGGCATCGCCTTCGGCCTGTGGGAGCCGCCGCTGACCTCCCTGCGCGGCGAGAACGGCGCTCCGGTACGCCGCTCCGCCACGGCCGAAGTGGCGGACCTGCTGACCGACCTGGTGGTCTCAGGCGTCCGCACGGTCGCCTTCGTCCGGTCCCGGCGTGGTGCCGAGACAGTGGCCATGACGGCCCGGGAGAACCTGGCCGAGGTCGACCCCGCACTGACCGACCAGGTGTCGGCGTACCGGGCCGGGTACCTCCCTGAGGAGCGCAGACGGCTCGAGGGGATGCTGCAGAGCGGGGAGCTCACCGGAGTCGCGGCGACGAACGCCCTCGAGCTGGGCATCGACATCGCCGGGCTGGACGCCGTACTGCTCTCTGGTTGGCCTGGGACGCGGGCGTCGCTCTGGCAGCAGGCGGGACGGGCCGGCCGGGCCGGTGGGGACGCGGTGGCGCTGCTGATCGCGCGGGACGACCCCCTTGACACGTACTTGGTGCGGCATCCGGCAGCGATCTTCGGGCGGCCTGTCGAGGCGACGGTGTTCAACCCCGAGAACCCGTACGTCCTCGGTCCTCAGTTGTGCGCGGCGGCACAGGAGCTGCCGCTGACCGCGGACGACTTCGAGATCTTCGGCGCCACCACCGAGTCCGTCATCGCGCAGCTGGTGCGGCAGGGGCTCTTGCGGGAGCGTCCGCACGGCTGGTTCTGGACGCGGCGGGAACGGGCCGTCGACGCGATCGACATCCGGTCCGCCGGCGGGAAGACCGTGCAGATCGTGGAGGACCGCACCGGCCGCCTGCTCGGTACGGTCGACGGCGGGTCGGCGCACTCCTCGGTCCACGAGGGCGCGGTCTACGTGCACGCCGGCGAGTCGTACCTGGTGCGCTCGCTGGACCTCGAGGAGCACGCCGCCGTGGTCGAGCAGGCCTCGCCGGACTACACGACGTTCGCCCGGGACGTCACCGAGATCGGCATCCTCGCCACCGAGGAGACCTGCACCTGGGGCACGGCGGAGCTGTCCCGCGGCTGGGTCCAGGTGACGAGCCAGGTCATCTCGTACCAGCGCAAGCTGATCGCGACCGGCGACGTACTCGACGAGCAGCCGCTGGACCTGCCGGCGCGGACACTGCGGACCAAGGCGGTCTGGTGGACGATGCCGGACAGCGTGGTCGAGTCGCTCGGGCTGGCCGACGTACCGGGCGCCGCGCACGCCGCTGAGCACGCGTCGATCGGGCTGCTGCCGCTGTTCGCCACCTGCGACCGCTGGGACATCGGCGGTGTGTCCACCGCGCGGCACGCCGACACCGGCCGGCTGACGGTCTTCGTGTACGACGGCCACCCGGGCGGCGCGGGCTTCGCCGAACACGGGTACGTCGCCGCGCGTGAGTGGTTGACCGCGACACGTGAGGCGATTGCACACTGTGAATGCACCGATGGCTGCCCGTCGTGCGTACAGTCACCGAAGTGTGGGAACCAGAACAACCCACTGGACAAGAGCGGCGCGGTGGCGCTGCTCACCGCATTACTCAGTAGTGAGGCCTGAAGTGCCGGCGTAGGCCGGCGGAGAGGCGGGTCGTCATGGCCGTTCTCGGAATTGTCCTGATCGCCTTGGCGGTGCTGTTCGGACTCGGCGTCTCGGTGACATCGAGCGCGTCCACCAAGCTCGAGGTGTTCGGCGTCGACTTCGGCGTCTCGGTGCCGACGGTCTTCTTCCTCGGCGCGCTGGCCGGCGCCGCATTGATCGCCGGTCTCTGGCTGCTGAAGAAGGGCCTCGGCCGCGGCTGGCGCCGGCGCAAGGAACTGCGCGAACTGCGCAACCAGGCGGCAGTCACGTCCGGTAACACCGTCGGGGGCGAGATCACGGAGAGTGATTCCACCGACGGTGCCGTCGACACCACGCCCGAGACGCCCGCGGACGAACGCCTGGCAACCGAGCAGGAACTCGCCCCGGATCCGAGGGACACCAAACAGCCGCACTGACAATCCGTTGCCTATGGCATCTTCCAGTGCAGGTGGACGGATTCCTTCGGATTGCCGTAACATCTCGAACAGCTCACAACCACAGAACAGCGACCTCCCAGCCGGATATCGATGCCTTGCGCAACGATATCCGGCTGGCAGTTTGTTGCCATTGGCATCAAGTTTCGCGAGATCGGCATAACCCCCGCGGCCGGACCTGTGCATTACTTGTTGTGGCGTCAACGTCGCGCTGAGTCACTGCCGGCGTTATCGGCTCTCGCACGGGGTCCCGACGACCTGACGCCGAGTGATAGCACGACCTCTGGAGGTTGTCTTGATCATCCGTAAGCTGTTCAGCCGCACCGGCGTGGTGGTACTCGCGGTCAGCGTCGCCATCGCCACGGCCATCCCGGCCCAGGCCGCGAACCCGGCACCCAGCGGTTCACAGGCTCCGGGCGTGACGGTGGGCGTGGCCCAGCAGATCGCCACCCGTTCCGACACCCGCTACTGCCTGACGTTCGTCGCGGCCGACAAGGTCCCGATGGCGGTCATGATGGCGTGTGCCCCAGGTAAGGAGGGCAAGACCCAGGAGTGGATCTACACCGAGTCCGGACAGTTGCAGGTCGCGATGAGCAAGAGCGTCGGTGGCGCCCTTGCGACGACCGGCGCCTGCCTGGACAGCGGAGCGGACCTGGCCAAGGTGCCGGCCGCAGCGCCACTGCTGGTGCTGCCCTGCCGTAGCGGCGACGGGCAGAAGTGGTCCTACGACGAGAACTCCGGCACGTTCGTGAACGCTGCCAGTGGTCTCGCCCTGACGTCGCTGCTTGGCAAGGGGAAGGCCAAGCAGGCGCAACCGACGGGCAGCATGAGCGTCGCCAGTACTCCGATCCAGGCCTGGAGCGGACTTCCGGTCCCGAGCCTGGACATCCTGGGCGCCGTACTCGCCCTGGTGAACGCACTGCTGGCATCGCTGGGCCTGGCCCTGCCGCTGCCGATCGCGGGAGCGGCCGCCAGCCTGCTGTCGCTGCTCCGGCCACAGCTGCCGATCCCGGCTCAGATCACCGTGCTACCGAAGCAGATGATGCAACTGGCCCAGAGCTGAGGTTCAAGGCCCCCGAGCCAACAAGAGGCGGCCGGCCCCGACATCGTCGGGGCCGGCCGTTTTCTTCTCCTGTCGGGGGCGGCGCTCGGGAAGCGAGCCCGGTATGCCCGCTGCTTGCGCGTCAGCGGGAGCCCGGTGCCGTCACCGCCCTGGCCGTCACCACCAGCACCAGCAACCCAGCAGGTCGTCGACCAGGCAAGCAAGTCCGTGGAGAAGTCTCACGTCGTTTCACCTCCGATCCACAGAATCGAACGGCAAAACGGTAGCTCCACTGCTTACCCTGTGTATCTACTCAACTACCTGTTGCCACAGAACCTTGAGGGAGCTTTAACCCTTCCGCAATCCGTCCCGTGGGATCCCGGCTTGACAGCCCACCGGTGGTTGCCCCAGGCACCAGGTAAACGTTTGATCCGTCGTTGGGAAAAAGTCTTCACATAGTCGCCGGACAATGCCAATGTTTGACGGGCACTGTCGCTGGACCACTTTGCAAGGAGCCCTGATGCGATCTCTCTCGCGATTGACGACGGCCGGCGTGCTCGGCGCCGCGGCCCTCGCCCTGCTCACCGGCTGTCTCGGTTCGTCCGGGTCGGGCGACAGCGGCGGCCAGGACGCGAACCGGAACGCCGACGCCAAGAAGGTCGAACTGACCTTTGGTTCGAACTCGGTCAAGGGCGGCAAGAGCAGCGCCGGCGCGACCTTCATCTCCGATGTGCTGATCCCGAAGTTCGTCGCCGAGCAGAAGGGCAAGGGCGTCGACGTCACCGTCAAGTTCCAGGGTGACGGCTCCGACGACGAGGTCTACAAGCAGAAGCTGTCCCTGGACCTGTCGAACAAGTCCGGCCCGGACCTGTTCCAGATCGACGGCATCTGGGTCGGCGAGTTCGCCCAGGCGAACTACATCAAGCCGCTCACCGACACGGTGGGAGATGCCGCGAAGGTGGACGACTGGGACGGCTGGAAGCAGATCCCGGACGCGGTGCAGGCGCTCGGCAGCTACAACGGCAAGCGGTACGGCGTACCCGGTGGTACCGACGGCCGCGTGCTGTACTTCAACAAGAAGCTGTTCTCGCAGGCCGGCCTGCCCGCCGACTGGCAGCCGAAGTCCTGGGACGACATCATCTCCGCTGGTCAGGCGCTGAAGAAGATCTCCGGCGTGACGCCGATCCAGATCAACGCCGGTACCGCGATGGGCGAGGCGACCACCATGCAGGGCGTGCTGCCGCTGCTCGTCGGCACGGGCGCCACCATCAACTCCGACGGCAAGTGGCTCGGCAACACCTCGCAACTGCGCCAGGTGCTGGACTTCTACCACCAGATCTACTCGACCGGCCTCGGTGACCCGGTGCTCCAGAAGGAGGCCAAGGGCCGGGACAAGTCGTTCGCCGAGTTCGCCGCGAACAAGATCGGCATCCTGCTCGAAGGCGACTACTTCTGGCGCAGCGTGGTGGAGCCCAAGGAAGGCGTCGCGAAGATGCCCGACCGCGACACCGCGGTGGGTTACGCCCTGATCCCGGCGATGAAGCCGGGCGCCGGGGTGAAGGGCCAGGACTTCGTCTCGATGTCGGGTGGCGGCGCGACCGTGATCAACCCGAACACCAAGTTCCCGCAGCAGGCTTGGGAGTTCCTGCAGTTCATGAACTCCGCCGAGATGGTCAAGGAGTCGCTGGCCGGCGCCGCGAAGATCACCCAGCGGTCCGACGTGAACAGCGAAGTACTGAAGAACGACCCGATGCTGAGCTTCGTCGCCGGCAAGGTGCTGCCGATCACGCAGTACCGTCCGGGTCTGGCCGAGTACCCGAAGATCTCGGCGGCGCTGCAGCAGGCGACCGCGGACGTGGTCGCGGGCAAGAGCACCGACGCGGCGGCCGCGGCGTACCAGAAGGCCGTGGAGGCTGCCGCGGGCGGCAAGGACAAGGTCACCAGTAACTGATGACTTCCGCTTCCGCACCTCCCGTGCCCGCCGAGCCGGCGCCGGGACGTGGACCGGGCGGCGGCCGAGGACCCGCACGCGATGTTGCGGGCCTCGGCGTCGGCCGCGCGCTCGGCTTCATCGCGCCCGCGCTGCTGCTGATCGGCGCGTTCCTGATCTTCCCCGCGCTCTGGACCATCTACATCGGCATCACCAACTACCGGCTGACCGGCGTCGAGGCCGTGTCACCGTCGATGGTCGGTCTGTCGAACTACACCCGCGCGCTGAACGACGCGCTGTTCCACAACGCGTTGTGGCTGACGCTGCTGTTCGTCCTCGGCTCGGCGATCATCGGGCAGAACGTCCTCGGCTTCACGCTGGCCTGGATACTGCGACGTGCACGCCCGGCGGTACGCCGTACCGTCGAGGCCCTCACGCTGCTCGCGTGGATCCTGCCGTCGACCGTGGTCGCGTATCTGTGGGTCGCGTTCTACGACCGTGACGGCGGCACGCTGAACAGCTTGTTGGGTACGCCGGGTACCGCCTGGCTGATCGACCACCCGATGCTGTGCCTCGTCGTGTTCAACACGTGGCGCGGTACGGCGTTCTCGATGATGCTGTACTCGTCCGCGCTGCAGGCCGTACCGCCGTCGCAACTGGAGTCGGCGCGGATGGTCGGGGCCTCGGGCTGGCAGACGCTGCGTGACGTGGTGTTTCCGCACATTCGCGGGCACGTACTGACGAACACGCTGCTGATCTCGCTGTGGACCGCGAACGACTTCTCGCCGTTCCTGCTCACCAAGGGCGGGCCGAACCACGCGTCCGAGACCGTGCCGGTCTACATCTACAACGTGGCGCTGCAGGGCGGTGAGCTCGGGTACTCGTCGGCCATCTCGTTCCTGCTGTTGCTGGCCAACCTACTGGTGTCCCTGGTGTACCTGCGGCTGCTGCGGAGGCGCTCATGACGACGTCCTTTGTGCTGCGCCGGATCGGCTTCTATGTTCTGATCTGCGCGATCACGCTGTTCTTCGCCGTACCGATGCTGTGGATCGCCTCGGCGCCGTTCGACGCTTCACCCGGTCTGGGTGTGCAGTGGCCGGACTGGACGCTGGAGAACTTCCGCAGGACGCTCGCCCATCCGTACGCGATGCACTCGATGGTCAACTCCCTGCTGATCTGTGTCACGACAGCTGTCGCGGTGACGGCCTTCGCGGCGCTGGCCTCGTACGCGCTGTCACGGGTGCGGATACCGGGGCGGGACGCGCTGCTCTACGGGTTGCTGCTGTTGTCGTCGGTGGTCACCGGTACCGCCGCGATGGTGCCGATCTTCGTGATGATGTTCCAGCTCGGGCTGATCGACTCGCGGTTCGGCGTCGCGCTGGTGATGACCGGCGGGTTGTTGCCAGCGGCAATCTTCATTCTGAAGGACTTCGTCGACGCGGTGCCGAAGTCGTACGAGGAGTCGGCGCGGGTGTTCGGCGCGTCCACGCTGCAGATCCTGCGGGACGTCGTACTCCCGGTCGCGCGTCCCGGCCTGGCCACCATCATGGTCTGGGCGTTCGTCAACTCCTGGGGCAACTTCCTGGTGCCCTTCCTGCTCATCCGGTCGATCGACAAGCAGCCCGGTGCGGTGCTGATGCAGACCCTCACCGACGAAGGCGGCAGCGTGAACCTGCAGGTGCTGCCGGTGTTCTCGCTGCTGTTCTCGATCCCGGTCGTCGTGCTGTACCTGCTGGTGAACTCGCGGTACGGGTTCCGTTTCCACGGAGGGATCAAGAGCTGATGTCTGTCCACGAAAGGATGGGTTGCTGATGGCGGGCATCGACATCGAAGGCCTCGCGACCGTCTACCCCAACGGCGTCCGCGCCGTCGACGGGCTGGACCTGCACGTGGCCGACGGCGAGTTCTTCGCCCTGCTCGGACCGTCCGGTTGCGGCAAGACCACGCTGCTGCGGACGATCGCCGGCCTGGAGACGGCGTCTTCCGGCAGCATCCGGATCGACGCTGCCGACGTCACCCGGACGGAGCCGGGCAAGCGCGGGGTGGCGATGGTCTTCCAGGACTACGCGCTCTTCCCGCACATGAACGTCTCCGAGAACATCACGTACCCCCTGAAGGTACGGCGAGTTGCCCCGGCCACTCGCGCTTCTGTCGCGTCTCGTACTGCCGGAGAGCTGTCGTTGGACGGCCTGCTCGAACGCAAGCCCGGCCAGCTTTCCGGTGGGCAGCAGCAGCGGGTCGCGCTGGCTCGTGCGATCGCCTCTGAGGGCAAGGTGCTCCTGCTCGACGAGCCGTTGTCGAACCTCGACGCGCGGTTGCGGCTGGAGGCGCGTACGTTCCTGAAGAAGTTGCAGCGCGACCTGGGGATCACGACGGTGTTCGTCACGCACGACCAGGCCGAGGCGCTGGCGCTCGCCGATCGGATCGCGGTCATGCAGTCCGGCAAGCTGCGTCAACTGGGTTCGCCCCGGGAGGTCTTCGCCTGGCCGGCCAACACCTTCGTGGCGAACTTCATCGGCTCGACGCCGATGAATCTGCTCCCTGGACAGCTGACCTCCGCGTCCGCGGACGGATCGGACGGTGTCGGGATCGTGACGGTCGCGGGTGGATCGTTGCCCGCGACAACCGCCTCGGTGCCTGCTGGGGCCGAGGTAACGGTCGGCATCCGGCCCGAGTACCTGACCCTCACCCCCAACGACGCCGCCGGACCCGCACTGCGAGGCACCGTCGTCGTCGCGGAGAACCTGGGCACCCAGTCCTTGGTGACAGTGGACTGCGACGGCACCCTGGTAGGCGTCACCGTACCCGAGGAGGAAGAACCTGCTCCTGGCGCCGCTGTGACCCTCACCGCGCCCGCCGGCCGGGTGCTCCTGTACGACCGCGAGTCAGGCGAACTCCTGTCCCGCGAACCGGCCACCGTTTCCTGACGCACCTGCTTTCGTCGAGACAGTTGGAGACTTAACTGATGGCAGTCACGTCCTACCGTCGGCGCTGGACGCTCGACGATCGTGCTGAGTCCGTCTGGCACTCGCTGCCTGTGGACATCCCGGCGGACTGCCCCGGTCTCCTCGTCACACTGACCGTTCCTCCGGTCGACGGGACGGTCATCGACATCGGCTGCGATGGCGCTTCCGGGTGGCGCGGCTGGTCCGGCGGCGCACGCCGTACCTTCGCGATCACCCCCGACGCGGCCACGCCCGGCTATGTTCCCGGCGAACTCGAACCCGGTACTTGGTGGATCGTCCTCGGTCTGCACCGAGTACCCGTCGAAGGTGTCGAGCTTCTCGTCGAAGCCGTCACTGGCCCGGTTGACACGGTCCCCGGGCTGCAGGAGTACGTCGACGAAACGGCTGCGATCGCCGTACCTCCGCGGCCACCTCGTCGTACCCTCCCTGCGTCCAGCGGGTTGAAGTGGATCGCCGGCGACTTCCACGCCCACTCGCTGCACTCCGACGGCTCCACCACGATCGCCAACCTCGCGGCGTTGGGCGTCGCCGCGGGCCTCGACGTACTGGCCGTCACCGACCACAACACCGTTGCCCACCACGCCGAACTCCCCGCCCTCAGCGAACGGTTCGGGATCGGCCTGATCCCAGGCCAGGAAGTCACCACCGACGCCGGCCACGCCAACGCGTTCGGCGACATCGGTTTCATCGACTTCCGCCGCCCCGCCGCCACCTGGGTCTCCGAAGTCGCCGACCGCGGCGGCCTACTCTCGATCAACCACCCGCTCGGCGGCGACTGCTCGTGGCGCCACCAACTCCCCGAACACCCACCGCTCGCCGAAATCTGGCACTCCTCGTGGCTGGACCACACCTGGGGCGGCCCGATCGCCTGGTGGCACGCCTGGGGCCTCGAACAAACCACCCCCATCGGCGGCAGCGACTGGCACAACCCCACCTCCCTCACCCCACCCGGCACCCCCACCACCTGGATCGCCGTAGACGCCTCCGCCCAAGGCCCCACCGAACTAGCCGCCGCCACCCTAGAAGCCCTAGCAGCCGGCCGAACCGCCCTCTCCTGGTCCTACGAGGCCCCCGTCCTGGTCCGCACCAACAACGAACTAATCGCCCTAAACGCCCCCAACACCCTGGTAATCACCCCGGACGGCACCCGCCACCCCATCACCACCCCCCAACACCACCTCCCGGCCACCCCAGGCCCCCACCTCCTGATAACCCACACCGGCCAATTCCTCTCAACCTGCGCCTAACCACACCCCCCGCGCCCCCAGCATCCACCCAACCCAAGCCTTCACCCGGCGCAGCGTTCACGCGGCCCGACGGTTCACCCGATCCGAGGTTCACGCGGCCCCAGCGTTCGCGCGGCCCCAGCGTTCGCGCGGTCCGAGCGTTCACGCGGTCTGACCGTTCACCTGGCCCGAGCACTCACCCGCCCCAAGCATTCACCCAGCCGAGCGTTCGGCACCGCGACAGCACCGAGCTCCTCCAGCACGCCGTGCCCGACACCCGAGAGCACCCCACTCCCGCGCGTCATCCACAACAGGACCCGCTGAGTCCCGGAGCTCGAGGCGGACACGGACCCCCAGCCCTCACCCGACCCCAGCCTTCACGCGACCCCAGCCTTCACTCGACCCAAGCACTCACCCCGCCGAGTTCACGCCGCCCAAGCAATCACCCGACCCGAGCATTCACCCGACCCGAGCATTCACCCAGCCGGGCCTACACGCGGCCACCACGGCACCCTCGCGGTCTTGCCCGGAGCGGTCGCATTCACTCGGCCCGAGCATTCACCCGACCCAGCATTCATCCAGCCGAGCGTTCGGCACTGGGCGCACCGAGCTCCTCCAGCACGCTGTGCCCAGCACCCGACGACACCCCACTCCCACACGTCATCCACAACACGACCCGCTGAGTCCCGGAACTCGAGGCGGACACGCAGTCCGAGCATTCACTCGACCCACGCAGTCACCCGGCCGAGCCTTCACGCCGCCCCAGCAGTCACCCGGCCCCACCATGCGCCCGACAGCAATCACCCGGCCCGAGCAATCACCCGACCCCAGCAATCACCCGGGCCCACCATGCGCCCGACAGCAATCACCCGGCCCGAGCAATCACCCGACCCCAGCAATCACCCGGGCCCACCGTTGGCCTGACCTCACCGATCAACCGACCCCACCTCTCACCCCACCCAAGCGTTCGCGCGGCCGGACTGTTCGGTTGCATCGGGCGTCAATTGGTTGGGCGTTGGGGTAAACCGTCCAACTGGTCAAGGAGCCAGCGCGGACCGGTGGTGCCGGCACCGGTCGGCTCTAGGCGCTGGCGCAGGCCCCGGTCTGCGGTGACCACCGTGACGGCCGGATGATGCGACTGGGCAACTACCTCGGCAGTCACGTCCACGATGGTGTCGTCACCGGAACCCGGTGCGAGCACGACCCGCACCTGGCCCGTGTCAGGCGCGTCCGCCCCCTCCACCGCCCGTCGCGCGGCACCCTCAAGCACCACAATCACGTCAGTATCAGGCAACCGCTCCGCCAACGCAGCAACCCGAACCAACAGCCGCCGAGCCGCCCCCACCCGATCGCGCCACCACCCATCCGGCCGCGCCCCAACCACATTCGCCGCATCCACCACAACCACCCGCCGCCGATCCACCACCCCAGTGTCCTCCACCAGTCCGCCGATGATCCGCCGCAGCAGCCTTGGACAGACGCGTGAGCAGCGCCAGCGGTTCAACAGCCGCCACCGCGCCGGTCTCGACGTACGCACGGCACGCGCGGGCGACCGCCTCAACCGGCGCACTGCGCGGTGTCGACCACGCCGACCAGGCGTTCACCGCACCGAACAGGTCAGCGCCTTCGCGAGTGACCAGGATCCGGACGGGACCACCCTCGCCGCCCCGCGATCGGCTTGCCCGGGCGCCCGGCTCCCACCCCACGCCACCGGCTCACCCACGCACCCCCAGCACACCGCGGCGCCACCACACTCCCACCCAACGCCCAAGGGCTCACCCACGCACCCCGGCACAGCGCAGCGCCACCACACCTCCACCCCACGCGGCCGGCTTACCGCGCATCCCGGCACACCGCAGTGCACACACTCCCACCCATGCCCGCGGGCTCACGCACGCATCCCGGCACGCCGCAGCGCCACCACACTTCCACCCCACGCGGCCGCCTTACCGCGCATCGCGAGCACACCGGGCGCGCCCACGCTCGCACCCCACGCGATCGGCATACCCGGATGCGCCGAGCAACGCCGCGGGAGGACGTCAGGTGCGGAGGTGCTGCGTCCTCTTCGGACCCGGCCCGATCGCCGGTCAGTCCAGCAGCCAGCCGTTTTGTTCGGCTATCTGGACTGCGTCGGAGCGCGTACGGGCGCCGGTCTTGCCGATGGCAGACCAAAGGCGGGTGCGGACCACCCGCTCCGAGACGTCCAGCTTTCGCGCCATCAGTGCGACCGATCCGCCGTTGCGGGCGGCGCGGAGCGTGTCCGTTTCGTCCTCGTTGAGGGGCGTCTCGGAATACCTCAAGTTCTCGGCCGCGAGGTTCGCGTCGACGACCCGCAGGCCGAGGTGCACCCGACGTACCGCATCGGCTAATTGCGGCGCCGGACTCCCCTTCAACGCGAACCCCTTCGCCCCGGCGTCGAGCCCACGCCGCATGTGCACCGGGCGCCCGTACGTCGTGAGCATGACGACCCGGCACTCCGGCATCGACGTACGCAACTCGGTGGTGACGGTGATGCTGTCGTCGCCCGGACCGCCCGCATCCAGCAGCGCGACGTTCGCCCGGTGCCGTTTGGCGGCACCGACCACGTCGTCAGATCTGTTGAGCTCGGCAACGATCTGCAGATCGCGCTCACGCTCCAAACCGCTGCGCAGCAAGCCTCGACTGAGAATCTGGTCATCGACCAGCAGCAGCCGAATCGGGTCGGGCAAGCGAGCCTCCGAGGTAACAGTCCGGGCGCCGGGGAAGTACGTCCGGGAAATGAGCTGTACTCGGTTCCCGATCATGGATCGCTCCCGCAGACGCCGTCCACATCAACGCGGCATCTCTATCAGATTGCGACCAGATCGCGACCACCGCAGTACCCGACCCACGAGATGGTTGACGACGCAGCCTCACACCGGCCCTGCTCGAGCACTCGCGGTCAGCGTCGGACGAGCGATCCGGAGCTCGAGTTCGAGTGACACCTCGACCGTCACTGCGCCGGAAGTGACCTCACAGGAGATGAGCCGAACCCCATTGAGCATCGCCAAACGTGCCG